>NZ_CP084530.1:3410000-3710000 GCF_023704175.1 Paenibacillus sp. YPG26 | reverse complement strand
TTCAAAAAACTGCATAATCGTATGATTTCTCTTCAACTCTGGACTCCTCCTCCATCAGCACAGGCATCCTGTACTTAAACCTGCATAATTAAGCATTACCCAATCGGCTGTATATTTTAACCAAGCAAGGTCCGAGGGAGTGCAGGATTTCTGAAATAGTATGAAATTGGCCATAAATATAGGAAAGGAAGTTCGTTCAAAGGTCACCTTAACCCGCATCGCAGCTTCAAAAGCACGAAAAAGTGGTATAAATTAAGAGACTGTGCCAGTCAGAGTCTAATAAGTCAGGAGGAGCCCGGCTGGAATTATTCCGAGTATGGCCGGGGGCATTCTTCCATCATTTGCGGTAGGACGGGCAGGGATCTTCGTGTCCAATCAATGAACAATAAGAGGTGAGAAAAGGGGCAGGATCAGGTCATACATCCGGAAAAAGAGGCCCCGCACACAATGACTTCTAACGAACCGACTACATATAAGCAGTGTGCCCAGTGTCACGAAAAGAGGCCGGTTACGGAATTTCTCCGCCGAACCGGCAGGGGGAGCAGGCCGGGCGCCCGCAGGGGAACCTGCCGCGCTTGCCGCCGCAAGCTTAAGGAGGCTTCCTCTGCGATGGATGCCTCCCAACCCGCGGCACCGGAGCATCCCTCGCACCCGCCCGCGGGAGGTCCCGCTCAGCTGCGGAAGCCCGCGACAGCGGCGAGCGCCGCCGCCGGGGGAGCTCGCCAGGCACCGTCCGCCGGGCCATCCGCGTCGGCGGAAGCCCCCCGGGCGCTGTCCGCCGTGCCGTCCGCGTCGGCGGGAGCCTCCCAGGCGCTGTCCGCCGTGCCGTCCGCGTCGGCGGGAGCCCCCGAGGCGCTGTCCGCCGGACCGTCCGCATGGGCGGGTGTCTCCCGGGCGCTGGCTGCCGGACCGCCCGGAGCAGAGCAGCCGGGCGGCGGAGCCCAGCGGCAGAGCCCGCCGACCCGGCCTGTCCCCGGCAGGCAGACGAATACAGCCGACCCGGGTGATCCGACCCGGCTGCGGCCGAATCATCTCGGCTCGATCCGCATGCGCGGCCGGACCGACCGGGGCCGGGGCTGGCAGCAGGAGGTTGATCTGGAGCTGGCCGTGACCCTGGTCAGGGAGCACGCCGCCGTCGTGGTGAATCCACATACGATCCGCCGCCTGTACACAAGCAAGGGCTTCCGCAGGTATATATTGACCCGTGATGACTATACCTGTTACTTCTGCGGTAAGTATGGAGATACCATTGACCACTTGCTGCCACGGGCCAAGGGAGGCCATACGACACCGGACAATTGTGTCTGTGCCTGCAACCTGTGCAACCAGATGAAGGCGGATAAGGATGCGGAGGAATTCCTGAAGGAAATTTAGCTTTTTACAAGAACGCAGCAAATTGTATATCTGGCCATAACGAAGGGCTATTCCCCAAGTCATCCAAGATGACGGCGGAATAGCCCTTTTGCCTTGCCTAAGCGGCGCTGAAGTCTGTTGGATCTGAATCTCCACCAGTTCCAGGACACCCGCAGCACGTCCTTGAATACCCGTTTCTTGACCAGATAATAGGGAACGAGATTGCCGCCCCAAGGTGCCTTGGACTTGGCTACGGACGGAATGTTGGCTCCGGCGAAGTCAAACCCCTTCATGCCGAGGTCCGACAGTTCCTGAAGCAGGACGCTCTGCAGCAGCTGGACTACGCCCTTGCTGAGATGCGCCGCCTTGCTGCCGGCGATCCACCACTGGGGCCGATCCGGGTCAAGCACCAGAACCGCGCTTGCGCTGACCGGCTCCCCCTCCCTCGAATAACACACATAACAGCGGAAGGCATTCTCACCTAGAAGCTCCTGAGCCAGCTCCAGATCCCGGAGTGACAAATTATGTGAAAAGCCTTGCCTGGCCTCCGTACCGGTCAGGCACTCATGCACTTCCTTCATATTCGCCGTCCGCCGGACATAGTAGCCTTCTGATGAGGCCCTCTTGACCCGGCTACGGATATCGCCGCTGGCATTCTCAAGGCTAAAGGGAAAGTCCAGATAGTAGGTGTACTTCACGACCACCTCGAAGCCCTGCCAGATAAATGGACGCACATCGGTGAATCCGGGCGGCAGGCAGAAGCCGGCGGTTCCCATAACCGTACACATCTCCGCGATCATCTGCCTTGCGGCTTCGTGCCACTGGGTGCTGATCCGGTGGGCCTTGGACGTAGGCGTGGCTTGAAATAGAGTAGGATGATATAGATTAAGGGGCGGAAGGTAGAGCTTTCCCCTCCGGGTATAGAAAAACAGGCTTTCACAGCGGCTGTTCGAGCGGGACGCCTGGAAGCTGCGAATCGCGGCACGGCATCCCCATTTCCGGCGGTTGAACTCTGCCCATTGCTCCAGCAGCTTCATATCATACATGGATCCTTACTCTCCTATCCTACAGAAATATAGAGCTTGTCTTCCCAAACTCCCCATACATGCATGTATATTCCCGTCCCGCCCCTTTATGCTCCTGTCATATTCGGGCTGCTTAGACAGTGGGAATTAGGCTAATACTGATTCTTAACGCACAGACGGGATGTTAGAATTTGGCTATAGAGGACGCATCCGACCCTATCTTATATACAGCGACAGACGGTTACAACCAGAAGGTTAGCCAAGCTATTGTGTCATGTCATGGAGGGATGCAGAGTGAAAAGATTCTTCAAGCAGGTCATGCTCGCCATTCTCGCTATGGCGAATTCGGGCGATACGGTCCAGCAGGCTGTGATCAGCCAGCTTGGCAGCCCCGGCAGCGTCATCAATGTAAGGCAGATCGGTGCCAAAGGAAACGGGCGGGATGATGATACCCCCTTTGTCCAGAAGGCGCTTGATCAGGCGGCTGGAAGAGGGGCGAGTGTGTTTTTCCCCAAAGGTTCCTATGTGATAGATCCTAACCGCACGCTGATCGTCGGCAGCAGAACCAAGCTGGTGGGACAGGGCAGTGATTCGGTGATTAAGGCTTCGGGCAGTCGATTCGGCTGGGAGCTGATGCGGGTTACCGGCAGTGATGTGGAGATCTGCAATCTCAGTCTGGACGGGAACAAGCAGGTTAACCGCGTTCTTGTCGTGGGCGGGGGCGTTCAGCGCGTGAATATATCCGGAGTTACGGCCGCCAATGCTTCCCAGAGCAGGAACCCGGATGAAGAGGGTTACTCGGAAGTGGTCGCCGGAATTGTGGTATACGGCAATACCAGCCAGATTAAGATCGACAGCTCGGAAGTGAAAAACATTTATGCGATCAACCAGGCAAATGGGTCTATGATTGCCCGGGGGATCTATATTACAACAACATGGGGCTCGAATGAGCAAGCAGCCAGACGGGTCATGATTACCAATTCGCATATCCATCATATCGGTCCTGCCGACGATGGAGACGGCATTTACTATGAAGACCCGGCTATGGATGAGAATGGCGGCGAGAACACAGACAGTCTGATCTCAGGCAATCTGCTTGAGTACTGCGCGAAGCGCGGAATGAAGATCTACGCCCAGGGAGTCAAGGTTAGCGGCAACCATATTGTGAACTCTTTTCTGAACAACAACTTCTATCAGGGCGTCAATAAGGGGAAGCTTGCACCGGATATGTTCTCCGCGGTCAGTGTGTACGGAAGCAACAATATTATCTATTCGAATGTGATTGACGGAATCGGCAGCTTCTACGCGGCGATTGAGGTCAGTGCTATGGAGACGGTGCGCAACACGGTGATCTCGAACAACAGAATTATCATGGGCAGCGGCAGTAATATCAAGGGAACCACGGCAATCCGTCTGGGCAACATTCACAATTTCACGATCAAGAACAATACGATCGAGAACGGCGAGCGGGCGATCTGGACCTGGCAAAATGCGGACTTCGGAGTTATCAAGGACAATACGATTCGGATGAGTGATGGCGGTGGTATCGATCTGTCTACTTATCTTGACGGATATACGCAGGTTAATCTTGCGCTTGGGGGAAATCGGATTGAGGCCTCCACCTTCAACATTCAATTGGCTCCAACCAACCGGAATGTGACAGTCAGAGCCTGATCTTGAGCCCGATTATAGAGCGGTCTTTATGCTGAAGCTATGTTTTTGGCATAACGGCCGCTCTATTTGTATATCTATGAAATAGCGTATGACAAGGATTCGGGACTAAGGGGGACTTAATAACGCAATGCCTATGAACCACGGTCAATTCGTCATATCCATGGATTTTGAATTGTACTGGGGAATCCGGGATATTTGCCCGATATCCCACTACCTGGGGCATTTGGCCAAAGAAAGAGAGATTATTCCGCGCGTACTGGATCTATTTGAGCGCAGTGGAATTCATGCGACCTGGGCAACCGTAGGGTTGATGTTCTTCAATTCCAAGGACCAGCTGTTACACGGGATACCCGCAAGGCTCCCCGCTTATCAGGATGCCAATCTGTCTCCCTATCCGCATCTGGCAAGCGGCGTTGTCGGTACGGATGAGCAGACTGACGCCTCGCATTACGGTCTGTCCTTGATCAGACGGATTGAGGAGACCCGGTATCAGCGCGTATCCACGCATACATTCTCGCATTACTACTGCCTGGAAGCGGGACAAGACTCGGCGGCATTCCAGGCAGACCTGCAGGCAGCAGTCCGGATCGCGGAGCGTCAGGGGATACGGCTTGAAAGTATCGTGTTCCCGCGTAATCAGGTCAACCCCGCCTATCTGCCGCTGCTCCTTCCAGAAGGAATCCGGGCTTATCGGGGCAACCCGAAGCACTGGCTGTACAGGAGGGGATACCGCACGGGCGACGCCCTGCCGCGGCGGGCTCTCCGCTTGATGGATACCTATCTCAACCTGTCGGGATTTCATTGCTATACCCCGGAAGCTCCCGAGCAGGGGGAGCCGCTTGACCTGCCGGCCAGCCACTTCCTGCGATCCTACTCGGGGAGACTCGCGCTTCTGGAGCCGCTTCGGCGGAGAAGAATTCTGAAGGGAATGACTTATGCCGCGCGGAACAAGCAGGTCTATCATCTGTGGTGCCATCCCTACAATCTGGTGGATGAACAGGGCCGCAATTTGAAGCTGCTGGAGGAGATCATCGCTCATTATAAGAGGCTGCAGTCGCTGTATGGAATGGAGAGCCGCAATATGGAGGAACTGAGCGATCAGATCCTTGGCAGCGAGCCGGCCTGTGAATTGCCGTTCATGGGAGACCCTGTGGAAGGGCCCAGAGAACTGAATGCTTAGGGAACCGGCCCCAAGTTCCATTCCGTACAGCTATAAAGGTAAAAGGTAGGGTGAGTGTGTTGAATGTCATTTTCCTATTGAAATCGGTCCAAAGACATTACATCGTAGCCACTCTGGCGATTCTGGTCTGCGTGGGCGGCGCCTATCTGATCAATGTGCTCGTTCAGCCGCAGTATCAGGCCTCCGCCAGCTTGATGGCGAATATCTCCCAGTCGAATGAATCAGGCACCTACAATGAGCTTTTGGCGAGTCAGATGCTGACCAAGACCTATGAGGACACAATCCAGAGCCGCAGTGTGGCGGGTGAAGTGAAGAGGAAGCTGTCCCTGAAAGAGTCCCCGACCCTGCTGCTGCGGAAAATCAAGGTACGCACCGATCCCGGCACGCTGGTCATTCATTTGTATGCCACAGACCGTGATCCACAGAGCGCGGTATCTATTGTGAATGCTTTCGCGGATACCTTCATCAGCAAGTCCAAAGGGATTGTCTCCAGCGCCAAGGTGACGGTGCTCGATTATGCGGATATGGATCAGGCTTCCGAGCCGGTGAGCCCGAAGAAGATGTTCAACCTGGCGCTGGGCGTGCTTATCGGTGTATTTACCGCCTTAAGCCTCTCTCTGCTGCTGGAGAAGCGGCGGTTGTCGCGCCCGGGCAGCGGCACGCGGAGCGGCAAAATCGGGAAGTCGGCTTAGCAAAATGGCATACAGGGAGCCGCGGGCAAAGGGGGATGCTTGGAACTGCAGCAGCGGACACCTGCGCCTGTGTATACGGAATGCAGCCGTGGTTGCGTTATATACCAAAGAACCCTGGAGATGGGCAGTGACCAAGGGTAACCAGGAGATCCAGGAGATCCAGGAGATCCAAGAGTCCAGGAAACCCAGCAAACCCAGCAAACCCAGCAAACCCAGCAAACCCAGCAAACCCAGCAAACCCAGCAAACCCAGCATCTTCCCAAGTTATGACCGTACCCTGACAAGTGAACATTTCAGCTAAGCCTATATTTGCAAATAGAAAAAAGACATGGAGGAGTTACTTATGATCCAATGCGCCATCGTAGGGTGTGGGCATATTGCCCTGAGGCATATAGAGGCTATCCGGGCACTGGAGGGTGCCAAGCTGGCCGCGTTGTGCGATACAGACCCGGTCAAGCTGGAGGCGCTGCAGGCGAGATGCGGAGCAGCCGCATTCACCAGCATGAACGAGATGCTCCGGCAGATGCCGGAGATTGACCTGGTCTGCATCTGCACGCCGAGCGGAACTCATGCAAGGCTCGCTGAGGCGGCGGCCCTGGCGGGCAAGCACCTGGTAATCGAGAAGCCGGTGGCGCTGACGCTCCGGGATGGGGAGATCATCCGGGAGGCGGTCAGGCTTAGCGGAGTCAAGGCGGCTGTCGTGCACCCGAACCGGTACCGGCCGGCCATCCGTTATTTGAAATGGGCGCTGGACAGCGGGCTGCTCGGCAAGATCAGCCATGTGAATGCTACCGTACGCTGGAACCGGTCCCAGGCTTACTACGATCAGGCGGCCTGGCGCGGCACAAGGGAGATGGATGGCGGGGTGCTGATGAACCAGGCTATACACAGCCTTGATCTGCTGCTCTGGCTGCTGGGCCCTGTCGCCAAGGTGCAGGCCATGGCGGATACGAGACTGCGCCGGATCGAGACCGAGGACGTGGCGATCGCGGCCTTGCGGTTCAACAGCGGGGTGCTGGGAGTTGTAGAGGCGGCAACGACTGTATATGAACATAACCTTGAGGAGTCGATCAGTATATTCGGCGAGCATGGTTATGTGATGATCGGAGGACCTACCGCGAACTGGATCAAGCAATGGAAGTGCTCCACCATGACCCAGGGGGAGATCGACATGATCACCCAGCGGGTGGAGCTGGACCCTTATGGAATACCCGGCCATCAGCGGATTCTTGAGGACATGATGCGGGCGATTGAGGAGGACCGGAATCCGGCTGTAACGGTGGACGACGGAATTCGCGCTGTCCGGCTGGTGGATGAGATCATCGCGGCTGCCGGCCGGCAGGAGATTCATACCTGACCGAATATGAGGACGGAGGCTAGATCATGCTTGGGGAAAAGGCTAAGCAGCAGGATTACAGCGCGCTCTTGATGGAGAAGCTGCTGAGCAGGGCAGCGGTAATCGGAGTGATCGGTCTTGGTTATGTTGGACTGCCGCTGGCTGTAGAGAAGGCGAAGGCAGGCTACCGTGTGATTGGTCTTGACGTGCAGATGAGCAAGATCGATATGGTGAACAGCGGTGTCAATTACATTGGAGATGTGGTGGATGAGGATTTGCGGAGTATTGTGCAGAAGGGGCTGCTGCAGGCTACGCCGGATTACTCTTTTCTCCGGGAAGTGGATGCAGTAGCGATCTGTGTGCCCACTCCGCTCGATACTTATCAGCAGCCGGATACGAGTTATGTGGAGAATTCCACCCGGGAGATCGCCAGATACCTTCATCCGGGCATGCTGGTGGTGCTCGAGAGCACTACATATCCAGGGACGACCGAGGAGCTGGTGAGACCGATCCTGGAGGCGACGGGCCTAAGATGCGGAGAGGACTTCTTCCTCGCTTATTCGCCGGAGCGGGTGGATCCGGGCAATAAATCGTTCAACACGAAGAACACGCCCAAGGTGGTGGGCGGGATTACTTCAGCCTGCTCCAAGGTGGCACAGACCTTGTATGCCGAGGTGCTGGATGGTCATGTCCATGTGGTCTCCAGTCCCTCTGTCGCCGAGATGGAGAAGATCTACGAGAATACGTTCAGGCATATTAACATTGCCTTGGCCAATGAAATGGCCGTGCTGTGCAGCCGAATGGGCATCAATGTATGGGAAGTCATCGACGCGGCGAAGACGAAGCCCTATGGGTTCATGGCATTCTATCCTGGTCCGGGACTTGGCGGGCACTGCATCCCGATCGACCCGTTCTACCTGACCTGGAAGGCTAGGGAATACAACTACCATACCCGGCTCATCGAGCTTGCCGGAGAGATTAATCATGCGATGCCCGAGTTCGTTGTACAAAGAATAGGTGAGATTCTGAACAAATACAAGAAGCCCATCAGCGGTTCGCGGGTCTATCTGCTTGGCGTCGCCTACAAGAAGGACATCGATGACTACCGGGAGTCGCCGGTGCTCAAGATCATTGAACAGCTGGAGGAGCGGGGCGCCGAGGTGTGGGTTAGCGATACCCACATTCAGGCATTCAGACATGGCGGGCGGGATTACGAATGTGTGGAGCTGACCGCAGGCCGGGCTCAGGCAGCGGACATTACGGTCATCACAACGGATCATTCGGGATTTGATTACGAGCTTATCCGCAGCTCGTGCCGATGCCTGTTCGATACGCGCAATGGGCTGAGGGGAATGGATAAGCCCAAGGACTACTACCTGTTATAGCTGTGGTGCGGGGTGTAACGCGGCTTGAACGGGCTGCATGCAGTCCGCATTCCAGAGTTATTTTAGAGCAATTCCAAAGGAGCTTAGGTACTCATGACTTATTATGCACATCCCACCGCGGTCATTGATGACGGGGCCGTCATTGGGGAGGATTCGAGGATCTGGCATTTCACGCATGTGTCTTCGGCCTCTATTGTTGGCAGCCGGTGCAGCCTGGGGCAGAACGTATACGTCGGGAATCATGTCACGATTGGCACTGGAGTGAAGATCCAAAATAATGTCTCCGTGTATGAAGGGGTCGTGCTTGAGGATGACGTATTCTGTGGGCCCAGTATGGTGTTCACGAATGTGTTGACGCCGAGAGCGGCATTTCCCCGCAATACAAGCGAAGATTACCGGAGAACTGTTGTGAAGCGGGGAGCTTCGATCGGAGCCAATGCCACTGTGGTATGCGGGGTGACGATTGGCGAGTGGGCCCTGATTGCGGCAGGGGCCGTTGTTCACAGGGACGTGCCGTCCCATGCCCTCTGTGCGGGAGTTCCAGCCCGCCGGATCGGCTGGGTGTGCAAGTGCGGGGTGACGCTTCAGTTCGCGGATGGAGATGCTGTCTGCGCGGCATGCGGACGCGAATATGAATTGGACCAGGACATAGTTCATTTAACGAAAGAGGTGTAGAGGATGGAGCAGCCGCAAGTAACCTTAAAGCGCGTCCCAGTCCTGGATCTTAGCCACGAGATTCTGGAGCTGAAGCCCCAACTGCTGCGTTCGATTGAGGACGTATTGGACAAAGGCGCGTTCATCATGGGGGAGAATGTGCATGAATTTGAGCGGGAAGCCGCGGAATACCTCGGTGTGCAGCATGCGATTGCACTCAATTCGGGAACAGACGCGCTTGTACTCGCGCTGCTGGCTGCCGGGGTGGGCCCGGGCGATGAGGTAATTACCACCCCGTTCACCTTCTTCGCTACGGCCGAGGCCATCAGCCAGGTGGGAGCAACCCCGGTATTCGCCGATGTCGATCCCCGGACCTTCAATCTGGATGTGAACCGGGTTGAGGACGTAATTACCCCGCGGACCAAGGCGGTGATTCCTGTTCATCTATTCGGTCAAGTGGTGGACATGGATCCGATTCTGGCGCTGGCGGACCGCTACGGGCTCTATGTTGTGGAGGATACCGCCCAGGCCTTTGGAGCTGAGTATAAAGGGAGGAAGGCCGGTACGATCGGGGATTTCGGCTGCTTCTCCTTTTTCCCTTCCAAGAATCTGGGGGCATATGGGGATGGGGGAATGATTACGACGAACAATGAGGTGTTCGCGGAGAAAATTTCTATGCTCAGAGCCCATGGATCGAAGAAAAAGTATCTGAACGAGCTTGTCGGCTATAACTCACGTCTGGATGAAATACAGGCCGCCATTCTAAGGGTGAAGCTTCCTTATATCGACGAATGGAATAAAGCGCGCAGAAACTCAGCCGGTGTATACCGGGAGCTGCTGTACAGAACTCCGGGGATTCTCCTGCCTGCTGAAGAGGGCTATGGAAGGCATGTCTATCATCAGTTCACGATCCGTGTGCTGGATGGAAGACGCGATGAGATTCAGAACAAGCTTGCGGCAAAAGGAATCAGCTCGGTGGTCTACTATCCGGTTCCTGTGCATCAGCTGCCTGTCTATCATCACTTGAGAATCAGCCAGCCGGCTGCGGAGCAGCTTGCCGGGGAGGTTCTGTCTCTGCCGATCGGACCGAAGATCGAAGTCTCTGTACAACAATTTGTGGCTGAGTCTGTGATCCTGGCTCTCGGGTAGGAACCCATGCGGAATTATTTCAGAAAGCTAGCGCTGGATAAATTCTTACGCAGTGTCCTTGTGCTTGCCAGCGGCACATTGATCAGCCAGCTGATCATTCTTGCGACACTGCCGCTAGTGACAAGATTATATACCCCGGCTGAATACGGCACCTACTCTATCTACTTGTCCGTCATGGGTATTCTGCTAATGCTGGTGTCCTTCTCCTATGAAAATGCCGTCACGCTGCCCGAAGACGACAAGACAGCCTCCAGCGTTCTCGGACTATGTCTGCTGATCTGCAGCGGGGTGAGTGTGGTCAGCGGGATTGCGATCTATCTGCTCCAGCAGCCGCTCTCGGTCTGGCTGCAGGACCGAGACCTGCCCCACTACTCCTTGCTGTTCGCTATCAGCCTGTTCTTCGGGGGCTGTTACCAGATTCTGAACTACTGGCTGATCCGGAAGAAGCATTACCACAAGCTCGCCAGAACCAAGTATACGCAGAGCATCGGGCAGGTGTCCTCGCAGATAACCCTAAGCTTATTTCACTTCGGGCCGCTCGGACTGATTGCGGGGGACATTCTCGGAAGGTTCGGCGGCTTGCTTCCCCAGTGGAAGCAGTGGCGCAGTGACATGCGGCAGCATTCCATTCGGCTCAAGTGGCCGGATCTGCGGGAGAGCGCCTATCGGTATAGGCGTTTCCCTCAGCTGTCACTGGCATCCAATATGCTTAACAGCGTGGTCATCTATCTGCCGACGATATGGCTGGCAACCTTTTATGGAGTCCATGTAGCCGGCTGGTTCGCGCTGGGACAGCGTATTCTGGGTTCACCGATGACACTCATTATGAGCTCTGTCCGCAATGTGTATCTGGCAGAGTCATCCCAATATATGATTTCGGACCCCGGCCAGCTGCGGCCATTGTTCCTCAAGACTGTGCGGCATGTCTTCGTATTGGGACTTGCCATCATTGCGGTCTTCTTCACCATCGGTCCGGCTGCGTTCTCTCTCCTGTTCGGTGATGAGTGGAGGGAGTCCGGACACTACATTCGTATTCTGTCGGTGATGTATTTAAGCCAGTTCGTAGCCAATTCCGTTGGCAGCACCATTGATGTTATGGAGAGGCAGGAGCTCCATTTATACCGGGAGATTATCCGTGCATTCATCATTGCCTCGGCACTGGTTCTGGCACTGTACACGAACCAGACGCCGGAGATGGTGATTATGTTCTTCAGCCTTGCCTCCACACTCGGCTATGTTCTTCATCTTGGATTATCCTGGATGTCCATTAAGAAATACGAGTCTGGCGGAGGGAACGGGGAAGTGGGTGCTCTACGCCGCCATGCACTAGGAGCGGGAGAACATCCGGCGGACCCGGCGCCCTCTGATGAAGAAGCTCGGCTTGAAATGCCCGAAGTCCGCGATATCTGCGGACAGGAGCTGTATGAGGTGAAGCTTCGATGGCTTCGGGAACAGCGGGAGATCCGGGACAGCAGCAGGCTGCGGGAGAGGATCACCTATGCTGATGCAGCTAGGCATATTATGCAGGCTGCCGGGCAGGGTACGGCCGGACAGGATGAAGCGAGACAGGATGAAGGTGAGCAGGATGAAGCGAGGCAGGATGAGGCAGAGCGGAATGAGATCCGGCAGCAGGATCAAGCCGCCTGGGATGAAGCGAGGCAGAGTGAAGTTGGGCAGGGTGAAACCAGGCAAGGTGGAGCCGGGCAGAATCAAGCCAAGCAGGATGAAGCGAGGCAGGATGAAGATGAGCAGGATGAAGGGCCGCAGAATGAAGCGGCTCAGCAGCAGATTCCATCGGACCCGGGGTTAGCTGTGTCAGCGGATAGAGCCTCCTCCGATTCGGAAGCCATCGCTTCAGCGGAGCCTTCCGAAGGGCCATCAACAAGCCTGCAGTCAGGCAGCTCCGTCACTCAAAATACAAAGGAACGAGGGTAACGAGATCGCGATGCTAATGCTACGTTCTCCATTAGAGCGCAGGCCGGAAAGGGAGTATATCTACCGGGTGATTCTAGAAGAGTTTCTCGGTCTGGATTATTCCGTGTCCTATGAAGAACGGGAAGATATTGAGATAACCGGGTTCGGAAGCCAGGCCGGTGCCTCACTGCTTCTTGCGGATGTGTTCCTCCGCACCCGGGACGCGGATTGGCTCAAGCCCGGTTCAATGCCGGAGCTTCCACTGCAAGAGGCGGTAGTTCCGGGGTTCGGCTCTGTTCCTGTAATCTACGGCAGACCTAACCGGAAGGGAACTTTTATCTATACAGAGGGAGAGAGGATTGCCTGCGGAATTGATCTGTTCGGCAGCTCCTTCTTCATGCTGGCGAGGTATGAGGAGCTGGTTGTCCGGGAGCGGGACCGGCATGACCGCTTCGCGGCTTACAGCTCGGTTGCGTATCAGGCCGGATTTCTGGATCGTCCCATCGTCAATGAGTACGTGGAGATTCTCTACGCCTGCCTGCACCAGCTGTGGCCGGAGCTTCAGCGGAAGGAGCGTGAACCCAGGAAGCTCATCAGTCATGATGTGGACGCGCCCTTCTTCGTCTACGGCCGGAGCTTCCTGAGTGTAATCAAGGAGAGCGCCGCGGACGCGCTCCGCCGCTGGGATACGGAATCGGCCATGAAGAAGGCCGGGATGCTGCGCCGGGGCTTTCGCGACTTAAGCGCAGATCCTTTTAACACCTTCCAGTGGCTTATGGACCTCAGTGAACAGCACGGGCTCCGCAGCAGCTTCTACTTCATTACCCAGGAGACTGAGCCGGGTATGGATGGCAATTATCAGATGACCGACCCCAATATTCGCAGTCTCTTAAGAGAGATTCATCAGCGCGGACATGAGATAGGGCTCCACCCTGCTTATCAGACTTATCTTAGCCCGGAGCGGATTCGCCGGCAGTATGACATCCTGCGGAGCGCTGCTGAAGAATGCGGTATTTCCCAGCAGGAATGGGGCGGCAGACAGCATTATCTCCGATGGCGGGCCCCGGATACGTGGCAGCACTGGGAGGATGCGGGCCTGCATTATGACAGCACGCTGATCTATGCGGATCTTGCCGGGTTCCGGTGCGGGGTCTGTTACGAATTTCCAGTGTTCAATGTTCTAACCCGGCAGCCGCTCAAGCTGCGCGAGCGTCCACTGATTGTGATGGATCAGACAATTGTGCATCAGAATTACATGGGCCTGAAGGGGGAAAAGGCGCTGCGAACCATCCTCCATTACTACGGTCAGTGTGCGAAATATGCGGGGGACTTCACGCTGCTGTGGCATAACAGCCAGCTGATGAGGTCCTCCGACAGGGAGCTCTATCAGGCATGTCTTGAGAAGCTCAGCATCCATAATCCAAAAAGGGTGAGTGTCCAGTGAAAATCGCCTACGTAATCCATTGGAATGAAGGTCCCCAGAGCGGTGTGTTCAAAAAAGCAGCCAGTCAGATCTCGGAATGGACGCGGCTCGGTCATCAGGTGGGACTCTTCCTGTTCACGGGCGGAACAGGAGAGGAGTGGGCAGAAGAGCTGGAATCCGCCGGTGTTGAAGTGGTGGCACAGTCTTATCAGGGAGGTTTGTCCCGCATGCTGGACTTTCGCAAGCTGGCCCGGCAGGTTCGGCGGTGGAAGCCGGACGTGATCTATCACCGGTTTGACCACTATTACTACGCTCTTCCTGGACTTCTGCGAGATTTTCCCTCCGTGCTAGAGATTAACAGCAATGATCTCACAGAGATGCGGATGGACAAGGATCTGCGATACGTTGTACACCGGCTAACCCGGGCCCTGGTGCTGCGGGCAGCGTGGGGGAATGTTTTTGTAAGCAGGGAGCTGTCCGGGGTGCCGGAATTCAGCCGCTATGCGCGGCACAGCATCATCATTGGCAATGGAATCTGTCTGGATGATGAGCTGGTTGGCCACAGCCCTAGCAGCAAGCCCCCGGAACTGTCCCTGTCCACCCAGACCGACGCTATACAGCTCGTCTTCATCGGCTCTCCAGGCCAGGCCTGGCATGGAGTTGACGCGATCGCTGAGCTAGCTTGGGCCAGGCCAGGGTGGAGCTTCGATATCATCGGGGTGGATGCGTCTGAGCTGGCGGAGCCCGCCCCCGCCAATATGATCTTTCACGGCAGGCTCGTCCGGGAGCAGTACCAGCCGCTGCTGGAGCGGGCGGATCTTGCGATCGGGACGCTTGCCCTCCACCGGAAGCGGATGGAGGAGGCGTCGCCGCTGAAGGTCAGAGAGTATCTGGCGAACGGGCTGCCTGTCATCACAGCGTATGAGGAGACGGACTTCCGGGGGCCGGTGCCGTTCATCCTTCAGCTGCCTAACCGCCCGGGCAATGTGAGGGATGGTCTTGCGGAGATTGATGCTTTTGCCAGCGCATGGAAGGGGAAGAAGGTGCCCAGAAAGAGCATCAGCCATCTGGATGCCCGGGTGAAGGAGGCGCAGCGGCTTGGTTACATGGAGCTGATCCGGGACAAGGGTGAACGAACGTGAATGTTCAGCTCATTCTGATTCTTCTGCTGGTTCTCGTGATTCTGATCTTCGGCATCCAGTGCATTCTTCAGCTGGGGCTTAGGCTGGATGCGGGTTATGTGCTGGGCTTCAGTATCTTTTTTGATGCGGTCGGTTATTTCTACAAGCAGTATATTCCCGTGAATTCCTTCATTCTTCTGGTGGGCGCTCCTCTGCTCTTCGTTATCATTGCCCTGTTCGAGAAGCCGGACATTCTCAGGGAAATGTTCAGCAATGAGGGTCTATGGTTATGGGGTCTGTTCCTAAGCTACTGTGTCCTGTCCTATGCCTGGGCGCCTATGAATTCCAGCGGTCTGTCCAAAGAGCTTCTCTTAATAATCAGAGCCGTCATTCCTGGCTTGTACACCTATATTCTCTGCAAAAGATACGGCAAGCTCTCCTGGACCATCGTCGCTTTGTTCGGGCTTGCCTATGCGGCGACGCATCTCCTCTTCGGCCAATACAGCTCCGAGTACCCTGGAAGACTGACGCTGCCCGGAGATAATCCGATCTTCAATGCCCGCATCTCGCTGATTGCGGCCGCGGTCGCAATCTGGGGAAGGAATATCCCCTGGCTGCTGCGGCTGGTCACGCTCGGAGCCGCTCTGACCTCTGCGTTCGCTACGCAGTCAAGGGGGCCTGTCGCCTCCTTTGTTGCCGCGAATGTGCTTATCCTAGCCTACATTTTATACAAAAAGTATAAGAACGGGGAGCTGCGCAATCTGAAGCGGTACACCGCTGCCATAGCCGGATCGGTCTTGCTCGCTGCTGCGGCTGCCGGCCTGTACTCGGAGCAGCTGGGACAGTGGATTGGAAGCAGCCGGTTCACGGTGCTGTTCAGCCAGAGTCAGCTGAAGGGAGACGATAACTTTCTCGGACGCATGGATCTGCAGATCCGGGCGCTTGAATCTTTTCAGGAGCAACCCTTCTTCGGCTCGGGTCTTGGGGGCAGCACTCCGCCTGTTCAGAAGGAGTTCCCGCACAACATTATTATTGAGATGGCCAGCGAGCTTGGCATTACCGGATTGTTCATGTGGCTGGCGGCGTATCTGTTCTCACTGTGGTCGGCCCGGGCTCATCCGGTTCTAATGGTGCTGCTGATTCAGTCGCTAGGGTGCGCCCTGCTCAGCGGAGACTTTGGCTTCAACTATGAGTATATGCTGATTGCATGGGTGTCACTTGCATTCTTGCGGACAGGACATAGCGGGGAGGCGGAGAGCAGTGAAAAGAGTTCTGTATCTTATTACCGGATTTGATTATGCGGGGGCCGAGAGCCAGCTCGTTCATATGTGCAGATCGCTTAGGAGTAAGGGCTACGAGATTTGGCTTATCAGTATGGTGCGGCCTGTGGCTTATCTGGATGAGCTGGCTGAGATGGGCGTAGAGGTCCATACCCTGAATATGCGAAAAGGCATCCCCGACCCCAGAGCCATCTTCCGTCTGCGGAGACTCATTCGTTCATTCAAGCCGGATGTGATTCACAGCCATATGGTGCATGCCAACCTGCTGGCGAGGGTAACCCGCTTGTTCGTGCCGATGAGGCTTCTGATCTGTACCGCGCACAGCATGAATGAGGGGGGATGGCTGCGGAACCTGCTCTACCGGATCACAGATCCGCTCTGTGATCTCATGACGAATGTTAGCAGGGAGGCGGTAGACCGGTATATCGAGATTAAGGCCGCTCCCCGCCGCAAAATTATCCTTATGCCCAACGGCATCAACCTTGAGCATTTCAGCCGTTCAGTGCAGGACCGGATACAGCTGCGGGATGAGATGAAGCTGGCTGACAGATTCATCTGGCTGGCCTTGGGGCGTCTGGTGCCGGAGAAAGATTACGAGACCATGCTTCTCGCATTCGCCCGGGTGCTTGAGGTCTATCCAGAGAGCCGTCTCTTGATTGCGGGGATCGGCCCGGAACGCTCGAGGCTTGAGGAGCTGTGCCGGAAGCTGAAGCTCGGCGAAGCCGTTTGGTTCCTTGGCATGCGGACAGATGCAGCCCGCCTGATGAGTGCGGCGGACGGTTACTTGATGTCCTCAAGATGGGAGGGGCTGCCCATGGTGCTGCTTGAAGCTTCCGCAAGCGGACTGCCGATTGCAGCGACGGATGTGGGCGGGAACAAGGAAGTGGTGCATGAGGGTGTGAACGGACATCTCGCAGGAGCGTCCGACCCGGATCATTTGGCGGCGTGCATGATCAAGATCATGGCGAATCCGGAAGAAATACGGTCTGAAATGGGCCACGCGGGAAGGGAATATGTTCACGCCGAATTTAATATAAATACGATTGTTGAGCGATGGGAGAACCTCTATGGGCAAAAGTCGATCGGACATGAGTCAGGCAAAGCATACAGCTCCTCCTAGAAAAGCTGCTTATGTGGCGACGGTATATTCACATCTGGCTGCGTTCCACCTCCCTTTCATGGAGGACCTCCGGCGCGAGGGCGTGGAAGTGCATGCCTACGGGCATCCTGATCATAGACGGGAGAAGGTCACAAGTGAGGGCTTTGAATGCCGGGATATTGCCTTCAGCCGCAGACCGCTATCCTGGGGCAATGTGAAGGCCCTGTTCCAGATGATCCGTTGGCTTAGGCGGGAGAGATACGATCTCATTCATGTACATACCCCTAATGCCAGCCTGATCACCCGGCTTGCTGCCCTCTTGTCAGGCAGCAGGGGTGTAGTGTACACGGCCCACGGGTTTCACTTCCATACCGGGTCATCCCGGCTTGGCTGGCTGATCTATTATCCGCTGGAGCGGTTCATGTCCAGGTTCACGGATACCTTGATCACGATCAATCAGGAGGATTATGAGCGGGCCAGCGGCTTTCCCGTGAGGAATCGAGTCGTCTATCTGCCTGGAGTGGGGGTGGATATCAGCTTGTTAAGTCCCGTGGCGAATGCCAGCGAGGTAGAGCTCCGGAATGAGCTTGGGATCAGGAACCCTGCGGCCTCGCTGGTTGTGCTCTGTGTCGCGGAACTGAACCGGAACAAGAACCAGCAGCAGCTGATCCATGCGGTATATAGTCTTACACAGCGGGGGGTACCCGTGGTCCTGCTGCTTGCGGGCGTGGGGACTGAGGAAGCTGAGTATATCAAGCTGTGCCAGCAGCTTGGAGTGGAGGATCAGGTGAAATTCCTTGGCTATCGTCAGGATATCCAGGAGCTGATGCAGGCAGCCGATGTGCTTGCTTTGGTGTCGAGACGGGAGGGCCTTCCCAAGGTGCTGCTGGAGGGGCTTGCAGCAGGGAAGCCGATTCTCGCTACGGACGTGCGCGGCAGCAGGGACCTTGTCCTGCATGGGGATAACGGATATGTAATTCCCGTAGACGATTCCCAGGCTGCAGCCGCCGCATTGCAGGAGCTGTATGACGACCCGCAGCTGCGGCGGCGTATGGGGGAACGGAGCAGGAAGATGGCTCCCCGGTATGATTTGAAGCTAATCCGCCCCATGATGAGAGAAGTGTATGACGAGCTTCTCGCTAACAATAGAACAAGGGAGAGAGGAGCTGCCCGTCTGAGATGATCAGGCTGTTTCGGTTTAAGAGCATGAAAGTGTTTGTTCTGATGTTGGACTGCGTGTTCATCTATGTCAGCTATATGCTAGCTTACAAGCTTGTCTATCACGGGGACATTCCTCTCCCGGAATGGAACACCTTTCTGGGCTACGCCCCATGGCTGGGTCTGTTCACCGTGGTGCCTTATTATATGTTCTATTTGTATGATTTTGCAGGGCGGCAGAAGCCTGGAACCTACCTGTATAATTTGATGCTTGCTCATCTCGTATTTGTTGTGGAACTCATTGTACTGAATTATTGGCTGAAGACGCTCAGCTTACCGCTGACTGTGGTGATTACGGCTTTCTTCACCCAGCTTCTCCTTACCTTCAGCCTTCGTCTGCTTATCTTCTATATTCAATCCCAGGGAATTGGACGCAAGCGGGCCATGGCTGTGATAAGCCGGGATCAAGCCGACCTCAGCGGTCTGGAGCAAATGCTCGGCAAAGGCAGTGTCTGGCTGGATCTTCAATATGTCGTTGTCATGGATGGAGATGAAGCCGCACCATCTGACAGCATGTGGGAGGATGTAGACGCCGTCCTTCTGGCCCACGATCTTCCTGCGGATACCAAGTCCTCGCTGATCCGAGCCGCAGGGACAAGGCAGATTGAGGTACTGCTGATACCGGGCTTCTATGAACTGTCGCTTGTCAATGCCGAGCCCCAGCAGCTCGATGATCTGATGATCTACTCCATTATGCCTCCTCATCTTACGCTGATCGAGCGCGTGATGAAGCGGTCGGTCGATCTCCTGATCTCCTCGCTGCTGCTGCTTGTGGCTTCACCGATTATGCTGCTTATGTTCATTCTCATTCCACTAACCTCAAGGGGCAGGGCCTTATTCGTTCAGGAACGGATCGGGCTGCATGAGAAGCCCTTCCATCTTCTCAAGTTCCGGAGCATGATCGACAATGCGGAGCAGGGTACAGGGCCGATCCTTGCCGGGGACGGGGATGCTAGAATTACAAGACTGGGCCAGTTCATCCGCGCAACCCGGATTGACGAGCTTCCCCAGCTGATCAATGTCCTCAGAGGAGACATGAGTCTGGTCGGTCCCAGACCCGAACGCGCCTTCTTCATTTCCAGCTTCAAGACAGAGCTTCCGCACTATACCTACAGGCTTATGGTCAAGCCGGGCCTGACAGGACTCGCTCAGGTGAAGGCGAACTATACAACCTCTGCGGAAGATAAGCTTCGCTACGATCTGCTGTATATCAAGAATTACTCCCCGATGCTGGACTTACGCCTTCTGTTCCAGACCATTATGGTGGTGCTGAAGCGGGAACAGTCCCGGGGCATCAGGGCGGAGGCGAAGTCCGCCGCGGAGCTTGGTCTGGAGAAGCTTCTGAATCCTGCGGCGCACGAGCCGCCAGCCGCATCGAAGCAGCTGCAGGGTTAGGAACGGGTTCTTCCGCGTTGATTCTCTCAATTGACGGGCTGGCAGAGACCCAAGGAGGTAGGAGTAGAAGATGAACAAGCGTAAGGTGTATATGCTGATAGCCGGGCTCCTGCTCTGCACAGCTCTGGGCGGGTATGCTTTCTACTGGTCTCTCCAGCCTTCGCAGCATTTCCGTCCTTCGGAGATCCCAGTGCTGGCTGTTCCGGATCCGGATGCCGTCGCCGCACCGGATACGGGCGGCCGGATTCCGGGGGATGTCCGCTCCGGGCCTCCTGCAGCTGCAGCTTCCCCGGCCCGCTCCCTCATGGGTGAGAAGCCGGGCCTTGCGCAGACGAATCTTAATATACTGATCCTGGGTATTGATGCCAGAGGAAGTGAGGATTCCCGGACGGATGTGATGATGCTGGCGAGGGTCAACGTTGACGAGAACAGGGTTAGTCTGGTCTCTATTCCGCGGGATACCCGGGTCAAGCTGCCGGGAGTGGGGTATACGAAGATTAACCATGCCCATCTGCTCGGAGAGCTCCGTGGCGGCAATCATGAGGGGACGAAGGCCTCGCTCCAGGCTGTCAGCAATTTGTGCGGCTGTTCAATCCATTATTATGTGAAGACCGACTTTGAGGGATTTGAGCATTTCATAGATACCCTGGGGGGCCTTGAAGTCACGCTTCCTGCTCCCGTGAAGCTGACCTATGCGCATTTGACCCTGCCTGCGGGCGAACAGAAGCTGGGCGGGGATCTCACACTCAAGCTTGTGCAGGAACGCCATTCGCTTGCCGAAGGCGACCAGGGGCGTCAGCAGAACCAGGCGCTTGTGCTGAAGAGCATTCTGCGGACCCTGCTGCAGCCGGCGAATCTTGCAAGGCTTCCGGTTCTGATCAGGCAGGTGAGAGAGGATATGGTGGATACCAATCTGACTGACAGCGATCTCTTGAGCTTGTCCTTGCTGGCGAAGGAGATGAAGACAGAGGATATGAAGTATTATCAAATTCCGGGACACAGTGAGAAGCTCTACGACCCCCTGGTCAAAAAAGAGCTGTACTACTGGATACCCGATGTAACGCTAATGAGAGAAATGTACAGTATGAAATAAAAAGTCATATTTTCATGGCCATATTCATACATTGAATCGACTCATATGGAAGGGAGAGCTGTTGCTCCGCTCATTCCATGCTCATGTATTTATAAGAATAGGAGAGTAGATTCAATGAAGATCGCAGTAACCGGCGGAGCGGGGTTCATCGGGCGGCACACGGTTGAGCAATTGCTGGAGCAGGGACATCAGGTCATCGTGATCGATTATTTGGAGGACGGGACGAAGTCCTACTATGACGAGAGAGTAATCTTCTATCCGGTGGACATCGGCTCAGGGCAGCTCTCGCAAGTCTTCAGCACGGAGCGGCCGGATGCGGTCATTCACCTGGCAGGTCAGATCAGCGTTCAGCGCTCTCTTCACAATCCATATCTGGATGCGCAGCATAATATTCTGGGTACCGTGAATCTGCTGAAGCAGTGTGTGGACTATCATGTCCGCAAAATTGTCTTCTCCTCTTCAGCAGCAGTCTACGGCAATCCCCTCTATCTCCCTATTGATGAGAGTCATGAGCTTGATCCGCTCTCTTTCTATGGGCTCTCCAAGCTTGCCACGGAGAAATATATTGAGTCTTTCTCCCGTCAGTACGGACTCGATTACGCCATTCTAAGATACGCCAACGTATATGGCCCCGGACAGACCTCGAACGGAGAAGGGGCGGTAGTTGCTTCTTTTGTGGGCCGGATGCTGGAAGGTGAACGCCCGGCAATCTATGGAGACGGTGAGCATTCCAGAGACTTCATCTTTGTAAAAGATGTTGCTGCAGCCAATGCAGCCGCCCTGCAGCGTGGATCCAGACAAGTGATGAACATCAGTAGCGGGAAGCCGCTGAGCATTCGAGAACTGTTCGGGATGCTGCGGAATCTAAGCGACCTACATATAGTTCCCGATTATCAGGCGGCCAGAGAGGGAGACATTGTCCACAGCCTGCTTAGCAACGATAAGGCAAGAATGCTGCTGGATTGGGAACCTGTTCATACCATCCTGGACGGACTTCAGGTAACCCTGAATGAATACTCGCTTCATAAAGCCGCAGTCCGTTAGCACAATCAGGATTAAAATAGTTCCTATAGACGTATTTCTTCCGGAGGAAATGTGTTATGATAGCCAAGACTACGGGTATAAGGTAGTGATTTTTCGAGGCTAACCCCAGTGCTCGTTGTTTCTGGTTTGACGGATGTGATCACATTAACGATTGTGAACTTTATATTGTCAGGTAAATGAATGAATCTATCTTAGGATAAAAGTCAATTTCATGGCCTAACTTCTCTATGAACAGGGATGTTAGGCTTTTTTATGTTTGCTAAGGGAGGGAAAGAATGACTCGCTGCAGCTAATAAGCAGGAAGCCGGGGACACTGCATAGGCCTGGCTGGGCACCGACGAGGCGAGTCAGTTGTAAATGAATCAATTACAATCTCAGCAGCTTTGTCAGCAAATCGCAAGCTTTACAGGAAAAGCATTCAGAGAGCACTTTGGCAAGGGACCTGAATCTGTTGTCGTCTCATTCAGCCATAAGTTCACCACAATCTATCTGAGAAGCTTCCTGATCAATTCCGAACGTGTACTGCTTGAACAGAATCAAGAATCTATTATCCGTCAAATAAGAGACCAGATCATGCAGCGGGTTATACCTGAGATTACAGGTTATCTTAAGCTTGTGCTCGGTATGGAGCCTGAGAAGCTGTATTATGATTGGGAGTTTGACAGCAAGAGCGGGATGCTGATCGCGAGCTTTCCTGAACCCATAGGCCTGAATGAACCGCAGCCCAAGACATACCCCGGCAAGCTGGAGCTCGAACGTGAAATCGTCACGATTAGCGGACGCGTGCAGAAGGAGCCGCTTGAGATTTCTTCCTACGAGATTAATCCACGGACACTGCTGGTTCTCCGTCAGGGTGTTCTCGGCGAGATGGAGAAGGAATTGATCCGGCTTGAGCACGGGGAGATTCTGAGGGATGTGAAAAGAAGGCTTGAGAAGGGTTACATAACACGCAGCAGCCAGATCAGCAGTTCCTTGGGCCGCACCATCGCAGAGTGCTTCATGGACTGGGATGAGAAGCTGGACCAGAGCATTACCGTAGTAGTTACAAATCCGCCTAGATAGGCGGATTTTTTTGTTAGGCTTTTTAGCCGGGGGCTATGTATTCTGTTTATTTATGACAAATCAGGCGTATCTCTGTAACGATATTGTGATCTATTTCCGGAATCGCACATATATAATTAAAGATAAGACAGAACAGCGTTTGAAGAGCGCTGAAATGGTTATTGAATGGTATACCAATTATGAAACAGGCAGGGATGCATGGTGAAGAGAAGAGCAGCATTAATACTAACTTTATTCAGTCTAGCCGTATTTACCGTATTTAGTACGTCAGGTGCAGCAACAGCGGCAGGAACAACGACTAAAAACGCAGTCAAGACGCAGACGAGGACCGTATACATTAAGCAAATGAAGAGTGTGGATGGCAAGTTGCGCATTACCGTGGACCCGATCGGCTGGTATATGGGGAAGGATGCGGATGTGAAGTTCAAGGAGCGCGAGCCCGAGGCTTACAAGGAGATTGGGGGAGCTCTGGACGGTTATTACATTACGAATGACAGCAATCGCACGGTTAACTACCAGGTCGCGGCTGGCGCGAAGGTCATGATGCAGATCTACGACCGTACTGGCAAGCTTGAGGACATGGATATCAAGTGGAATGAGCATGTATCGCTTAAGAAATTCCAGTCTATCTTCCGCAATACCAAGCTGTTAGACGTGCAGGCATTTCCTTATCATATTACGATTAAGAACGGCCAGGTAACCAAGATCGTACAGCAATATGTGCCATAAAAAATGAAGAGGCAGGGCCGCTCCGCAAGGGGCGGCCCTGTCTTATGCGTTATGAGTTCGGTTCACGCTCGAACGGCTCCGGGAAGAGCATTGTCCTTATCGCTTATCCTGTTCGGATATGGTCCTACTCAATGTGCTACATCCTTCGGCAACCCGCTTGTCCCGGTCAAATACTCACCAGGTATAATCCGCTAACCGCGCAAGGTTCCTCTCCTCCATAGCGTATGTACAGGCCCGGCCTTCCCATTGACGGGGTCGGTGTCGGGGATCGGTACCTCCGGAATCTCGGCGAGAGCCTTCTGCCGGTCCTCTGCTGTTCCCCGGCGGGTGTTATACTCCATTCCGCCTGGATAAGCGCCCACAATCTGAAAGTCCGGGCTTGCGGAGAGCTTCTTATGCCCGGTTCCGGCTGGAAGCAGAGCGACATCCCCGGTATTTAACCGGATCTGCTGCCCTTGTTCGCCACCGAGCTGAAGCAGGACGGTACCGCGGATCACCCCAAGCACCTCGTGGCAGTTGCTGTGATAGTGGTGGTAACTGAACACGCCATTCGTCCAGCTGTTCAGCCAGCCATGCGAATTGAAGATGGCCTCGGTCTTATGAGGATGATGCTTGAACACCTCGGGATACACGAGGACGGGCAGATCCGGGTTGTTAGGAATAATGCCGTCATCACCAAGCAGATAGGGGACGGCTGTGGGCGTGGTCATTAACTTAACTCCCTTCCTAAATAGATTGTAGAGCAGGTTTAATAATTTTCCAGTAGGGTAAAGATATTACATGAAGATACTTGCTTTGCAAATCGGACAGGATGGAGGTCAAGAATATGAAAACATTAGATACGGTTGCCCTGGTGCTGCTAATCGTTGGCGGACTTAACTGGCTGCTTGTCGGCTTGTTCAAATACGATCTGGTCGCCGCAATCTTTGGCGGAGCGGACAGCGGCTTGTCCAGGCTGGTATACGTGATTGTCGGCCTGTGCGCGCTGTACAGTCTTAAATTTCTCGCGGGTGTGAACAACCGTGAGAGAGCTTAACAGCTCATCATAGGATACAGTAAATGAGAAAAAGAGCCGCTAATCTGCGGCTCTTTTTCTCATTTACTGCGGATTCGTCGTCCAGATGCCAGCGGTCTTCAGGAACACCCGTGCAGGAAGCTTCAGCGCGGCCAGAACAAGCTCGGCCACATCCTCAGGCTGCATCATCCGGTCCTCATCACCGATCTTGAGTCCGGCATTTGTGGCAAGGTCCGTATTGACCGTGCTCGGCGTCAGAGCCGTAACGCGGATGTTATGCTTGCGGACTTCCTGTGCCAGTGACTCGGTCATGCCCATGAGGGCGAATTTGGAGGCGCAGTAGGCCGATCCTGTTGCGAAGCCGCGCTCACCAGCTGTAGAGGCTACATTAATGATGTCACCCTTGTTCTGGGCGACCAGATCAGGCAGGACGGCACGGGTGACGTTGTAAGTCCCCATTACGTTCACATCAAGAATTCTCTTCCATTCCTCGGGATCCATCTCAAGCAGGGTTCCGAATTTGGCGATCCCCGCATTGTTGATCAGGATATCCACGGAGCCAAGCTCCTGCTTGATCTTGGCTGCGGAAGCTTCGGCTTCGGCGGGATTGGATATATCCGCAGGGGCAATGCTCACTTTGATTCCATATTCCTTCTGCAGCTCCCCTGCAAGATCTGTCAGGTCCGATTCGGTTCTCGCGATCAATCCGAGATTCACACCCTCTTTGGCCAAGGCTATGGCTACAGCACGCCCTATTCCTTTTCCGGCACCTGTTATCAGGGCATTCTTATGGCTTAGTTCCACCTTGAATCACTCCAGTCCATTCATAGTTCACACATCTATAATAATACCCCGAAAGAGGGGGCTTTTACACTTTTACGGCAGGCCAGGAGATTAGTAGAATGTAATAGGAAAAAATTTACGGAAAATACGAGGATTTTATTTACATAGCAGGAAAATAGAACTATAATAGAATAGCAAAACAGGTCTAATAGCTCTCTAACTTGAAAAAGGCAAACTTGCTGAAAAGCAAGGACGCAAAGCCAAGGGTCTAAGGCATAATGCTAAGACAGCCGGTTACCAGCGGGGGATGAATACTAGGGTGATTACCTCAGGTCTGCTCTCAGGAGTAGGCCTTTTGTCTGGCTTCAATAAGGAGAGACCTACTATACAAGGAGGTCCATTACGTGCAACAGATTCACATCAAAGGAATTGCAACCTACCATCCATCAACAGCCTATGACAACGCTTATTTCGTAGAGCATTTCAACAAGCTGGGCCTGGAATCGGAAGGTCTTATGAATCATCTTGGGAGAAAGACCAGATACCTGGTGAGCACCGAGAATGAGAATTCACTAACTATGGGCGTACAGGCGGCGAAGAAGCTCCTTGCTGAATCCAAGGTAGCGGCGGAAGAATTGGATATGGTGGTGTTCGTCTCCGACACACCGGAATATACCTATCCGAGCAATGCCTTGCTGATTCACAGAGAGATTGGAGCGGTTAACGCACATATCGTCTATGACCTGAATACGAACTGTATCGGCATGCTTACCGCGATGGATCAGGTGCGGCAGTACCTTTCGGGGAACCGCTTCATCAAGCGTGCGCTAATTGTAGGCAGTGTACATGTCAGCAATATTGCCCGTAAGGATGATACCATCGTCTATCCGAATTTCTCTGACGGCGCAGCCGCTGTCATTCTGGAGAAGCAGGAGCTTCCCGGAGGCTTTCTGGATGCGAACTACAAGACGGACTCCAAGCTTGGAGATACCGTGACTTTTCCGGCTGTAGGCTTGTCTAAGATGTTCAGCGAAGGCGTTCAGGAATCGGATAAGAGACTCCGCTTCATTCCACATGATGTGAGCTACTTCTCGGATGAATGGAGAGAGATCATCACGATTATGCTTGGTCGCAACGGAATTCTGGCAGCCGATGTGGATCACTGGTTGTTCTCGCAGTTCTCCCGTCCCGAGATTGAGGAGACTTTGGAGAAGATGCATGTTGGACTGGACAAGTATACTTTTGTCGGCGAGAAGTATGGTTACACCGGAGTCACAAGCCCGATCTTTGCACTTGAAGAGGCGCTTGAATCCGGCAAGATCTCCCCTGGCGATAAAGTTGTCTTTTGCTCGGTAGGAATCGGATACACCATGTCCGCACTTTTATATCAATTCTAATCATCTAGACTATATCTTACTTATAAAGGAGTAATATCATCATGTTCAAATTTGAGAAGAAGCAAGCTGAGAAGTCGCTGGTAATTACTGTTGGCGGGTTCATGAAGCCTGACGAGGCGGAAGCCTTTCTGAAGGAATACGAGGAGAATGTGAATTCCATTGAACCGTCCACATACAAGCTGATCATTGATTCTACAGATCTGTCTGTATCCAAGCAGGACATGCTGCCTGTGCTCGAAGGCTGCTTCAAGCTGTACATGTCGAACGGGTTCAAGCATATTCTGATGATCAATCCATCGTCCCTGATTGCCAAGAATCAGATGCAGAAGCTAGCCCAGTCGATCTCTTATACCGGAATATTTATGGATACGCTTGAAGAGGCGTACGCTTATAACTAATCGGCCATGCGGCCCTTATCTTAAGAAGAGAGGGCCGTTTATTTTTTGCCTGAATGAGTGGATTGGGGCGCATACCCCTGCTGAGTTGAGGGAAACATAAAGTACCGGCAAATCTACAGGCGCAAATTATTTTCGTGGACGTTTCCTGGTGAGCTTGGAGGCTCCTGTAACTACAAAGTAAATGCCCATCACAGTGAACAGGGACGCAACCAGGCGGTATTCATACAGGAACGGGACAAGCGTGAACAGCACGATGGCCAAAAGAAGGCGGAATACAGCCTCTTGTTTCATAATATTCTGATGCCTCCTTTTATTAATTTTTCCGCATATAGCATGCGCATCATGAGCAAATTGTAGCATGTCTACGCCAAATTTCACTGCAATATTTAAAATATCGTGAAATTTCTTTTTCAGTTCTTTGACAAGTGGTGTAATATAAGAGTATAGAGTTCCGTTTCGGCCTGTTCAACTTCTCGGAGACGTTAAGAAACAGTCCCTTTCCTATTGCCGGATCACTCCACTGATTCCGGGGATAGTAAGGTCTATCGCAGGTATTACGTAAATAACGGACTACTATACAGAGTGAACCTAAGACAGGCATCCACTTTCTTGTTCCAAAATTCACGCTGTATAATTCAACGTAAAGGAGGAAGTTCCAAATGTCACAAACTTCTAATCAACAAGAGACATCTGCTGCCGGGGAGGCAGTGGCTTCTCAAGCGGTGTCCCCTGAAGCTGGGAGAGAATTGCTGGATCAGCTGATGAAGCCGGAGGTACAGCAATCCCTATTGGTGCTGGTAGACCAGCTGCCGAAGCTTACTGAAATGATGGGCGCTCTGACTACCGCCTATGACTTCGCACAAAGCATTGCCAAGGATCCGGTCTTCGTTAACGACTTGAAACACGGGTTCTCTGAATTCGCTACTCCGGTAGTGGGTAAGGTCAAAGGAATTGCCGCAACGGCAATCGAAGCCAACGAACGCGCGCAAGCCGACACCTCAACGATCGGTGTATTTGGCCTGCTCAAAATCCTTAAAGACCCTAATGTGCAAAAATCGCTTCGTTTCACCCAGGCTTTCCTGGACACATTGAACGATCGCCAAAAAGCACAGCGTTAATCTAAACAAACATTTTAGAATGGAGGATGGATATGTCGAAGCAAATTTTGATTTTGGGCGGCGGCTACGGCGGATTGCTAAGCGCATTGACTGCACGCAAGTATCTTGATGCGAATGAAGCGAACATTACTGTCGTTAACCGTTATCCGACCCACCAGATTATTACTGAACTTCACCGCCTTGCTGCAGGCAATCTTCATGAGAAAGCAGTAGCACTTCCGCTGGAGAAGCTGCTCAAAGGCAAGAACGTGAATTTGGTGATTGATACCGTTCAGACGATTAAGCCGGATGACAAGCAGGTCGTTCTTGGCAACGGAAATACCCTCAGATACGATGCGCTTGTCATCGCACTGGGCAGTGAGACTGCATTCTTCGGAATCCCTGGACTTCAGGAGTACAGCTTCACCTTGAAATCCGTAGATGATGCGAACCGGGTTCGCGCTCATGTGGAAGAAAGACTTAACGCATATAAGCAATCCAAGAACAAAGCGGATGCTACGTTCGTGATTGGCGGCGGCGGCTTGACAGGTGTTGAGCTTGTTGGTGAATTCGCGGATGAGCTTCCTGAGATCTGCCGTCAAAAAGGTATTGATTTCAACGAAGTGTCCTTGTACTGTGTTGAAGCCGGACCTTCCATTCTGGCAGGATTCCCGCCAGAGCTTGTGGAACGTGCGACAACCAGTCTTGAGAAGCGCGGTGTTCAGTTCGTAACTGGAGTGCCAATTACAGAAATGAAGCCGACCTCTGTAATTCTGAAAGATGGACGTTCCATCGAGACTTCCACGTTGGTATGGACAGGCGGCGTTCAAGGGAACTCCGTTGTGGCTAACTGCGGCATCGAGGTTAACCGCGGCCGTGCATCCGTAACGGAATCTCTTCAATCAACTTCCCACAAAGATGTATTCATCGCCGGGGACAGCGCGGTTGTGATTCCAAGTGAAGGTGCGCGTCCTTACCCGCCGACAGCTCAGCTGGCATGGCAAATGGGCGAGACGATCGGCTACAATCTGTCTGCTATGATCAAAGGTGCTCCATTCGAAGTATTCAATCCGGTATTCTCAGGTACGCTTGGAAGCCTTGGACGCAAAGACGGAATTGCTATGCTGGGTGCTAACCAGACCCGCCTGAAGGGAACTCCGGCTTCCTTGATGAAGGAAGCAAGTAACATTCGTTACTTGTCCCACATCCACGGCCTTTTCGCTCTGGCTTACTAATTCATAGTTCCAACTCTTCAAGAAGGAGAGCACGCCTGCGTGTTCTTCTTTTTTTTTGTCAACAGGTGAAGCAGTATGATTTTTCCAACACAAACAGGCTTTGTTTAGGCTTTACTTAGTGGTACATTAATGAGTAATAATTAAGTGGAATAAATATAGATGAGGTGTATGGAGCTCGTTCAATCCATTCAGGAGGTATAAGGATGTATTCTAACAAACAGGAAGACAATTTACATATAATGACCTACACGTTGAATAGCGGGGTTAAAGGAACGGTTCCTCTCTCCGCAGCCCAGATTGGGGAGTGGCTGGACAGTTATAAGAGCAGCACCAAGTTTGTAACCGAGATTGGCAAAGAGTTCTTCGGGCTGAATCCTGAACTGGTGGCGGATTTCAAAGTGCAGAACGTCTTCTCCAGCTACCGCGAAGTGGTCCTTCCCAAGCAGCAGGAAGTAGTCTACAACAGACTTTCAGAGGAGTTCAAGAAGAATTCCGTATGGATTCATATTGATTGTAAATGCGGCACCACCTATACAACGGAATCTCCTTACTACCGGACTAAATGGTACTGTACCAAGTGTAAGGAGATTGTATTCCTGGATAAGAAGAAGCCGCCGGTGAAGACGAACAAAGGCGATGCCCACTACATGACGAACAAGTACCTGGTCGAGAGGGATTAAGAAGGAGCCTCCCACAGTCCTGCGAGAAGCTCACGCTTACTTTATTTCTTATTCTTGGGCAGCTTCCCGATCTCTTCTGTAACCACAAAGGCAAGGTCCTCGTTCCCGTACAAAGACAGCACACTAAGCAGAGTATCATGTGGAATCTCGCCGGCTTCTTCCTTTGGAACCGTCAGCTCAATTCCCTGCTGCAGGGCGGCGTTCGCAGTCTGCTGAGGGTAAGCCCGCTCATACAGCTCGGCCGGGTCAAGTCCGTGATTCACACACCACTGTGCGAATATCAGGATCATCATCTGCTCGTCCCGCTGATAGTTCTGAATGATTTGTTCTTCGATCTCTTTACGATGGCTCATAATGGGAAAGCTCCTTTTGTATATGAAGTACCGTATATTATAGCGAAAGGCCGGGTATGATAACAATGATCATGAATGAGAAAATAAAAGCTTCCGAGGTCCAGCTCACCGGTGTGGACGGTGAGGATCTCGGAATCGTGCCTACGGTTGAAGCGCTTGCCATGGCCAAGCAGCTTAAGGTGGATCTTGTCTGCACATCCATGATGAGCAGCCCGCCCCCTTGCCGCCTGATTCCGGCAGGAGCCGCGAAGCAGGCGGCTGGACAGGAACGCAGGAAGAGTCAACCTTCTAAGGTAAAGGAGATCCGGCTGACCGCCCGGATTGAAGAGCATGATTACGAGACGAAGAGGCAGCAGGCGGAGCGCATTCTGAAATCAGGGGACTCCGTTCAGCTTGTGGTTAAGATCTCCGGCAAGGAAGGAACTGCGGCCAAGGCGCTTCTGGAGGAGCTGCTGCGCGATCTGAAGCCGGTTGGGAGTCCAAAGTCAGGCATCCATGTAAGCGGTAAACAAGCGGATGTACAAGTAGATCCCAGCTAAAAATTTATTTTCGTGCCGATTTGCTTTTTAAAAATGGATAGGCTATAATGAGGTTACTTGAGCGTTAACCTCATTTACACATTGTAAAGGGTTATCATACAACAGCATGAACCTTTTACAATGTGTGAATTTTTTATTTTAAAGAATAAAAAGAAACATGTTAAATAAATTATTGGAGGTAATACACATGGCACAACAAGGTACAGTTAAATGGTTTAACGCAGACAAAGGTTTCGGTTTCATCGAGGTTGAAGGTGGCGACGATGTATTCGTACACTTCTCCGCAATCACTGGCGAAGGATTCAAAACTTTGGACGAAGGCCAACGCGTTGAGTTCAACGTTGTTCAAGGCAACCGTGGACCACAAGCTGAGAACGTTGTAAAACTGTAATATTATATTACAGATACGAACATCCCTTAACCAATTGGTTAAGGGATGTTTTTTTTGTTTTGCTCACGGGCCGGCTTGGTGAACGGGTAATGAGGGTACTACATAACAAGTCTCCGTCCACATTTCCCGTGGTCCGGAGACTTGTTTGTCAATTTATTAGATTGTTGTTGCCAGTGTCCCCAATGAATCAGTGCAAGGGTTCCAAGGGGGATGCGGCCGGCAGCCTGCCGCTGTGCTTCCGGTTCATCCACAGCGTGTATCCTGCGGAGCAGACCAGCATGGCCATCAGAAGCATAAATGGCGTACCATAGCGGGCAGTCGGGATGAACAGCAGCTGGAAGAGAAGCATTGCAGCGAATGCAAAGGCAAGAAAGCTTTTTTTGAAGAGCAGGTAAGGAACGGAGAACAGGGATAACAGTAAAGTCAGATAGTGGAGCAGAACGCCGCCGTACATATAGAGCTGTGGAAAATTCATTGTGCTGCTGACCCACATGGATTTGAACGTATAGATCAGCTTGCCGAAGGAGAACCAGTTCAGATACTCCAGGAAATTCTCCTTGAAGCCTTGTAGAATCACCTTGATGCCATATTGCGTCTGACTCATTCCGAGGCTGTACATTTCTCGGTAGTTAGGCTTCTCCTCGAAGAAGGGATATGCGCCGGATAACAGGGCATTGCCGCTATCGGAAGCGAGCAGCGTAAGCTCGTCCAGTACAATCCAGTTCCGGAGGACCCAGGGGAGGAAGCAGACCATGATGGTTAGCAGATAAGGAACAAGTATGCGCCGGGTGGACTTGGTGACCAATAAGAACAGCACGGCAATGATCAGTACAGGCAGCATGCCAGGCCGGGTGAGTATGGTCCAGCTAAGCACTGCGGCATTCAACAGGATCGGCCAGATCGCGGGTTGCTTCATCATCCACTGCCAGCTGGCGAAGAACAGGGCAAGCAGGAAGATGAACAGGGTCTCCGTCAGGAATAGACCGGTCATGTAGATGAATGGCGGATACACCGCCACGAATAATCCTGCCGCCCAGCCAAGCAAAGGCCGTGATATGGAGCTTACGTAATAGCATACCGGGAAGACCGTGGAGGCACCGATTAGAATATTCACCCACTTGAAGACATCCGGCGTGAACGGAAATAGCGAGTAAATGATATAGGCGAACAATGGGAAGCCGGGAGTTACGCGGGCGTTGGATTCTTCACTGCCATATCCGTAAATCTGGTCCGACAGCATCTGCTGTACCATGGCGAAATAACGTCCGGCGTCGCCTTCAAGAAAGCTTTGGGTGCTGGTCACATAGACATAGATTAGACGTAGAACAAAGGCAAGGACGAACAGAAGCGCAGGCACTAGGGCAGGACGTGATATTAATGGATGGGATTTCATTAAGGACCGCTCCTAATCGTTAAGATTTTCCAGTTAGCAAAAACCTTTCCCTACTATATAGCCACTTCACATCATCCGTCAATCTGCTAGAACCTGGATCTGTGAATGTGATTAGACGAATTGGAATTTTGGGGAGCAGTGCTGTAAGCTGATATTAATGAACAGAACTAATGGCCACCCATGAATGATACTAACGGACAATACTTATGAATGATGCCAAGGACTGGGGATCTTTCTATACTAGGAACCTACTATCTGCTGAAGGGGTGAGGACATGTTAACAATTAAGAGACTGCATGAGGTGCCGATGAAGCTGGTTCTGGAGGCTTGGGAGAGAGGTTTTGAGGGATATTATGTAGATTTGTCCATGCCTCTGCAGGCTTTCGTGGCAAGGTTAACGAATGAAGACCTGCAACTGGATTTATCAAGCATCCTGCTGGACGGAGATAAGCCAATCGGCATTAATCTTAATGGAATCCGTTCTGCCAAGGGCAGGGTAACCGGCTGGAACGGAGGGATCGGGATTGCTCCGAAGTACCGGGGGCAAGGCCTTGGCAAGCTCCTGATGGAAGAGAGCATGAAGGCATACCATGAGGCTGGGGTACATCTGGCAACACTGGAGGCTTTTGTCCAGAACAAGGGGGCCATTAAGCTGTATGAAAAGTTCGGTTATGCCGTCAAGGATAAGCTTCTGCATATGAGCAGCAGCGACCCTGTCCATCTGGAGACGGAATCGGGCATGGATTCCACCTTGACTACGATGACGGATATGCCGATCGCGGCATCGGGGCTGTCGTTCTATAATAGCACAGCCGCCTGGCAGGCTCAGTGGCAGAGTGCAAAGGGTGGACAGGCTATCATCGTCTATCTCGGCGGTGAACCGGTGGGCTACGCGGTATACAGACAGGGCTATGATCCGCAGGGCGGGCTCGCTTCAATCGCACTGTACCAATGCGAAGTTCGGCCAGAGCAGATCGGTGCTCAGCAGATATATAAGTATATGTTGGGTCAGGTGTTCGATCCGGGCAAAGGAAATGCCAGAAAGGTGATCGTCAATCTCCGGGCGAGCCATACGGAGCTGGTCCAGGTTCTGAGGGAAACGGGATTCGCCGTTGGAGTCGAGCTTGTATACATGGAGAAGGTGATGAACCGGGTCTAGCTTAATTGTGATTAAGAGCGGATCTGCGCCGGCATATGCAAGCTATATTAACTGCATCTTATCTACTGAAGTCGGGGAGAGGGACCCGGACTTCCCATCAGACAGAGCGAATTGAATCGCTCCGTCCACAGCTGGAAGCCTTCTCAGCCCTATGCAGGGAGATTGGGGAGTCCGAGGCCAATGTGGCACTGGCCTGGACCCTTCATCATCCTGCGCTGACTGCCCCGATTATTGGGCCGCGCACTGCCGGGCAGCTGAAGGATGCCCTGCGTGCGGTAGAGATCACACTGGACGAAGCGGTCCTTCAGAAGCTGGATGACATCTTCCCGGGACCGGGGGCCGAGGCGCCCCGTGCCTATGCCTGGTAGTAATCGGAGGCAAGCGGCAGCTTGCAGCGAACAGCTGCTTACAACAACAGCAGTATTTAATAACAGTATCAAGCACAAGTAACAAGGAACTGTACCAGGCACAAGCAGCGGCCACAAAGCCGGCTGATGTATAACAAAGGGACATTCCGAAGGCCATATATATGGCTTTCGGGATGTCCCTTTTGCCTTCCTCTTCCACATCTTGATGTGGAGTTAAATGCTTTTACTTACCTTCAAGGAACCGGGTCAGGTCATCTGCAGGCATAGGTCTACCGCACAAGTAGCCCTGTGCCTCATGGCAGCCAAGCTGCTCCAGGAGCCGGAGCTGTTCATCTGTCTCGATTCCCTCCGCCACGACCTTCATATCCAGGTTCCTGGACAGCTCAATAATGGTTCCTACCACGGACGAGTCCCGCTGACTGACAGCAATGTTAGTAACCAGCGACCGGTCGATCTTCAGGTAATGAAGCGGGAGGTTATTCAGCATGCTTAGGGAGGAGTATCCCACACCAAAGTCATCCAGGGCCAGTGTGATACCCAGGCTGGTTAATTCCTTGCACAGACGCTGGGAAGTTTCCAGGTCGACGATTGCCGTACTCTCGGTTATTTCCAGACACAAGTTCCGGGCGGGGAGGCCCTCTACCCGGAGCAGCTCAATAATCTTCACCGCCAAATGCGGATCTCTTAGCTGCTGGGCAGAAATATTTACAGATACCACAAAATGTTTGTAGCCCCGGTTCACCCAATATTTAGCCTGATGAACGGCAGCCTGGAGCACCCAGTCGCCAATGGTCAGGATCAGCCCGGTATCTTCCGCCACGGGAATGAATTCAGCCGGCGATACTGGCCCAAGTTCCGGGCTGGTCCAGCGCAATAGAGCTTCTACTCCATGCACCCGCCGGGTCTGCAGGTCAATCTGGGGTTGATAGTGCAAAGTAAGCTCGTTCTGGGCAATAGCTTTGGAGAGTCCATTATAGACGGCCAGATACCGGTCGGCCTTCTCTTGAAGATCCTTGTTGAACATATATAACTGATTACGTCCAGCTCTCTTCGCTTCATACATGGCCATATCCGCATTCTGAAGCAGGGTATCAATCGCGGTCCCATCACGCGGCGCAATGCTGATTCCCATACTTGCCGTGACATTATACAGCTTGTCCGCTACCGCAAAGGGCTCCTTGAATACCTCTATTAAAGTATTGCAGTGAATAACCGCTTCGAATTCTTCCTTCAGATCTGCAATCATGATGGCGAATTCATCCCCTCCGAGTCTTGTAATTACACAGTTCCGCGGCAGGTGTCTCTTCAGATTGCTGGCAACCTGCTGGAGCATCAGATCTCCTGAAGAATGGCCGAGCGTATCGTTGATCCATTTGAATTGATCGAGATCGATCAAGATAATGGCGATTTTGCCACCACTGGAATGAATGTCTTCAAGGGCAGCCTTTATTCGGTCCTGCAGTAATCTCCGGTTCCCGAGGCCGGTTAGTGTATCGTTGTAGGCCAGCTCAGTCAGCTCACGCTGGGTGTTCCTCTGCTCGGTAATATCCTGGGTAACCAGGAAAGAAAGCACCTTGCCATTCGTCTCCAGGAAGTCACAGTGGATCTCGACGAACTTTAGCGTGCCGTCCAGGTGTTTGAGTTCACCTTCGGTGTGAAAAGGCTTCAGGTTCTCGAAATACTCTGGATAGAGGGAGACGAATTGTTCGGCTCCACTCTCAGACAGGAGGGTATGGAAGGGACGCCCTTTCAGCTTGTTGGGGGCAAATCCCAGCAGGCTTTGAAAGGCCTGGTTCATCTCCACAATGACTCCTTTCTCGTCCAGAAGGGCAATGCCATTATGAGACATTTCGTAGAGAAGTTCATAACGCCGGCCTGCCGTTGCCAGGAAATCAAAGCGAACCATGGAGTAACGGACCGCAATAATCCAAGGAAAGACACAGTAGGTGGACAAGGAGTCAAATACGTAAAGGTCGGCATTCTTGAGAAGCTGACTGATTACCATTAAGATTATCAGAAGCGCCACGGTCATGGTGGAACCGGTAAGAATAACACGCACCCGGTACCGTTCCTGAATCAACAGCTTGTTTTTGCGATTCTTGCGGTGGGCGATCAGGATAATGATAGGCAGCACGAGCAGCGTATATAAAATTAAAGCCACAAGCACCAGCACGAAGGTTCCGCTGAACTCCGTTATGCGTCCATGGGCAGTCTGGACCATATGGATGGCAGGCTTGCCGTACATGGGAATCAAGACAAAGAATACACCCAGCATGGGCAGCAGACAGAGCGTATGCCTAACCACCACCCTTGATCCCAGCCTGCCAATCTCACAGAAGAAATAGAGCGAGAGCGACATGGTCAGGAAGGAAGCTATGAACCGGAGGGAGGCATACAAATCGGCTTCATCACCCACGGTGGAGTGTATGGTCAGGAAGTCAAAAAGAAAGATCAGTCCCAGGGAGAAGGTCAGAATCATAGTCAACTGGTGGAGCGGGTTGCTGCGCTGACGTAAGAATACTTCAACAGCCATATAAAAGAGGAACAGGAACGGAATCAGGTCTGCTATGATCGAATAGGTTAAAATAGTCATCAGTATTCTCCAATCCTCTGCAGGTATGTAAGCACAATTCTGGATCAATATAGGGAATGGCTTTATTAGTCAGTTACCACCTATATCGGCAAAAAGTCTTATTTTTTTAACGTTTAATAGTTCTTTTGACATATATAAAGTAGTTTTGCGAAGAGATTTCCACTTTCTGTTCATACATGACGCATGATTTTTGAAGCGCAAGGCATAATACAGTCATAATGCAAGAATCTTCAAGAGAAGGAGTGCAGACATGACACACCCCGAGCAGAATGACCCGAAGACCTTTAAGGGACTGGATAATAACGGACAAAGCGTGAGCGATGTGCGCGGTGGAGAGCTCAGAGCCGGGCGTCTCAGCCAGTTTAAGAATCACAACGCAGAGGGCAAGGATATCCCGAATGAGTACGTTAGCAAGCAGGGAGAGTAACCCTTTTGCCGCCGTGCTAATCGTTTGCACAAAAGCTGCAGCCTGATCTCCAGAGGCTGCAGCTTTTGCATTTCCGGGAAGGTAATCCTTGATTCGTTCCGAACACATCGGCAAAGGATAATAGGTCTTAAGTCTAGTTCTTATCCCCGCAAAAAGGCAGTATCGATAAGGGTGGAATAATTTACAGAACTCTGCTAATATGTTGGAAAAAAAGGTGGGTGGACGTTGTTCAAAAAAATGAACATACAAACCAAGCTGATGTCTCTGCTTCTACTCGCTACGGTAGTGCCCGCGGGTATCTCGTTAACCGCTTCCTATCTGTATACGAAGGCGTCTGTAACAGAGAAGTCGATTAATGAGAATACGAAGCTGTTGACGCTTGGCGGCACGAATCTCTCCAATTATTTTAGCGGAATTAACCAATTGGCACTATCCGTCTATAGCGGGATTAATCTGCCGAATTCCTTGTTCACCGTTATTCAGAATACCCGGCCTGCCGACCCGATGGGCAGGGGGCATGAGCTGACAGACAACCGGGATATCATTGCAAGCCAGCTCTATAACCTGTTTCAGTCCAACCAGGATATCTATCAGCTGCATCTGTTCATTCGGGCCAACCAACAGTCCAATACGCTGATTAAGGGGATCTTCCACAGGGAGAAGAATCCGGGCTATGTCCCTTTGAGAGACAACACCGGCAGAAACCGCCCGTTCCTGGAACCTACCCACCTGGATCACAGATATGGACTGAAGTACGTCATTCCGAATCTGAAATCCGAGACTACAGAGGTATTTAGCGTTCATTATCCGATCTACCGGACTCCGAGCAATGAAGTAATGGCGAACCTGTCGATTGATTTCAAATTGTCCGAGCTGCGCGAGATTACCAAGTCGATGTTCACCCTTGGAACAGAGAAGCTCTACCTGGTCAACGAAGATCACAAGGTGCTGTACACCTCGGAGCAGGGCCAGCATAGCAGCAGGCTTACGGCCGGATGGAGCAGCATTCCCGAGGACAAGAACGAAGGTTATTTCTACTCGAAGGATGAGAATTTCGGGGGCATTGTATTTTTCAAACGAATTACGGGTCCGCTCTTCACAGGTACGCTCATCAAGCTGGTGCCTTACGATCATTTGTACAGTGATGCCAGGCATATTACCGAGATCAATGCGGTCATTGGGCTGTTCTTCCTGATTATTGGCGTATGTGCCGCGGTATGGATATCGATCCGGTTCACCACGCCCATCAAACGGTTAATTTCCTATACACAGAAGGTTCAGATCGGTCAGCTGGATGCAAGGATTGATATGGAGGCGGAGGATGAATTCGGCATATTAGCCCGCAAAATGACAGCAATGACCAAGACCATCAATGACTTGATTCTAACCGAGTATCGTCTGGAGCTGGCGAACAAGACCAATCAGCTTAAGGCGCTGCAGGCGCAGATCAATCCTCATTTCCTCTATAATGCCCTGCAATCCATAGCATCCATGTCTCTTAGGTACAATGCTCCCAAAGTCTACGATCAGATCTATTCTCTTGGAAGCATGATGCGTTATACGATGGCAACGGGGAAGACAGAGGTTACCCTGCAGGAGGAGCTTGAGCATGTGGAGAATTACTTGCAGCTCCAGAAAGGCCGCTTTGGAGATGAGAATCTGACGGTCATCCTGAATATTTCAGAAGAGACCCGGCGTATTCTGGTGCCCAAGATGATCCTGCAGCCTATTGTAGAGAATATTTTCAAGCATGGCTTCAAAGAGGGAATCAAAGACGGACGAATCGCGATCAGCAGCACAATTAGTGAATCGGGAGATATGAGGATTACCGTATCGGATAATGGGACAGGTATGCCGGAAGATCCAGCGCTGACGCAAGGAATTGAAAGCGCTATTATAGGTCGTGAGAACGATTCATCTGAGAGTATTGGGCTTAGCAATGTGCTTGCCCGTCTCCAATTATATTTCGGGGAAGAGTCCAGCATTGGTATCGTTACCAACGAGGTATCCGGGGTGACGGTCACTCTTGCATTTCCCATAGGGAAGCTTCGCGGGGATCTGGAGGAAGGAGGGAATGATGAAGGCTCTAATCGTTGACGACGAGATGCATGTGCGGGAAGCCGTCCGCTATTTCGTTCCCTGGGAGAACTACGGCATTGAGAATGTCTTTGAAGCAGGGAATGGGAAGGAAGCCATTGAGATTATCGAATCCGAACGGCCGGCGCTTATCTTCACAGATATGGTTATGCCACTAATGGATGGTTCGCAGCTGCTGAAATGGATTCATGAGAATTCACCCAGATCCAAGACCATTGTGATCAGCGGGTATCAGGATTTCAATTATGTGAAGCCCGCTATAATGTATGGGGGAACCGATTATTTGCTCAAGCCGCTGAACGCCAAGCAGTTGGTCGCCGCCGCAGAGCGTGCACTGAGCTTGTGGAAGCAGGAGGAGGAGGAGTGGGTCCAGTCACTTGACCAGAAGATTCAGCTGAATGTGCTGCGGCCTGTCTATCGGGACAAGCTTCTGTCCGACTTGGTCTCAGGTACAATTCCTTATGCCAAATTGAACCCGCAGCAGGTTGAAGATGAGCTTGGACTTAGCAGCTGTACGAAGAAGGTGGTGATAGCCGTGCTGTCGCTGCATCCCGTGAACCGCCGGTTCCTGGACCGGCTCCACGCTGATCTGGAGCTGGCCTCTTATGTGACCGTGAACGTATGCAATGAGGTGCTTGCGGAGGGCAGCTGCTTGCAGGCGTTCCGGTACCAGAACACCGGGGCCGATGTCGTGATGTTATTTGGCGACCCCGACTATCCGGTCGTGGAACGTCTTCAGAAGATCAATGAGGCCATGCAGCGTACTTACCAGGTTCAGTTCGATATAGGTATCGGGAGTGCCAGTGCCTTCCCGGAAGGGATTCAAGCCTCATTTGAAGAGTCCAGAGAAGCGCTAAGAAGGCGGAATCTTCTCCAGAGAGACAATCGGATTCATCTATACCGTAACGACAGGGGGGAGGAGGAAGCCCCAAATCCTTTTGCCGCTTATATAGAGAAGTTCAGATTTGCTATTATGTCGGGGAGCAGCCAGAGGATTGAAGAGGTAGCTGATGAGTGGTATTCGCATATATGCGGAATGCAGGTGATTACTGCCGGACAGCTGGAGAGCTGGCACGAGGAGTACGCAGCTGAGCTGCTCCGCTTGCAGAAGGACCTGTTCAGTAAACGGCAGCCGTCCGGGGTGCCCCTGATGCGAATGGAGCTGCCTTATGATGAGGACGGGCGGTTCTCGCTGATATCCTGGAAGAATCAGGTTGTGAGAACCCTTCAGGTGATCTCAAGTGAGTTCACAGGCATGAGGAATCTGGATAGTCAACTGGTAGAAGACATCAAGCAGTATATTCATGATAACTACCATCAGGAGATTACCCTGCAGCATATCGCGAACCGGTTCTTCATTAGCCGGGAGAATGTCTCCCGCAAGTTCAAGCAGGTGACCCGCAAGAATCTGTCGGATTACCTGTCGAACCTGCGGATCGACAAGGCGAAGCAGCTGCTGAAGAGCTCGGACCTGAGATTATCCCAAATCTCGACCATGGTTGGCTTCCAGGATGAGAAATATTTCAGCAGGGTATTCAAGAAAGTTACGGGAAAGACCCCCCGGGAATACCGGAAGGCAGAAGGGTAGTATAGGGCACACCTCGTCAAGAGGCCTCTTGGACTTCGTGTTAGACCAGCATCTAAGATCAGCATATTCAGTGAATTCCGGCAGAGATGCCAGGCAGACCCAATGACCCTGCTTACGGAGCTTGAGACCGAAGCGGTGGAGGTTCTCCTGGACCTTCAATCGGGAGCTTGACATCGCGAGTCGGTAGCTCCACACCGACAACCTTCATGGAGACAAAGAAACAGCCGTTCCTCCGCAGATTACTGCGGCCGGGAACGGCTGTCTTCAATTGAATAGGCATGATAACGAAGTAGGATGCGTTGGATAGTCCAATATCTGTCTTACTGCTGCTTCACCTGAGGCATGGGCATGAAGAGCAGTGCGAATGGCATGTTGCTTCCAGCTGAAGGAGAGATCCAGATCTCAACGTTCTCCTCGTAGTCCTTCGTTCTATAGAGGACACTGGTCTGATTCGGGACGTTAACCGAGCCCGAGTGGGAGAAGCTGACCACATTGCCGTTCACCAATGCAGCGCCCATATAAAGGCCTCCGCGTGGATTGAACGTAATCAATGTATTCGGAGCTACACGGTGGAGCTTAATCTTGTACAGTACACCGTAGTTGCCTGAGTTGGTAGCCGGGGTGCCCATAATTCCATCGGTTCCCGTCTGGAACGGGTCTGCCGTATTGTCTGTCAGATGAAGACGCATATTGGTATTCCCTATCAGCTCGCTGTAATCGAAGACTCGCGTGGAATCCGAGAAAGTTCCCCGAATGATCGATTCTCTCGGGTCCAGGGCAGGCAGTGTGCTGAGCGCCTTGATCGGATCATTATCGGCCTTCACGATGAGGACGGTATATTGAACCTGGGAATCACTGTACAAGTCTCCGAAGAGAGAGATGACATCTTCCTGATTGAGGGCTAATGCATTCAGGTCCTCGAAGATGACCCGGGTTTCACCTGGAGCCAGCGTTACCGTCTTCTCCTTGACGCCGGATTGATAGTTCTCGAAGTAACGCTGTACCGACAAGCGGCCTGTCAGTTCTGGATGCTGGTTAGGTCCGGCGGTACCATAGCTGAGATAATCAATCTTGGCATTCTGGGAATCCATATTCTTCGCGATCAGATACACCTTGGCTTTGCCGCCAAGCCGGTTGCGGTGATGGATCATGAAGCGGGTTAAGCCTGTAATCGTATCCTGATACAGGATGCCCTCACTTGTGACCGATTCCGGTCCGCTGTCGCGGAACAGCGTGTACGGCTCGGTCGTATAAGTGAACGGAATCTTGTTGTAGTTCAGTACGCCTGCCCCGTTGATCTGGAGGTTCTGTCCAATCGGTGTGAACAGCTTGTAGAATTGGTCCTCCGTATATAAGCTCTCATTGGTAATGTTAATAGTCTTCTCTATCGTACTCTCGGCTCCGTGCTTGTCTTTGACAGTTAAAGAGATCATCTGAGGCCCCGGAGTGAAGTAAGCGAGCTGCTTATTTGCCCACTTCCGGTCTGTGATCGCCCCTTCTTCATCTGTACTTTGATCGGTGACAGTCACAAGCTCACCCATCTTATACTCTGCCTTATTGGTCACAAACTGGGCAACCGGGGGCACGTTGGGATTCACGACCTTGATGTTCACCGTAAATGGAGCGCTCCACTCCCCGCTGGAATCCTGAACAGAGTAAGTTACCGGATACGTGCCGGCGGACTGGAACATATCCTGATCGGGACGGCCTGTCCATCGTTCATTTACAATCTGCAGTCCTTTGGGAGAGTAGCTCTTGGTCACAAAGTTCAGGATCGTCTGGCCGGCAAAAATCTCGCCGGATTGTACCGTGAAGGTAGCGACCGGCTTGGTGGACAGCTGAACAATAACCTTCTTGCCGCTTACGCTGTAAGGAATATTCAGTGCCTGGGTAATGGCGGTCAGAGGGACCATAAATACATTTTTGTCCTGATAAGAGGCGCCTCTCATCGTCTTGGAGACTCCATTCACCCGGTAGCTGCTGCTGCCCGTCTTGAATCTGAGTTCATTTCCCGCGTACGTAATGATGGTCTCTTTGGTCTTCGCGTCATAAGCAATTTGATATCCTACCCGATCGACCAGCGAGCGGATGCCGACATAAGAGACGCCTTTCTTCACGGTCATCGCGTGTGTTGCCGTATAGACGCGGCCATCCTGCTCCATTCGGCTGCTGTTCATATATAGAATCAGCTGCCCTCTGCCAGGTGCGACAGGGGCAAGGGTGGCCGGGGTGGAAGCAGGGTCAGGTATCGTCAATGTTCCGCCGTCTTGAGGCTGTGAGCCGTTCCCGGAAGCGTTGTCCCCGGGACCTGTATTGCCAGTTCCATCCGCCGGAACACTGCCTTGACTGCTTTGGCTGTCGGCTGGTGTAGTGGAATTGGCCGGAGAATTGGGTGCCTGATCTTGCTGCGTAGATTGAGATGATGATGGAGCCGCGTTCTCAGCCGTCTGAGTGTCCGAATTAACCGCGGCAACCTGCTTGGCTCCGTCCAGCGAAGAATCGGGGCTGACCGTATTTGTTGTTCCGTTAGTCTCGAATGTAACAGGTGATGCAGAGCTCAGCGATGGTACCCCGGTTGCTGTCTGAGACTGCACCTGCGGGGAGGAGACAGCTTCAGCACTTGCAGGCACAGCCGTAGCGGCCTGGGAGATGATAAGGGCGGTAACCAGGGTGGCTTTTTTAAAATCCATTAGCAAATGTACTCCTTTTGATTTCTGAATTTTGACAATAGAAAAGGAGGCACACGAATGAATTCATGTGCTTGTCCAATACGTTGTCATAAGGTTAGAGAATGAGCGCGGTCTACTCCGACAGAGCTGGAGCAGGATTCTTCCGTCCTTTATAGCGGCTGTATACCCAGCGGATCATGGCAACGCCAATGACGCAGTCCAGAATAATAATGACCGGCATGGCGGTGTAGTTGTATCTGAATTCCGGAACGAAGACCAGCCGGATCAAGGACATGACAACCACGGACGAGGCCAGCAGGAATTCAGGTCTGCGGAACCGGCGGGCAGTGCCGATCAAGGCGATCAGGAAGAACAAGACTAGACACTGGTGAAATAAATTCCGGATAGCATAGGGGAAGACCGAGTAATAAGGCTTGTGTCCGGCTCCGAAATACATTTTCCCATAAATGTATTCCAGCTTCCCGATGGTGTACCATTTCAGGAACAATCCTGGCTTCTCGGTGAAGCCAATCTTAAGGCGTTCTTTGGCAACCTCTATTTGAGTCTTGCCATGACGGTCTACCATACCGTCCAAATAGTTGTTGTAAGGGTAGGTTCCGGCGGCAAATGGGTTCACTTGAGTCGCGACGATAATGACCTGCTTCATGGTAATGATGTTGCGGATCATCCATGGGGACAGGATAATCCCGGCCCCAATCGCGGTAATTACCAGGAGCTTGAGTGTGTCCTTCCACTTTCTCGTCCAGAGGAAGTAGATGGCGTGACATACAAAGATCAGCGGCAGGAATTCCGGCCGGGTCAGTACGGTCAGCCCGATCAGAGTGCCGCTGGCCAAGGCCCATTTCCAGGTCTTCTTCTCGAACGCAATAATCTGAAGATACAAGTAAGAGACCAGGAAGAACGTACACATAACCTCAGTGAGTACTGCGCCGTTGCTCCAGATAAATGGAGGATAAATGGCGCCAATAAAGGCAGCCAGTAGTCCGGCTGCAGTACCTCCCATGCGCCTAGCCAGCCGGTAAATGAGAAAGAGGGTAATGAGGCTGAGCACAACCTGAATATAACGAATATAAGGAGCCGGGTCATGGGTCTTGTAATCTACCAGCTTATAGACTGCCGCCATGAACATAGGCAGACCTGGCGACACTTGGGCATTGGATTCCGTGCTTCTGTAGCCATATACCCCTTTCTCCAGAATCTGCTTGACCATAATGTCGTACTGCTTGGAATCTGTGGAGACGGAGTGCTGGACAGATCTGAGGAAATCAACTCTCAAATAAGCTGCTAGAATAAATATAATAAGCAGCAGAATAATTACAGCAGGTTTGTTGCCCCGAATAGACTTAGACCAAAAAGATTGCATCAGGATCGGTACTCTCCCTTTCTCATATGTAATATATAAACGCACAAAACTGTGGAAAGTTGCTAATATTACCAAGGTCGCCTAGTTATATGGATTTAAGCTCCTTTTCATAGCGTGCTTGATAGGCTTGTATTCCTAATATATAGCAACCTAAATAAGTATAATGGCATCTAGCATAATTCGCCAACCTGATGAGAGATTTTATGGAATTTCCATCCTAAATTAGGACGATTTCCTGACGATTCCGCTTATGGTGCTCCTGGGTGTTCTGCCATTGATAAAAAATGTCTTGCTTCAACGGGAGAGGCGTCTGGCCGGGAAGGATGTTGCGGGAATCACAGCGATCCCCGCCTTAAGCAGGTACAATGCGGATAAGCTGAGAAACACGGTGTTCAGGAGGAGATTATGGAACATAGACAAGGAACAGGCTGCCGGCCAGGCGAACCGGCACTGGAATCTAACATTAAGCCGCATAGAGTACGAAGACCGGCCAATAACGGCCCGCGAATCAACCGTGAGAAGCTGACTGTCAGCTTCATGATCGGAAGGTACTGCTCGGGCCATCATGACCGGGCAAGCCGCGTGCACAGCTGTGATAACGGCAGCCGGACCCTCAAATTATGCCGGGAGTGCTATACACTGCACCGGTATGCGATGAAGCGGCTTAACCTCTGTCAGTTCGGGGAAGAGAAGTCGACATGTGTGGAGTGTAAGGTACATTGTTACAAGCCGGGGCAGCGGCTGCAGATTAAAGAGGTGATGAGATATTCGGGTCCCCGAATGCTGCTGAGACACCCTGTGCTGACGATGCGGCATTTGCTGGATCAGCGGCGGGATAAGCACAATCATCCTGCCTCATAACCGTGCACAGGCAAGATTACACGATAAGGGCTGTCCTTGATTGATATGCTCTCCATAGAGTAGACAGGTGAACTATAACAAGCCTGCTGCTGTACCTGGAAGCATGTTGGCCGGGGATAGTCTATTTGTCTATGGATAATTATGTGATATCCGTCACAAATCTGTCTGAATTAACCTGTTGATTGTAACAATTATCATAAGCGTAGAAGCCAACTTTTGCGAAAATAGTGACCAGGATCACACATGATGGATCAAGAGTGGCATCCATGGTTTCAAGCTCACTTGTTCACCTCGGGCAATGTAACCCCGGCAATGCCACTCTTGAACAACAACAAATTCAGAAAGAGGGAAAGAGAGAGATGGACACGTTACTGCTTGCACGCATTCAGTTTGCGGCAACTACCATTTTCCACTTCTTCTTCGTTCCGGTGTCGATCGGATTGGTTCTGCTGATCGCGATCATGGAGACGATGTACGTGGTCAAAGGGAAAGAAGAATACAAAAGAATGGCGAAGTTCTGGGGGAAGCTGTTCCTGATCAATTTTGCTGTCGGGGTAGTTACCGGCATTCTGCAGGAGTTCCAGTTCGGGATGAACTGGTCGGACTACTCCCGGTTCGTCGGGGATGTGTTCGGCGCGCCGCTTGCGGTGGAGGCGCTGTTCGCGTTCTTCCTGGAATCCACCTTCATTGGTCTGTGGATCTTCGGCTGGGACCGCTTATCCAAAAAGGTGCACCTGCTCAGCATCTGGCTGGTAGCCCTGGGCACCACCATCTCCGCATTCTGGATCCTGGCCGCCAACTCCTTCATGCAGAGACCGGTAGGTTTCGCGGTGAACAATGGCCGGGCGGAGATGAACGATTTCTTCGCGCTGATCGGCAATGGCCAGCTGTGGGTGGAATTCCCGCATACCGTGCTGGGCGCATTTGCAACCGGAGCTTTTCTGATTACCGGGGTGAGTGCATACAAGCTGCTGAAGAAGCAGGATGTGGACTTTTTCAAGAAATCATTCAAAATCGCGGTGATCGTAGCCCTGGCCTCTTCCTTCCTCACTGCGATCTTTGGCCACCAGCAGGCACAGTATCTCGTGAAGACCCAGCCTATGAAGATGGCTGCCAGCGAGGGACTCTGGGGCAAGAGCGGAGACCCGGCAGGGTGGACCGTCGTGGCTGCAATTGATCCGACTACCAAAGAGAATACATATGAGATCAAGATTCCATACCTGCTGAGCTTCCTCTCGTACAGCAAGTTCTCGGGAGAAGTGAAGGGGATGAACGAGCTGCAAGCCCAGTATGAGAAGATCTATGGTCCTGGCAACTATATTCCGCCGGTTCGGACAACCTTCTGGAGCTTCCGCATCATGATTGCCGCCGGCTGTCTGATGATTGTGCTCAGTGCTTACGGAGCTTATCTGGCCGCAAGGAAGCGTCTGGAGCGTTCCGGTAAATGGTACTGGCGTATCATGCTCTACAGCATTTCACTGCCTTTCATCGCGAACACATCCGGCTGGGTTATGACGGAATTCGGCCGTCAGCCCTGGACCGTGTTCGGTCTCATGCAGACGAAGGATAGTGTATCGCCCAGTGTTACCTCAGGGCAGATTCTGTTCTCCCTGATTGCGTTCTGCCTTATCTACGCGGCGCTTGCCGCCGTGCTGGTGTATTTGTTCGTCCGTACTATCAGCAAGGGACCGTATGCGGAAGAAACTGCGGATGCCCACACTCATGATCCGTTCGGCAAGGAGGATTATCATGCTGTCTCTTAATGAATTATGGTTCGTGCTGGTTGCGGTACTGTTCATCGGCTTCTTCTTCCTGGAGGGCTTCGACTTCGGCGTGGGTATGGCCACACAGGTGCTGGCCAGGAATGACACAGAGCGCCGGGTTCTGATCAACTCCATCGGTCCTTTCTGGGATGCCAACGAGGTATGGCTGCTGACCGCCGGCGGAGCGATCTTCGCGGCCTTCCCGAACTGGTATGCGACCATGTTCAGCGGATACTACACCCCGCTGGTTGTGCTTCTTCTCGCGCTCATCGGACGCGGGGTCGCCTTCGAATTTCGGGGCAAGGTGGATTTCGCAGGGTGGAAGAAGACCTGGGACGCCGCGATCTTCGCCGGCAGCTTTCTGCCGCCGTTCCTGCTGGGTGTTGTCTTCTCGGGCCTTCTGAAGGGACTGCCGATTGATCAGAACATGGAGATGAAGGCCGGTCTGCTTGACATGGTCAATCTCTATACGCTGGCGGGCGGGGTGCTGGTAGTCGTGCTCTGTTATGTTCACGGGCTTCTGTTCACAGTGCTTAGAACGACCGGGGAGCTTCGGGACCGCGCGCGCCGGCAGGCGAAGACCGCGCTGATTCCGCTGGCCGTGCTGCTTGTCCTGTTCGCCATCCTGACGTATGGGATGACCGATGTGTTCGAAGTGCGGGGTGTGCTGCTCACGATTGTGGCTGTTCTTGGGCTTGCGGCCTTTCTGCTGGCTGGGTGGTTCATATCGGGCAAAAGAGACGGCTGGGCCTTCGGCATGACAGGAACGATCATCGCCCTGTCTATCGCATCCGTCTTCATCGGGCTGTTCCCGCGGGTGATGATCAGCTCGCTGAGCAGCGCCTTCAGCTTGACGATCGATAACGCGGCCTCCGGGCCTTATTCGCTTAAGGTTATGACCATCGCGGCCTTGTTCCTGCTGCCCTTCGTACTTGGATATCAAATCTGGAGTTACTTCGTGTTCCACAAACGGGTTCACGAGACAGACCACCTCGAATACTAATGGGCCGCGAGCTGCTGGGTCTGAGAGGCATACGGCCGGTGATGGCAGCTATGGCCGGCCTGACCTTGATTCAGACTCTATCAATTATCCTGCAAGCGAAGTGGCTGGCGGAGACCGTCACCGCCCTCTTCGCAGGGGAACCTCTGCGGAAGCAATACGGAACAGCCGCGCTGTTCCTGTGTGCTTTTGCCGTACGCCAGATTACGGTCTACTTCCAGCAGTCTATTGCTGCTCAATTCGCCGAGCTTACAGGTGCCCGGATGCGGAACCAGCTGATGGTCAAGCTCTTCGAGCTTGGACCGAGATATGCGGGCAGGGAAGGTACGGGTAATCTTGTTACCCTTGTGCTGGAAGGGATCACTAAATTCCGCAATTATGTCGAATTGCTGCTGCCGCGAATGCTGGCTGGCGGGTTCACACCCATGCTGATTCTCGGTTATATCTACAGCCTGGATGTGGCTTCAGGGACGATATTGACTGTAACCATGCCCATTCTGATCGTCTTCATGATTCTGGTCGGACTTGCAGCGAGAAGGCAAGCCGAAGGGCAGCTGCAGACCTACAGAGCTTTGTCGAACCACTTTGTGGATTCCCTGCGAGGACTGGAGACGCTCAGGTTCCTGGGACGCAGCCGCACGCACAGCCAGTCCATTGAACGAGTAAGCGGCAGCTACCGGTTAGCCACAATGAAGACACTGCGAACGGCATTTCTCTCTTCATTCGCGCTGGATTTCTTCACTATGCTGTCGGTTGCTTCCGTAGCGGTAAGCCTGGGGCTACGGCTGGTTAGCGGGAATATGGTGCTTTTACCAGCACTGACTGTATTAATTCTGGCACCGGAGTACTTCCTTCCTGTACGGATGGTAGGCGCGGACTTTCATGCTACCCTGGATGGCAAGGAGGCTGGGCAGGCCATGCAGGCCATCATTAACAGCCAGTCAAGTGAGGAACTGAACGGGGAAGCGGTGCTTGAGCCGGATTACAGCTGGACTCCGCAGAGCAGACTTACCCTGACGGGACTGACCGTCACGCATGAGGAAGGCGGCAGAGCATCGCTTGAAGAGGTCACCCTGGAGCTTGAGGCGGGGATGAAGATAGGGATCATTGGAGAGAGCGGCGCGGGGAAATCCACGCTGATTGATATCCTGGGCGGATTCCTCCGCCCGACTGCAGGCCGTGTACAAGTGGATGGACGAATGATGTCTTCATTATCGGAGGCCGTCTGGCGGAATCAGATCGTGTATATCCCGCAGCAGCCTTATCTATTTAGCAGCACGCTTGAAGATAATATAAAGTTCTATTCGCCGCAGGCTTCTCTGGAAGATGTGAAGCAAGCCATAGAGGCGGCAGGGCTTGGTCCGGTTGTGGGGCAGCTGACCGGGGGATACAAGGAGATGATCGGCGGCGGGGGAAGGCGCCTCAGCGGAGGACAGGAGCAGCGGGTTGCGCTTGCCCGGGCCTTTCTCAGTGATCGTCCAATCATCCTGCTGGATGAACCGACGGCTCATCTTGACATAGAGACAGAGTATGAGCTGAAGGCGACGATGCTGGGTCTTTTTGAGGGGAAGACGGCTATACTGGCTACCCACCGGCTGCACTGGTTGCCGGATATGGATGTCATCGTGGTCATAGACCAAGGGAGGGTGGCCGAGGTGGGAAGCCACGAGGACCTTATGAGTAAGCAGGGCGCTTATTACGCGCTGATCAAAGAGCAGGAGGAGAGTGCGGAATGAGACAGGAAGGCTGGCTGAAGCCGTACATTAAGGCCCATTCGGGCCGGTTCATCCTGATTGTTCTCCTTGGGGTGCTGACGGCCTCCGCCGCCTCGATGCTGATGTTCACCTCCGGGTACCTGATCTCGAAGTCGGCCCTTCGCCCCGAGAACATTCTGCTGGTGTATGTTCCCATCGTGGGAGTAAGGACATTCGGCATCAGCCGGGCTGTCCTGCATTATGTGGAGCGGCTGGCCGGGCATAACGCGGTGCTGCGTATTGTGTCCCAAATGCGTGTGCGGCTGTACAACAGTCTGGAGCCGGATGCGCTGAGGCTTCGCTCCAAGTACCGAACCGGAGACATCCTCGGACTGCTGGCGGAGGATATTGAGCAGCTGCAAAATGTATATCTGCGCACCGCCTTTCCGGGGGCGGCTGCCGTGGTCATGTATGCCGTGGTGATCGCTGCGCTCGGCCGGTTCGATGCCGGCTGTGCGTGGATGGCCGCAGGCCTGCTGCTTATTCTGCTGGGCGTGCTCCCTATTCTATCCCTGCTGATGACAGCGAGAACTCAGGAGCGGATGAAGCAGGAGCGCAGCCGCCTGTATCAGAAGCTGACAGATGCTGTAATGGGCCTTGGCACTTGGGTCATCAGCGGAAGGACTCGGGACTTCCTGACGTCCTATGAAGCGGATGAAGCCCGGATTACAAGGGCGGACCAGGCGCTCAAAAGATGGGCAAGGCTAAGAGCCCTGCTTGGGCAGCTGGTGGTTCTCGGCGGCGTGCTGCTCATGATGTCGTGGTCAGCCGGTCAGGCGGCAGACGGCAGGATGAATGGAACGCTAATCGCCGCCTGTGTGCTGGTCATCTTCCCGCTGCTGGACGTCTTCCTGCCCGTATCTGAGGCGGTGGAGAAGCTGCCCCGTTACCGGAGCTCGCTGGGCCGGCTGAATGAAATATCTGAGGCCAGCCGGGAAGAAACGGCACGGGTCGCAGGCCGGGGCCGCGCGGCTGAAGGGGCTAAGGCAGCCGAAGCCGCTGGCGCATCCGAGGCCGCGCGGCAGGGCCATGAGTCGCCGGGAGCTGCAGAAGCCGCGCCGGTGGGCCTTGGGTGGCCGGGAGCCGCTCGCGGAGCCGGCGCTCTTATCAGCGAAGCCTTCACGAAGCCGGCCGCTGCGCATATCCAGCTTGATGGAGTGAGCTACAGCTACGAAGGGGCTGCCGGGGCTGCGGTTCACGGCATCTCGCTGGACATCCCGCAGGGCAAGCGGATTGCTGTGATCGGACGCAGCGGGTCCGGGAAGTCAACTCTGCTGGGGCTTATCCAGGGCGTGCTTGCGCCGGAGACGGGGGCCGTGCAGATTAACGGTGCAGCAGCGGAAGAGCTTGGAGACGATATCCCAAAGATCATCTCTGTACTTAATCAGCGCCCGCATCTGTTCGACACCACCGTGGGGAACAATATCCGGCTGGGCCGGGGAGAGGCAGGGGAAGAGGAGATCAGGCTGGCTGCCGGACAGGCGCAGCTTGCCCCGTTGATTGAATCTCTCCCTGCTGGATATGACACCCCCATGCGGGAGACCGGTCAGCGATTCTCCGGCGGGGAACGCCAGCGGGTGGCACTTGCGCGGATTCTGCTGCAGGACACGCCAGTCGTCATCCTGGATGAGCCGACTGTGGGACTTGATCCGAGGACAGAGCGGGAGCTCATGAGAACAATTATGGATGCCACCAGAGGCAAATCGCTGATTTGGGTTACCCATCACCTGGCTGGAACGGAGAAGATGGATGAGATCATCTTCATGGAGAACGGCAGGGTGGAGATGAGAGGAACACATGATGAGCTGATGGAGCGCAGTCCCCGCTACCGGAAGCTGTACCATATGGATCGGCCGATCTGTGTGCAGCAAGGGAGCCTTGGGGAGGACCCAGACAGGCCTTTAGCAGGATGTAAAGGATAGTAATATACGGGATAGCGATACGGATATACGCTCTATTAATCTGTAATTCTAGCAATAGAGGCGGTATCAGACCACAGGTCTGACACCGCCTCTATTTGCTGGAGCATGGAATAATGCATCCAATTCGATACTTTATTTTTAACAGCACAGCACGGCTCAGCCGCTACAATTGGCCGCTGAGCTCATTCCGCTTCTTGTTCAGTTGGGTCTGAAGGAGATCGAGTTCCTCGCCAGCCTTCCTGGCAGCTTGCTCTGCCGCATAAATCTGCTCTTCATATTCCATTCTGCGCCGCATAATCATAACAATACAGTCATGGACCGGCCTTCCATCCTGTTCCCGACGTACAGCACTCAGGAGTACGGGGACTTCAGCTCCGCTGGCGGATTGCAGAACCAGGTACATCTCGTCGATCTTGCCATTCAACTTGATCAGAGGCATGAAATAGAGCTGGAACAGAACACGGCTGGACCTTGTAAGAATGGACTCAATATGACAGTCCCGAAGCCCTTGCAGGTCGAATCCAAGTAATTGAAGAAGTGTCTTGTTAACGGTAAGGATCGTATGATCCTCCGACAAGGACAGATAGCCGCAGGGGGCAAGGTCTAACCGTTCGTCCATGAGTGCTAGATCCTCCCTTGTTCTAAAGGGCGGGTAGGCACGCTGCCACGACTGGCCAGATATTCCTGGATCAGCCGAATCGTCTCTTCAGGATGGCTCATATGCGGACAGTGACCGGTTGCCTCCATAATCTGAAGTGTGCTCTCCGGAATATGGTGATACACATATGCGCCCACTTCAAGCGGCGCAATAATATCATCCGTACTTTGAAGGATGAGAGCGGGTGTCGTCACCTTGGGAAGGTCTTCCCGGTTATCGCCATAGAAGGTGACCTCAGCGAACTGCCTGGCTATAGCCGGGTTCACCTTGCAGAAGCTCGTCTCCAATTCAGCAGCGAGACCGGGGCGTTCCAGATTCCCCATAATGGCAGGAGCGAGGTAGCCAGCCCAGCTGAGATAGTTCTTGTCCATGAGATCGAACAAGCCGTCCAGATCGCTCCGCTCAAATCCCCCGATGTAATCGGGGAGATCATTCATGTACCGAGGCGAGGGGCCAATTAGGATCAATTGACTGAAGAACTCGGGTCTCTGGATTGAAGCCAATATCCCAATCATAGCCCCGACAGAGTGACCAACAAATATCGTATCCTGGAGCCCGAGTGATTCGCAGATCTCGAGAACATCCTGGGCATAACCGTTCAGGTCTCCGTAGCGGATAGGGTTATAAGCCGATAGATCCGACTGTCCGGAGCCGACATAATCAAATAATACTGTCTGATAGTCATCCTCAAAGGCGGGGGCGACGAACCGCCACATATTCTGATCACAACCGAACCCATGTGCGAATATCATACTTGTCGTACCGCTGCCTTGTGTTGTTACATTGTTACGTCTAAGTATATCTTCAGCCATAACGAACTCCTTTCGGTGGATCTGTCCAGCCTGTATAGCTATTGTAGCACGTTTAGTTAGGCAGTAAGACAAATGTATCTGCACTATCCCCCGGATATGGAATTAAATGTTAAGTGGGGCGGCCTGGTGCTTGCGAAGTTGCAGTGTATTTCCGCGAATAAATCTCCGATTAATACAATGGGGATTAACAGCAATTTCATCTTCCTGTCAATCCTGAGGAACTCCTCACTCGGGCTAAATGACCGAACGGAAGTACGGCCTCTATCATACCGTTTGCTATTAAAAAGAAATACAAAGGGCTCTCCTAACGATCCCAAGTCGTTCGTGGAGAGCTGCAAAATAGTTCCTGCCAGCCTGCCTCAGGCGGGCTTATTGGATGAGGCCCAGCTGCCGTGCCTGTTCCTCAGTCAGGATATAAGTCTCGTTAGGCCAGACTTCATCCTCCTGGGCAACTCCAAATATCCTGGCGACTTCCTCCCAGATCCCCTTCTCCATAGCTTCCTGCTGTGAAATGATAATCTTCATATAGGTCCCCTTTCCATGCCAAAATTAAGTCTATTCTTAAGATACCCGAAAGTTGGATATCCCTAAACGGATTGAATATCTATGCACGGCAGGCTGGCTTCCCATTATTTCCAGATATGAGGCACTCTGGTACACTGTTATATAGGTTCGAGCTGCGGGAAGTACCTTATCAACATAATTTCGGAAAGGGTGTTAGTGATGGATTTGAGATACCCCATTGGCACATTTGCATTCGAGGGAGAAATCTCACAGGCTCAGAGGACAGAATGGATTCAGGACATTGATGAACTTCCGGTCAAGCTTAGGGAGGCAGTTCAAGGGTTAAGTCAGGATCAGCTTAATCTTCCTTACCGGGATGGAGGCTGGACGATTAGACAGGTGGTCCATCACGTAGCGGACAGCCATATGAACAGTTATATCCGGTTCAAGCTGGCTCTTACCGAAGAGAATCCTGCAATCAAGCCTTATTACGAGGACAGGTGGGCAGCTCTGACAGACTCTCTCACAGGAGACATAGAACTTTCACTAAGCCTGCTAGAGCCGCTTCACAGAAGATGGGTGATCCTTCTGAACGCTATGGGCGAAGCCGATTATAGGCGGGAATTCTACCATCCTGAATCGAAGAAGCTCAGCCGCCTGGATTATTCTCTGGGTGTCTATGCCTGGCATGGCAAGCATCATACCGCTCATATTACCGCTTTAAGAGACCGGCTGGGTCTTTAGAAGACATACTTTACTTTTATGAAAAGGGTGTGGATTATGGCTCAAATCAAGGTATACGGAATTAAGGAGCATCTGAAGCCCATTCAGAGGGAACTCTCCTCTATTATTCATGGCTGTGTGGTAGATGCATTCTTGTACCCGGCGGACAAGAGATTTCACAGATTCATTCACCTGGAGCGGGAGGACTTTCTATATCCAGAGGACCGTTCGGATAAATATACGATTATCGAGATCAGTATCTTTGAGGGGAGAACGGTAGAGTCCAAGAAGAAGCTGATTGCGATGCTGTTCGAACGGGTAGAGGGTGAGCTGCATATTAAGCCTGATGATATTGAGATTACGATAATTGAGACGCCTAAGTGTAATTGGGGGATTCGGGGACTGCCCGGGGATGAGCTGCAGCTGAATTATAAAGTGGACGTCTAAACATGCTGCTGCGGTGAATTAAGTCTATGCTGAATAGAGGAGGAGAATCCTTGAGATAGTAAGACCTTGATAAACATAGGTTACCGCCACAGATCTCTCAATTAAAATGAGGAGGTAGAGAACCATGTCTGAACATTCCGCTGAGAGTAGACTTAGAGAGCTGAACATCGCGCTCCCTGAAGCGAGCCAGCCTGCGGCGCGATACGCCAACTATGTCATCGTTAACGGGCTTATGTTCGTCTCGGGCAAGGGGCCGTCCGGCCACCCGAAGGGAAAGCTTGGAGTTGATTACACTACAGAGGAAGGCTATGAATTCGCAAGGCTGGCAGGACTTGAGGTGCTTGCGGTGCTGAAGTCGGCTTTGGGCTCACTCGATAAGGTAATCCGGGTTGTGAAGGTCCAAGGCTTCGTGAATGCGGGGGCGGAGTTCGAAGAACATCACAAGGTGTTGAATGGGTGTTCCCATCTATTCATGGATGTGTTCGGTGAGCGCGGGATTCATGCAAGGTCAGTGTTCGGAGCCGTATCAGTAAGAGAGAATCTGCCCATCATTGTGGACTCGATATTTCAGGTTGAGGAGTAAGACATCTGGCGCCCCAAGCATTTGTTGAGATGAAGAGTAGAACAATGGAAGCGGACCAGACTTTCTGCAAGTGTGAAGAATAGCGCAGTGATTGCGCGCAATAACAGCTAGAATAGAGATACCCAGAATTTCACACACACGGTCCGGCCAGGAGCATCACGTTCCTTGAGCGGGCCGTGTTCTTTTTATATACGAAGAGTCCTCTGCCAGACCATCCAGGCAGCATGTTCGTTCCAGCCTCGCGGAGAAGGGAAGCCGTCTGTAGGGAGAATCCACTTGCTTCCAGAATATGTGGTGCAGATCCAAGCCTGCGGGTAAAAGTAAACAGAGGTGCAGTGGTAGCCGGGCGATGAGCGGGACGGGCCTGAGCAGATTTTTTGATAAGAGGCTAAGCCTACATATACACAAAAGGAGTGGAGTTAACCATGAGTATGATTGGCAATCTGAAGCAAATCTCTGAGGAGACTCTGGATCTGATTATCAAAGGCGAGGTTGACCCGGAAGCGGTCGTGTTCGATGAGGAGGATGAAGGGCTGGATCTGGATAAATCCTGGCATGCGATCCACTTCCTTCTGAACGGAAGTGCCTGGGAGGGCGAGGCGCCGCTGTTCAATGTGATCTTGGGCGGGAAGGAAGTTGGTGAAGACCTTGGGTATGGGAAGACAAGGTATTTGACCAATAAGGAAGTACAGGAGGTTACGCTGACCTTGGTGAACATTACCGAGGAGGACCTGAAGCAGCGCTTTGACGCGGCTGTGATGAATGAGCTGGAGATCTATCCTTTTGATGACTGGTCCGGGGACGAAGAGATGGATTATGTGCTCTCCTACTATACGGATCTAAAAGAATACTATATGGAAGCAGTCCGGCAGGGGAATGCCATGCTGCTGTTCATCTCATAGAGTACTGGAACAGAGACGGCCTGAGGGAGGGAATCCCCTTCCCGGAGTGCCGAAGAATGCTTGGGTGAATAGGACAAACCTAAATCCGCTGAAGCCTCTTTATCGGGAAAATGGACCAATGCCCGCGAGCTGCTGGGTAGAGGCACATGCTCTTCGAGGCGGATGTACGTAGGATGTACTCTAATCCTTAGGAGGTGTCCAATTGAGCGCTGAGCATTCGTTAGTTAAGTCCCACGGAAGAAGACACAAGGTATGCAGGGTCTGTAGAAGTAAGAGAGCACATCACAAGAACATTATTGTTAAAAAGAAAATTGTTAGAGTGAGCTGCCCGCCGCCTGTTGTAAAAGTAACCCCTGTTCCAGGTCCTCCGGGACCTCAAGGAGCCCCAGGCCTGCCTGGGCCGCAAGGGATTCCAGGTGCGGTGGGACCCGTCGGTCTGCAAGGACCCGCCGGCCCTGTCGGGGCAACAGGTCCGCAAGGCCCAGCCGGACCCGCGGGAGGCATCTCCGATTTCGCCTTTCTGTGCAGTGACGTAGCCCAGACTATAGCTCCAGCCCCGGCACCGGGCGGCCAAGGAGGAGCGGTTACGTTCAACAACTCGCTGATCAACGCGGCGGCGGTTACCTTTACCCCCCCTTCGACTATTGTCATCAACACAAGCGGGGTCTACAAGATCACCTGGGAGGTCTTCCCGACCCCGGGCAACAGCGCCTTTGGATTGTTCTTTGATCCTGCCGGCGCTGCTCCGGCCGCCCTGGTTCCATGCAGTAACTATGGGACCAACGCGGGTAACAACCCTTATACAGGCCAGGTAGTTACTGCTCTATCCGCTGGGGGAACCTTGACGCTGAATCGTATCGATCCTACAGGCACTGTGACACTCCAAAATGCGATCGGCGGCGGTACACCTACAGTGAGTGCTTCCCTGGTTATTGAGAGATTAGCCTGATGCCCAATGAAGCGGCCATGATATCATATGGCCGTTTTTTTATTTGAAAAGATTAATATCACCCACCTAATTAATGGTAAAATATAAAACAGAAGGCAGCGTAAAACAGATGTTGGAGGTTATCATGGGTGTTTTCTTAATTATAATTGCTTTTGGGTTCTTCGCAGGTTTCTTTGCACTTATCTTTCCCCAGAAGTTCTGGGAATGGCTGTACTTTGGACTTAAACCCTACAATAAAGGCAAGCTGGGCTGGCGGGGGAAGGGATTTATCCGCATATGCGCGATTATTCTCATGTTGCTTATTGGCAAGATGTCTGTTCAACACTTCAATTAAGGAACTTAAAGGAGTGCTAAAGTGAGGAGCTTATCCAAGCCGAAGAAAATAGCAGCCTGGACTGTCATTCTCCTTCTTATCTTCGGGAGCTGGGGCGGTAACATATGGTATTACCGGAGCATGCAGCTGGCAGAGCCGCTGTTCCTGAATAGTTACACCACACTGAATGCCACAGAGGGCGAAAGTATCAAGCTGGTCTATCTGGAGAACAAATATGGCACCAAGAAGGTGACAGGGATACAGATTGATGAGCTGCCGCAGTTGAGCTTTATCTTCTCAGAAGGGAACAGCGGGACGTATCACAAGGAGATAAAGGCCTTTGGGGGATTCAAATCCCAGGAGCAAGGGCCGGTGATCAAGGAGCCCATTACAATTAAGGAAGCCACCGTCTACTATAGCGAGGGTCCGCCCCGCAAGGTCCCGATTGGGGAGCTCCAGGTTCTTCCCGCTTCCCAGGCGAACGTTGTTGAATTCTATTCGTCCTCCGCTTCATCGGGTGGATCGGGTTTTACTAATGGAACGATGCTGCAGTCCGCTGAACTGGAACGAATCGATTTCACCTTTAGTGACCGGCTGAAGCCGTACCTGCAGCTTGAGCTGGAGGATCAGCCGATTGAATCCCTTGAATATCCTGTTTCTTTGCAAAAGGGGGACCGCTTGTCGATCTCCTACCGATGGGAAGTACCGGAGCACGACCCGGTTGCTTATGCTAATTATGAGCCTCAGTGCAGGCTTGAATTCCGTCTGAAGGATGGCCGCAAGGTGACCCAGACCTTTATAATCAACGGTAATTTGAACTTGAGCGAAGAACAGATGAAGCGGCTTGTCCGGTCAGAAGGTGGGCTGAAGTAATGGAACTAAGAGAACTGAAAGCACCTTTATCCGGAGCTTTCCGCCAGCTTGGCTGGGGACTTGTACTCGTTATGATTAATATTAATATCAGCGGGCTGGATATCCTGCCTGACTTCATCGGATATATTATGGCGGCCTTTGCGCTGAATCAGTTGGGCCGGAAGCATACCTCTTTCACAAAAGCCAAATGGACAGCGGTCATCTTGATTGCCGCCTCGCTGGTCCAGATCATTCAAGGGCTGGGGGCTAACTTTCTATATCTAGGAGACAAGACGCTGCAGCTAAATCTGCTCTCGGTGGGCGTGCTGATGCTGTATACGCTGCTGGTATATTGGATATTTGAGGGGCTGATTGCTGTAGCGTGGGCACATCAGCTGCGTCAACTGCGGCATGTGGCAGCTATGCGGCGAGTCTACTATTTAACGGTAAATGTAATTGTCATGATCTTGCTGCCATTCTCACTATATGTGCCGGATGTGTTGACGATTGTCGTATTGCCTGTCTTCGGGCTGCTGTCCTTAATAGCCTGGTTCTTGTTAATAAGATTATGCTTTCGGTATGCCAAGGAATATATTGATACAGAGAAGATATAAAGTCCAATCCATTAGAGGCAGAGATTGCCGGAATATGGTACTATTCTCATAATTTTAATGCTGGATTAACAATTACTTGCAACTTCAGAATCATGCGTATACTACTATAGGAGTATGCGGATAAGTCAGGCACTCAGGTTATAACGGAAGAAATTGAGCGAGCGGTAGAACAGGCGGCCGTTTCTTAATGATACTGTACAAGGGGGGCTTAGGATGATTTCACAGATTGGAGAGATTGCGGAAGTAATCCCACATGTCTACGTGGACACGAAATGTGAGGAGGTAGACCAGATCTTCAAGAGCAACCCTAAGCTTCAGGGCGTTGTTGTGCAGAGCGGCAGCCAGCCGGTGGCTTTGGTGATGAGGGCCAGGTTCTATCAACGGATTGGCACTCTGTACGGGTATAATTTGTATATGGGCCGACCGGTGGAGCTCGTGATGAACCAGAGTCCGCTAATAGTGGACTATAGCGAGAACATTACCGAAGTAAGCAAGCTCGCGATGGCGCGGGAGGAAGAGGAGCTCTACGACTATGTGATTGTGACAACGGGCGGGCAATTCCATGGTGTAGTCAGCATCCGGAATCTGCTGCTCAGCTTCGCCGAGATTCGGGCCACCATTGCCAGCTTCCTGAATCCCCTGACCGGACTTCCGGGCAACCTCACCATTGATGAGAGATTGAAGCTGTCCCTGACTCAAGAGACCTTCAGTGTCCTGTACTTCGATCTCGATCACTTCAAAGCCTACAATGATATATATGGATTCAAGGAAGGGGACAAGCTGATTCAGGCTACGGCTTCTATACTTCGCAGAAATGTGTCACAGCCCGACTATTTCGTCGGACATATCGGAGGGGATGACTTCATTGCGATCTTGAATGATTTCGCTTATGAGGAAGTCTGTAACAGCGTCATCCGGCAGTTCGACCATACGATTGCAGCCTTTTACTCCAAGGAGGATCTCGAACGCCAATATGTGGTCAGTGAGAACCGATTCGGTCAGGTCGAGACCATTCCGCTCGTCAGTATCTCGATTGCTGTAGTCACCAATGAATTCCGGCAGTTCTCAAGTATTGAGGAGATCGTCAGTGAGTCCGCTAGGATTAAGAAAATATGCAAGAAGCACAAGCTCAGCTGTTATTACACCAATATAGAGAAGCAGGTTAACTTGATATAAGCAGTTAGACAGCCGCAGAGAATGCGGCTTTTTTGTTGTGTAGATATAATCTGCGGTTCTGGCCGGAGAGGAGAAATTATCTTTTTTTTGTTAAGTTACAGTATGTTATAAATTAAGTTACAAAAATACTGAAAAGAAAGGAATGTGGTTAATAACTCAAGCTCTATATCTTGATAAAATGAGAAGTGATTCAGATAAGAGCCTATTTTAATACCCTATTATAATGGTACATCCTGTTATTTTCAGCTGATAAAAAATGTCCTAAATTTGTTGCACAAATATAACTTTATGCATTACTTAACTTTTCGACTTCGGGCGCCGATATATGGTTAGTAATAACTTCAGTTTTATCTGAACTATGTAGAAATAGGTGGGAGAAGTCTATGGATAAGGATCAACAAAAGAATGTCCGCGGGGGAGCTCCGCGCTGGCTTCATCAGTGGGGCCAAATGCTGCGGGACCCGAATACGGGCAAATGGAAGCTTAATCCGAAGAAAAGTGTTGGGATCAGGTTGTTTTTATTTTACTTTATCGGTGTTTTTATTATTGTCAGTCTGGTAGGCGGACAGTCCTACTCTATGGCAAGACAATCGATTATGGACGAGGTATCGGGCTTCTCCGAGCAGACCATAATCGAGTCCAGTAAGAATCTGGACATGGCGTTTGGCAAATATCAGGATGGCTCGCTGCAATTTATCGTGGATCAGAAGTTCCTGGAGGACCTCCGAACGCTGGCTTCTATGAAGAAGAACACTCTTGAGTACATGGAGCAGCAGAAGGCTATGAACGCTTACCTCAAAAATTCAGCTTCTTCCGATGAGAATATTCGTTCTATCACACTGTTCAAGCCCGACGGATCGGCTCTATCCAGCTCTGCGGACCTGAATCTGGATACCCTGCCGGCTCAGAAGTGGTTCGCCACAGCAATTAAGACAAAAGGGGAACCTGTCTGGATACCGGCCGCCTCCGACGGCTTTATCTGGATGGGACGGCCAAGCTTCGGTCATGCGCGGGTCATGCGTGATTATGACGGGACTATCGCGCTGCTCTTTGTCGAGATCGATATGAAGGCTTTGTCGAACCGCCTGGGTGACATGAAGCTATCCGATTCCAAGGAAGGCAGCGCAATAAACATTTACGATCCTGCGACAAGTCAGACGATCTATTCTACCGCGGGTACGGCTATCGGAAGCAAGCCTGCTTTTACCGTTCCTGCGGAGAATGTCAAGGCTGCTTCGCAGTCCGGCACTTTAACCCAAGATGACAGCGCAGGACGCCAAAAGCTGTATATCTACAGCAAGTCGGACATTACCGGCTGGTACCTGACCGGAGATATCGTGGTTGAAAGCCTGCTGAAGAATGCGAACCGGATTCTGACCTTCCTGATCTACGCCCTGATCGCATCCGCGCTGGTCGCGGTGGTACTGGGTGCTATTATGGTGCGGATGTTCGCCCATCCGCTTGTGAAGATGCGTGATCTCTTGAATGAAGGGGCCAAGGGCAATCTGACCGTACGCACGGATATTAACAGCAAGGATGAAATCGGGGAGCTGGCTGGCAGCTTCAATATGATGATGGAGCAAATCTCGACCCTTGTCAGACAGACCCTAAATTCTGCAAAAAGAGTGATGGCTACAGCAGGCCAGCTTGCCGATGTGTCCCGCCAGACCTCTGTCGCCGCTACGGAAGCGACCGAGGCCGCCGAGCATATCGCGAAAGGGGCCTACTCCCTGGCTCTGGAAGCGGAGAAGGGACAAGAGATGACCACGCTGATTGATCAGCAGATGACGGAATTTGTGAACACCAATGTCGAGATGAACAATGCGGCTGTTCAAGTGAGTCAGTACAGTGAGCAGGGGACCAGCTACATGAGTGAGCTGACGGACCAGACTACTACTACGGAGCAGATTACCCGTGACATGATGGACCGGGTGAATCATTTAAGCGAGAGCACCTCATCTATACACAAAATTCTGGATGTCATGAAGGAAATGACCCAGCAGACAAATCTGTTATCCCTTAACGCCAACATTGAAGCGGCGCGGGCCGGCGAGGCAGGCAAGGGCTTCATGGTCGTAGCCAATGAAATCCGCCGGCTGGCTGATCAATCCCGTTCTTCGATCGATGTGGTCACTGGGATTATCAGCAGGATTCAGGAGGAGATCGGAGACACGGTTGCTGAAATGTCCAAAGCCTATCCGTTATACCAATCTCAAGTGGAGACGGTGAAGAACACGGACGGAATTCTGCAGAATGTCCGCCATCAAATGAGCCAGCTCATTGATAGATCCGAACAGGTTGCCGGGTCGGTAGACGAGCTGAAGAACGCGCAGCTTGTACTAAGCACCACAATCTCGAGCGTAAGCTCGGTCTCCCAGGAGACGTCCGCGTCTACTGAACAGGTAGCCTCGCTGAATACGGACCACCTGAAGATGAGCGACAAGCTGGTAGAGCTGTCTGGCGAGCTGGAACAGCTCTCCGTATCGCTGCGGGACACACTGGCTTCTTTTCAGGTGAACTGATGTACCAACATAAACGGGCTATTGGAGGGTTAACAATGAGAAAATGGAAGGGACTAACTGCCGCTCTGCTACTTAGCACAGCAGTGTTCACAGGCTGCACTAATGAGGGCTCCGAGCAAAAGGATACCCAAGCTGCTGCTGAAGCATCTTCCGGCGTACATGGCGATATCACCTTTATCACCCATCGCAGTGACCTGCTTGATAACGGCACTTTTGACAAGTATGAGAAAGAATTCAAGAAGAAATATCCGGCGGTCAGCGATGTGAAGGTAGTCAGCCTCAAAGACTACCAGACCGACATTCGCGTCCGGATTCTGAGCAATAATTACGGGGATGCTCTAATTCTGCCTAATAATTTCGAGAAGAAGAACTTTCCCGAGTACTTCGAGCCACTGGATGACATGAAGCTGTTCGATAATCTGTACTATGCCAATGGTCAAATGCATGACGACAAGCGATACGCTATTACGGTAGGTGTCAGTGCTACAGGGCTTGTCTACAACAAAAAGGCCTTCAGCACAGCCGGAATCACTTCTCCCCCCAAGACTCTGCAGGAGTTCTACGAAGCTTGCGAGAAGCTGAAGCAGGCGGGAATCACGCCGATGAACCTGAATTATGGCTCGGGTTGGACACTTACCCAGTGGGGTGCAATGATGGTTCCGGTCATGAATGGACATTCTGACGCGTTGAACTTCATGATCGATTCCGATGCACCTTTCCAGAAGGACAATGAAATTGGACAGGCGATGGATATTATCCGCACCTTGATAGACAAAGGTTATGCGGAGAAGGATCTGTACACAGATCACTGGGAGGATTCCAAGCTTAGCTTTGCCAAGGAAGAGTCGGCCATGTTCTATATAGGGAACTGGATCATTCCGCAGATCCTGGATGCTGGAAAAGATGCCGGAATCAAGCCGGAAGACATCGGATTTATGCCGCTGCCAGCTTCTACAACCGGCACAATGAATGCCACTCTTAGTTCGGACGCCTGGTATGTCATCAATAAGAACAGCAAAAATAAGGAGACTACCAAGGCTTGGATTAAGTTCTTGCTCGAAGAGTCCAGCATAGCGGATGATACCGGATTTATCCCGACTCTGAGAACCCGGGATTCCAATCTGGCACAACTGAACGAGTTCCTGTCCTATAAGCCAAACTTGATCGAAGATGTAAGTATGGCAGAAGCCTATTACACGACTGCCGGCAAGGCCGGATTCGACATATGGGAAACCAGCTTCATCCAGAAAGCGGCGGTTGCGCCCGATATCCGCACATTCTTCGGCGAGTGGAATGCCAAGTGGGCGGAGGCCAGACGTTAACGGCTGGTGATACGGCGCAGGGCGGTGCAGTGAAGTGTGGTTCGGGGTTATGCAGTGAAGTAACGCGAAGTGCAGTATATAGTTAATTTATCAGAACAATGCGGCCATTCCCTTGGAGGGGGATGTCCGCATTTTAAGGTTATCCATATATACTCAATCTCAAGTGGTGGCGGGTATATGCTCATGGGATTAGTACATATCGACTGTCGCCCCAAGGGTCGCAGCCTTAATGAAGGGGAGCTGCCCGAGGGACTTCAGCTGGTCCTTCGTTCCGGTAACGACAACACCTGTAATCATGCCTGATTGCTGGTGTGACTTTACGGCTGCAAGGACATGGGCAGCTTTCTCTGGATAGTAATCGTTATTGGAATCTATGACCTGGTAATCAGCTTCTGCCTGCTCCAATCAGCCAATGGTCTCCACGACCTGGCCATCCTGATCCGTGATCTCGGTTCTAACGATCTTAACGGTGAGTCCCCTGAAGGCATTTAGCTTGAATTCTTGTGCCACCGGCTCAAGCCTGTCCGCAAGCTCTTGAACGGCGTCCTTACTCAGAGTGAGATCAATTCCGCTATCCTGTACAGTGACGTCTGAGTCCCCGCCTGGATAGAAAGTCACCCTGTTCCCCGATGAAGACAGGGTCAGTGGATTCCCCTTCAGCAGCCGGCCAGGCAGAACCTGGCTGATGACAGAAGCCTGCTTCGCGCCAAGACTCAAGTGGTAAGAGACTCCGCGAAGCAGTCCCTTTCTCTCCTCCCATTCGAGCTGATCCACGAACAGGAAGCCGGTGCTTGACCCGTCTCTGGCCGCGCATAGTCGAATCTTCTCGCATAGCTGCGAATCACTTAGAAGGGAGGGTCTGGACAAGTCCGTAACATACAGAGGCAGTCGTCCCGATTCGGACGCCTCCCGAAGCACTCCGATGGTGTTCCAGGCCTGCATGGCTTCCAGCTCATCGCGCGTGATTCCGACCATCTGCAGGAAGCTCACTTTGCCATTTGGCGTTGTTATCTCCGGCAGATCCGGGTCATCGATGAAGGCGAGTGCCGTCAGCTGTGTGTCGTGCTCAAGGGCAATTGGACTGTTCGCGTCCATATAATCCCCCGATCTGAAAATATTGCCGCTGCCGAATACGTATCTGCCCAAATTCTGAAGCAGATTCAGCGCCCATGCAGGCGGTTCGCTCTCATTCTGTTCCTTAAGCAGACGGAAGGTCAGCTCAAACCCGTAACCGCTGTACTCGGTATCCTCGGACTCCTTCTCATATAATTCCGAGAAGCCATACGTTACGAAGTGCCAGTGCGATACCGGTTCATTCTGTACATAGGCGCTGATCCCGTTAAGCGGATCCTGACCTCCAAGCATGTAAGGGATCAGGGTTCCGTAGTGCTTCGGCTCCTGATCTCCATAGATTCTCTCCATCTGCGCATCAATGGCATCCCATCCGGGTGCCTGATTATCCTCAAGTTCGTGTTCTTCCCGGCTCATTGATTAGAACCTCCTGTCTATGTCGTCAGCGCTGCTTTTATCCGCTAAATTCTAACATGGACAACGGCATCCTGAGGCCAAATTTGGTGAAATCGTTACTTTAGTCCTTCATGCACAGTCGGCTAGAAAGGAGAGACGTATATTTTTCCTGAGATTGTATTGTTGCCCGTAGTTAACTTATATAGAATAGATAGTGCACTTCAAACTTAAGTCTGAAAGACAGACGGTAAGGAACCTACACATGAACAATACAACTCTGATGAAGGCTTACATGGCTGCATTAGCCAATGCGTTGATTATTGGTTTTTCATTTATTTTTGTGAAAATCGCACTCCAGAACGCATCCCCCACGGATATTCTCGCACACCGGTTCACCGTATCCCTGATTGCCGCTGTACTGATGCTGCTGGTGGGCCGGAACCGGATGAGCATACCGTGGAGCAGCATTCTGCGAATTCTTCCGCTGGCGCTCTTCTACCCGGCGTTCTTCTTCGGATTCCAGACCTTTGGCCTGGTCTATGCGTCTTCGTCCGAGGCCGGGATTATTACGGCGATGATTCCTATTCTGACCATGATTCTGGCTTCAATGCTGCTGGGGGAAAGGACGAGTCTTCTGCAGAAGCTGTTCATGCTTCTGTCGGTAGGCGGGGTGGTCTTCATCTTCGTGATGAATGGGACTCAGACTCATTCCGTTAATGCCGCAGGCATGATCTTGATCCTGTTATCCGCGCTGTCCATGGCTACCTACACAGTCCTTGCGAGAAAATGGATGAAGAGCCTGAAGCTCTCGGACGTTACCTTTGTGACGATCAGCATCGGGTTTATTGTATTTAACGCGATGTCGCTCGCTGGACATGCAGCAGAGGGCACGGTAGCCAGCTACTTTAAGCCATTTACAGAGATAAGCTTCGTGACCGCCATCCTGTATCTGGCTGTGCTGTCTTCTGTCTGTACTTCCTTGCTCACGAACTATGCGATCTCACGGATAGAGGCTTCCAAGATGAGTGTGTTCAATCAGCTATCGACCGTCGTCAGCATTGGGTCGGGGGCGGTTATTCTGAATGAGACACTGGTGTACTATCATTTCATCGGTACGGTGATGATTCTGGCAGGTGTGATCGGCGTGTGTCTGCCGAGAGGGGTACTGACGCGGAAGAAGAGAGATTTAAGCAGTGAGGAACTCAAGGAGGATGCGCGCTAGGCGGCTTATATTCGAATTTGACTCCCTATCAAGAGCTGTCCCGTCCATTTGTAAGAAATGGCAGGGGACAGCTCTTTCAGTGAGCGGGAAGCTATCCGTTCATTCTATATCAGTTCACGGAGTTCCAGAATGTAGTCTCGTCTACACTCAGTCTTCCGGTGTAACGTCCCGGCGCGGCAGCTTTGCCGATAGCGATCAGTACAGCAGGAACCAAAGTGTCCGGAAGGCTGTACGCTTCCTTGAACTTCTCCGCGTTGAAGCCGCCCATCGGAACGGTATCATAACCTTTGGCTCTGGCAATCAGCATAAGCTGCATGGAGACAAGACCTGCATCCAGAAGGTTGATGTGATGGAGCTTGTCTTTAGGCAGACCCCCGTACATTTGCACAATACGCTGAACCATGACATCCTTGTTCTCCTCTGTCATCACGCCTGCTTCCACAGATTTGCTGTAGATCTGGTCAGCCTTGTCATAGGATTCGAGATCTCCCAGCACCGCGATAACCGCAGCTGCTTCAGCCACGTGCTTCTGGCCGTTCGCGATCGTAACGAGCTCTTCCTTCTGCTTCTCATCATCAATGACGAGGAAGCGCCACGGCTGAATATTGGAGGAAGACGGGGCTGTGGAGGCCAGCTCCAGTATTTCTGTCAGCTCATCCCGGGAGATACGTACGGTTGGATCATAGGATCGAACGGAATGTCTTTCTTTCAATACTGTGTAAAAATCTTGAGCCACTTGAACCTGGTTACTCATCTGAATCACTCCTAATATATATGATACTGTGCAATAATTCGCACAGTTAAACCCAAAAAAACTACATCAGATCCGCCACGGTGTGCCTTTCCAATACCTGCAGCACATTCTCATTAATCTCCTGAACAAGGGTACAGAATGACCCGTGCATCTCCCTGCCGAAGGCATGGTCTCCCGTTGTATCAAGCATCGCGCTGCAATATGGACCTTTCTCTTCCAGAGCGAGGTAGATGTCCTTCAGAGAAATCTCCTCGGGTGCGCGCTTCAGCCGGTAGCCGCCATCACGGCCTTCTCTTGTCTCTAAAATGCCTTCACAAGCAAGCTTGGATAGGATTCGGCGGAGCAGGGTAGCTTCGGAATGCAGCCGGCAGGCGATCTCACCGCTTGGACAGCACTGGGGCTGTGCCGCAAGTACAACCAGAGCCTGAACAGCAAGGCCGAACCATTTGAAGTTAGGGGAGCCTATCATTTTATCGTTGGACATGGTGTGGTACTGATCCCCTTTCCTGGTAGTTTATTACCAGTATATAATTTAACTGTTACGAATTCAAGCACAGTATATAATAGAGACAAGGGAGCAGGGTGGATAAAAATTCCCGTGGCTTCTTTACTTGCGTCTCCCTACTGTATAAGATAGGACTGCACCGAGAAATTGCATGAATAGCGGGGTCGGAATTCGGATGATGAATTTATTTGGTCATAGACACAAAATTGCAATTCTATTTGCTATATATACTCTTGCGGAGATCGTTCTTGTTCTCGTATACCCGGGGAACACCGTAGTCTCCGATTGGTTGATGGTTATGGCGCCAGTTGTGGCTATATTGGTATTCGGGCTCATGATGAAGAAGCTCCCTGGGGAGCACAGGCTATTCTGGTTCTTATTAATGCTGGGTATATTCGGTGAATTGCTGGCCCAATCCATATGGGTCTATTACGATAAGGTGCTTCATAGTCCCACACCTGATCTAAGCGAGGCGGATATCTTTTGGATACTTCAATCCATCGCCTTTATCGCAGCTTTGATCGTCCGCAGTAAGCAGACTATATATGGACTAAGGTATTCCCTGGATATGGCCATTATTCTGGTGGGCACCTTCTCCATTAGCTGGAAGTATTTAATTCAGCCGATTGTGGCTTCGTCCGGCGACCTGGCTACAATTATTGTGGATTTGATCTATCCGCTCAGCGATATAACTATTCTGCTTCTTAACTTTCTACTGATATACAATAGGAGAACTACGTTCGTTACTTCGGTTAATAGATTCCTGACCCTAGGATTCCTGGTATATGTGGTAGGGGACACGATATATCTTCTGCTCGGTGACCTTGCCGGATATGAAGTTGATAATCTGCTCAATCCCTTCTGGTTAGCCGCCACCTTTCTGCTGACCCTGGCATGCATCTATTCCGATCAGCCCGCTTCTGCTGAGGCGGTGTCCGAGGGAGAGACAGGTCATATCTCCAAGGGGAAGATGTGGCTTCCCTATACTGTGCTCGGCAGTCTGGTTGTACTCTTGCTGTTTGAAGCGGGCCTGAATGATAGTATTGTAAGCGGGATTGTAGTGTCCGTTCTTCTTATCTCACTCAGGCAGATTACCGTTATGGTCGAGAATAGCAGGCTGTTGAATGAATTGAAGCATGCTCTGGAGAAGTCCGAATATCTGGCGAGTCATGATGGGCTGACCTGCTTGCTTAATCGGAGAACATTTGAAGAGAAGCTTGCGGCTTATATGCAGGGGTTCCACCGCCCTGGACAGCGAATGGCGTTAATGTTCTTTGACCTGGACGGGTTCAAGCAGGTTAATGATACTCATGGTCATGACGTGGGAGATGCGCTCCTCAGAACCATAGCCGCACGAATGCAGCGCCTTCAGCGTGAAGATATGCTGCAGGCGCGATTGGGTGGAGATGAATTTGTTGTGCTTCTTCCCTGTAGCGGTGCGGATCAAGAGGTTCACCATTATGCACAGACGATGATCACGGCGATTACTGAGCCGGTCACGATGAATGGAATCTGTCTGCTGCCCAGAACCAGCATTGGAATCGCGATCTACCCGGATCATGCACAGACTCCCGATAACCTTATGAAACTCTCGGACATAGCGATGTACCGCTCCAAAGAAAAGGGGAGCAATCTCTATACGATATATGAATGATTACACCATGTGTAAATAAGCTTATTCATAGAACGCAAAGAAAGAGGGCGATGAGCCCTCTTTCTTGCTGTTTGGGTATAGTCCATGATTAATCTTAGGACTCTGGTGAGAAGGAGCGGCCACCAAATTCCTTATCCAGCTCGAAGAAAGCCATGCTGTTCACATCAATCCGCTTCAGCTTCTGAATAATGCCGTCGAACAGAGCTTCTTCCTCCACTTGTTCTTCAATGAACCAGGAGAGGAACTGGAGCGTTGCGTGCTCCCGGGCATCCAGGGCAAGATCCGATAGATGATAGATCCGCTGGGTATTCACCTGCTCATGTTTGTAGGCATGCTCGAAGGCATCGAGAATAGAGTCGTAAGTGTTCTTGGGTTCTTCGAGTGCGGAGAGATTCACCCGTCTGCCGCGATCGTTCAGGAACTTATAAATCTTGGATGCATGGAACCGCTCTTCTTCAGCCTGGACCAGGAAGAAGTTGGCGAAACCGTCCCAATTGACGGCTGAGCAGTAGCCGGCGATAGCCAGGTAGACATGCGCAGAATGGAGTTCAAAATTAAATTGTTCGTTCAGAGCTTCGTATAATGATTCATTTACCAAGTCGTCCACGCCCTTCCTGTGTTGGATATGTGAAATCATTCTTATACTACCATATCACGTTAAGCCCGGACAGCTACCAAGTAAGCAAGGCGCAGATTTGAAACGCACCCCCTGGAAATGTTAGGCTGAATATAGAGATTCTACCGCTTAGTCGATGCGCCAACAACTCTTATACAGGGAGGATGCAAAGAAGTTGAGCGAAAGCAGATTCAAAGTGAATTTGACACCAAGGGATGTACGGGAGCTGGTAAAAGAAGGCCTGGACGCCGATCTGATTCATGAGGAGTCTCATGATCTGGGCGATGGACGGGAGATCGGCACATTGATCTTCGAGAAATACTTCTTTCGCGTGAAGAACCGGGTTGCACTTGTGGTTATTGCCGACAATATCTATGGCACAACGGAAGTCAGAGCGATTTCAACCGGCTCATCGGAAGGGATCATCTTCAAGTTCGACTGGGGAGCCTCGGAGGATTTCGCCGGGAGTGTGGAGCAGCTGTTGAGTGAATATATTGTTGACTAGGGAGCGAAGCTGAAGATGATTCAGAGCCATGAAGTCACCATTGTTGAGAGACCGGCCCTTCAGGCAGTAGGAATCCGGTGGGAGGGAACTTTTGCCGAGGCAGGTGCGGGAAGTATCCGTAAAGTTATTGGGGAAATGCAAGAACGTCAGCAGGAGATCCAACATGTGTCCAATGCGGCTATCCTGCTGGGCCTCTCCTATCAGGTAACAGAGGAAGGATTCACCCATTACTCGGTTCTGCAGGTGTCGGCTGTTCAAGAGGTGCCGGAAGGGATGGTCAGCCTATCGGTGCCGGCGCTCTCCTATGCCCGATTGGAACATCGTAAGGGACAGAGTATCGACAAATCCTATGAGCGGATTTTTGCCTGGATTGAGGAGCAGGGATACAAGAAGGCACCCGGAGACCTCACCCACTGTGAAGAGTATCCGATCGGTCAGGACCCGAATACGGATGCTCCTGAATTTAACATCCTTATTCCTATACTCAAATAACCTGAATTCATACAAGTAAGGACCCCAGCGTTAAGTGCGCTTTGGGGTCCTTTGTTGTACTTGGCTGGTGCGGCGATCCGGTCAAGGCTCCCGGGTATCGACCGGCTTTAACGCAGACGGCTTCACCGATCTTCTCAGGAACAGGGAGAGAACCAGGCCAATGACGGCGATCCAAGTGGCAATAATGAAGGCGTCGTTAATCCCGTGGATGGCGGATTCCTTGGAGGCAAGGCCGTAGACGACCTGAAGCGCTGCCCCCTGTGCAGTTTCAGGCGGAAGTCCTCCCGCCACAGCGAGAGTCTGGCCGAGGCTCCCGATTTGCTCGGTTACGGATGGGTTGTTCGTAGTCACCGCATTTCCGTAGTCAGCCAGATGTGCGGTGGATTTCGTTGTCATGACGGTGACAAGCAGAGCTGTCCCGATCGAGCCGGCAATCTGCCTGACGGTGTTGGACATGGCCGTTCCATGGCTCCCGAGATGCCGGGGCAGCTGATTAAGCCCCTCAGTCTGCACAGACATCATCAACAGGGACATGCCGAAGCTGCGCACTGTATAGAGCATCATAATGTGGGCATACGTGGTATCCGAGGTCAGCTTGCTGAACTCGAAGGTCGTGATCGCGGTAATGGCAAGGCCTACAATCGCAAGCGGTCTGGCGCCGATCCGGTCGAAGATGCTTCCCGAGATCGGCGACATCACTCCCATCAGCAGTGCGCCTGGAAGGAGAAGCAGGCCGGATTCCAGCGGGGTGAAGCCGCGTATATTCTGCAGGTAGATCGGCAGGAGCAGCATGGCTCCGAACATGGTCATATTTACGGCAGACCCAATAAAGGTGGAGATGGTGAAGATATCGTACTTGAACACACGGAACTCCAGCATTGGACTCTCCATGCCGAGCTCACGGAAGATGAAGAACAGGATGAACAGGACACCCAGCACAAGTGAGATGACGACCGTAGCGCTGTCCCATCCCTTGCTGCCCGCTGAGCTGAATCCATACAGCAGAGTTCCGAACCCAATGGTGGAGAAGAGCGTGCCGAGCGCATCGAACTTGGGTGATGACAGCTTGGACACATTCCGCAGCCACAGCCAGGACAGGATGATATCGAGCAAAGTCAGCGGAATGACCATGATGAACAGGATGCGCCAGGTGTAGTGCTCCACGATCCAGCCGGACAGGGTAGGACCAATCGCAGGAGCGAACATCATGGCAATGCCCATCGTTCCCATGGCGGCGCCCCGCCTCTCGGGCGGGAAGACCGTCAGGAACACATTCATGACGAGAGGCATGATAATGCCAGCGCCGCCCGCTTGAATGATCCGGCCAATCAGTATGATGGAGAAAGTCGGGGCTATGGCACATATGACAGAGCCTGCTCCGAACAGGGCCATAGCCGAGATGAAGAGGGACCGCGTGCCGAACGATTCAATCAGGAAGGCGGTTATCGGAATCAGAACGCCATTGACCAGCATATAGGCGGTCGATAGCCACTGCACCGTTGTGGCTGACACGTTAAAGTCGTTCATCAAATGCGGGATGGCCACATTGAGAAGCGTCTGGTTCAGGATGGAGATGAACGCGCCCAACATAAGAACGGTCAAGGTGCGGCCCAGTGATATTTTGTCCATAGGTGCCCCCTAAATATGAATTCTTACAGATGCGTTCATGCCTGGAACGATGCCAAGTCCCTTATATCCCTCTACAGTAATCACGATCGGAATCACCTGAGCTACCTTGGTATAGTTGGCATTGGTGTTGGAAGTCGGAAGCAGGGAGAAGGTGCCTGCCGTAGCTAATCCGATGCTGTCGACCTTGCCCGAGATGACTGTTCCCGGAAAAGCATCGATATACACATCCACGCTCTGCCCGGCTTGAATGTCATTAATCCGGGTCTCGTCAATATTGGCGGTGATCCAGAGGTTATCAAAGTCATAGGCTCTGCCGAGCGGCGCGCCCGCCGCAACCAGAGCATTCTGTACGCCGGTCTGCTGTACAACCGTACCGGCGATGGGAAGCGTAATGTCCGCTGCCCCGGCGGCGGACTGAACGGAACCAAGACGTTCCCCCGCGCTGTAGGCCTGGCCCACCTTGGCATTCCATCTCACCAGCTTCCCGGCTGCCGGCGCGCTGATCGTAATGGGCTGCCCGGCAACCTGCGCGTTATCAGTACTGACATAGTTGGCGTTCTGATTGTAATAGTAGATGCCTGCTCCGGCCCCGGCCAGAATCACCACAATAACCAGAATATTGACCAGTATGGCGCGTGAACTCATTCGTATTGCCCCCTCTATTGTCTATCGATATTTAAAGTTCATGTCCTTATTCCTGTGAAGAGGATTTCCTGAAAGTTCTTCCCTTATTCAGCCTGTGGCGCTAATGATTCTTGTCTGTTTCGGGCATACCTATACACGAAGAATTGAAGGTAAAGGGGGCTGGATATGAATATTTATGTCGTATATGACAGTGATAACGGCCATACTGAAGCGCTGGCCCGGGCGGTGGCCCAAGGGGCGGAGATTCCTGGTGCCAAGGTGCATCTTCATCACGTAAGGGATGCAAGAGTGGAAGATCTCCCCAACATGGATGCCATCCTCTGGGGCTGTCCGGGGCATTTCGGGTCAATCAGCGGGGGACTGAAGAATTGGATCGACAAGCTGGGGTACTTATGGGCACAAGGTGCCCTTGTCGGCAAGGTAGGGGCCGTGTTCTGCACAACCGCCACAGTACACGGCGGAGTTGAGGCCACGATGCTGAACTTGATTGTGCCTATGCTGCATCAAGGCATGATTATTGTCGGCTTGCCGGGAAATATCCGGGAGAACGCGCTGTACGGCTCTTACTACGGGGTCGGAGTTACCTGTCCTGTAGAGCTGTCCCCGTATGATCCGCCCAATCTGCCGTCCGAGAAGGATCTGAATCTTGGAAGAGCGCTGGGCAAGAGGGCCGCAGGCGTTGCGGCTAAATTATCCGATGCCAAGATCAGGTAGGGGGCGCTCTATGGAGTACGCATTTGCAGTATTGGCGGTCATTGGGGTTATCTTTCTTGTCATATTCAATATACGTACCAGCAGAAGGGTCAGAGAGCAGCAGAGAAGATCAGGCCAAATTAGCGGAACAGGGGCACAAGACTCCGAGGGGACAGCAGCTCAATCGGACCACGCACTCCGTCCGGAAGCAGGCGACCCTGACGGGGCTGATCCTACGGTGATGCAGATTAATGAGATACTGGAGCCTGTATCCCCGGGAAAGCAACAGGATATAACGGAGCTTAATGCGCAGGCAGCACCACCAGCAGAGCAGGGGGATCGTGCCGGCACAGCTGTTGACCGGGTTCTGTCCAGTACCGGGACGACATCCCGTGATGAGCATTACCGCCAGGCTCTAAGGCGGATGGCCGAGCCTGAGCAGGCGGAGAAGCCGCTAATTGAAGGCAGCGATGATAACAGGGATGATGCCGGAGATAAAGCTTACCGCGAGGCTCTTCGGAGTATTCTGGAGAGGAAATCAGCAGATCATAGCGAAAGGGGCAGCGGGAATGAGTAATCACAAGGGCTCGGAAAGCAATTCTCAATTGCCGGATCAGGCATTTCGTTCGGCTCTGCGGAATTTTGCCGGTCAGGATGAGACAGCCGGAATGGATGCGGAATTCTCGGAGGAACCGGGAGTTCCCGCCGAGTCTGAAGTCGCCACATGGATCAACAAGAACCTGGGCATGCAGGGCAGGAATCAATAAGCCCGCAGGCCGGGATTCATCCATAGAACCGCACAGCCAGTGGGCCAACGCATCAAAGAACCGCACAGCCTATAGGCCATGCGGTTCTTTGTGCGTTATTCCTTATTTTTGAACAGTTTTGTTGTAGCTGCTGATCTTCTCGGTAATCGCTTTGGCAGCATCATCCAGTGCCTGTGCGGAAGGCTTGGATCCGCCAAGCACCTCTTCGATTGCGCCTTCAACCGTCTGGCGCGCTTCCGGGAATACACCCATTACAGCGCCTTGGGTAGCCGGGCTTGGCTTGGAGGCATGAAGCTGATCCACGGCAGTCTGGAACTGTGGATATTTGGCCAGATTATCCTTAACGATCTGCTCATCATAAGCTTTTTTCGTAATCGGGAAGTAACCTGTGGCAATGTGCCATTTCGCCTGTGTATCCGGCTGTGCCAGATACTTGATGAACTCCCACGCCGCCTTCTGCTCGGCTTCCGGCTTGTTGTTCAGAATCCACAGGCTGGCTCCGCCTACTACAACCCCGCCTTCAGTCGAAGCATCCGGCTTAGGCAGGAATGCGGTACCTACTTCAAATTTGCCCTGTGTACCGTCTACAATCCCGCGAAGGGATGCAGTGGAGTCGAGCGTCATAGCAATCTGACCCGCGATGAAAGCCTTCTTGGTATCATCGGTCTTGCGGCCTAGATTAATAGCTGCCTTGCTGTCAATCATGCTTTTCCACCAGTCCAGTGTGTTCACACCGGCATCGGTGTTAACGAGAGACTCTGTAGCCGGGGATGTCCGGCCATTGCCGTTGTTAATATACTCCTTGCCTTGGTTAGCGAAGAACTGCTCAAGGAACCAGCCATAGATGGCAAATGAAGCCGGATGCCCTTTCGCGCTGAGCGCCTCCGCCGCTTTCTTCACTTCCTCATAGGTTGCCGGAGGCTTCTCCGGATCAAGTCCTGCGGCCTTGAACAGGTCCTTGTTATAATACAGGATCGGGTTGGACGTATTAAAAGGCATCGAGTACTGCTTGCCATCAAAGGTATAGTAATTGGAAATGTTCTCTTCCAGCTGACTCAGATCGTATTTATCCTGATCAATGAACTGCTGTACAGGCGTAATCGCCTTGGAATCGATCATGAAGCGGGAGCCGATCTCATACACCTGGATCATGGACGGGCCGCTCTCGGAGTCCATGGATGCCTTCATTTTGTTGATGCTCTCATCGTAGGTCCCCTGGAATATTGCCTCGACCTCGATTTTATCCTGCGACTTATTATAATCTGTCACAAGCTGGTCTACCGCCTTGCCAAGCTCGCCGCCCATGGAGTGCCACCAGACCACTTTGGTCTTGGAACCGCCGCTTGCCGCGCTCTTCTCTTGGGCTTCCGCTGTGGCGGTAGAATCCGCAGTTCCTCCCGATGCTCCGCCGCAGGCGGATACCATCAGCATAATAGCGACTGAAGTCAGGATGAACCATCCACGAAGTGCATACTTTCTCATTGTCCGTTAATCTCTCCCTTATCCTGTATATTTATTATGTGTAAGCCGTCACCTGGACGGGAATTACCGGATCTATCCCTTGATGGCGCCCGCTGTAAGACCGCGAACGAGATATTTCAGCCCGAATACAATGAGCAGAAGTGAAGGCAGCAGAACCAGGGCCACCCCGCAGAGAACGACGTTCCAGGCGGTGGAATCCTCGAACTGAAGCATGCTGATGCCAATCTGAACCGTACGCATGGTGTCGGTGTTCGTAATCAGCAGCGGCCATAGATACATGTTCCAGGTATTCAGGAAGACGTAGACGGACAAGGTAGCCAGCGCGGGCTTAGACAAAGGCAGCGCAATATGCAGGAAATAGCGCAGATGTCCGCACCCGTCCATCCGGGCAGCCTCGAACAGCTCCTTGGGCAGTTGAAGGAAGAACTGGCGTAGAAGGAATACGCCGAACGCTGAAGCGAGAAATGGAACGACCATACCTGGATACGAGTCGAGCCAGCCCCAGGATTTGATTAACAGGAAATTCGGAATCATCGTCACTTCCCAGGGAATCATCAGGGTGGACATGAAGACGGCGAACCAGATGGCCTTGCCCTTGAAAGAGATGAACGCAAAGGCATAGGCTGCCATACTGCCTGTAATTACCTGCCCCGCCATGACCAGGAACGAGACAATAAAGCTATTGAGAATAAATCTTCCTACGGGAATGAGATTCAGCACAGCTTCCAGGCTGCCGAGATACAGGCTTGACGGCAGAAGCTTCGGCGGATACTGGCTGGTCTCATCAGGTGTCATGAAGACGGACAGGAAGGTATACAGGAGCGGATAGATCATACATAAGCTGATCAGACACAGCAGCAGATAGACACTCCCCCGAGACAGGGTCCGGCTCAGGATCATTGATAATGCACCTTCTTCTCGACATAAATGAATTGAATAAGCGTGAGCAGCAGAATAATGAGGAACAGCACAATGGAGATCGCGCTTCCGGTTCCGAATTGATAGTTCACGAAGGCCTCTTTATAGATCGAATAGACCAATACCTCTGTCGATCCGGCTGGACCGCCTTTGGTCAGGATGTGAATCTGTCCGAAGGCTTGAAGCGAATTGATGACAGACACAACGAAGAGAAAAAAGATGGTCGGGGACAGCAGCGGCATAACCAGCCGGATGAAAGTCCGGATAGGCCCTGAGCCGTCAATCTTGGCGCTGTCATAGATATCTTCGGAGATGCCCTGAAGTCCGCTGAGCAGCACGATAAAGTTAAAGCCCGAGTTCATCCATATGGTCATTACAGCGATGGACAGCAGCGCCCAGGAAGGATCGGTAAGCCACTGTACCGAGGGAATTCCCGCCAGGCTTAAGAAGTAGTTGAACATGCCCATCGTTGGATGGAACAGCATCATCCAGATTACGGATGCGGTGCTGACCGATACGGCCAGCGGCAGTGAGAAGATGAATTGAAAGATACGTATCCCGCGAAGCTTGGCATGAGCCAGAGCGGACATGAGGAGACCCAGAACAATACCGGTCGGTACGGTAAGCAGGGCGAATTGGCCGGTTACCGCCAGACCGCTCCAGAGAGCCTCGGACAGGAACAGGGACTTGAAGTTATCCAGCCCCACATAGGCGGCGATACGTCCGCGGGGGTCGGTCAGATGGAAGCTGAGATATATGGATTTCAGCATGGGATAGAGTAGAAAGGTTCCAAAGAACAACAGGGATGGAGCGAGAAAGACGTAAGCCAGCGCGTTCTCCTTCAAGCGGGCCAGGTTGAACCGTCTTCGGACGGTTGAAGAGGCAGGCGGGACCGCAGTGGGCGATAATGGGGCCCTTTTGTGCAGCATACTCATGAAGAGGGTTCCTCCTTAATAAGACATCTCAGTCCAGTGTAGACAAGAGGTGTCAACGGAACATGAAGCGGGTGTTAAACTTTGTATAATGTAAAATCCAAGCATACTCCCATTTAACCTGGCTATGATGATACGCAAAGAAAAGCCCTGATCCCTAAGGACAGAGCTTCTCGGTAAGAGGAAGAGCTATGGTTACAACTAGAGCCGGGCAAGCACGGAGATGATAAGGGGGGCTGCTCCTAGAGTGAACAAGGCGGCGACAATCATCGAAATGCTGGAGATGGTGCCTGTCAGCGAGCTCAGCTCGAAGGCTTTGGAGGTGCCGGTGCCATGGGCGCCCGTACCCAGCAGGACACCGCGTGCAACCTCGTTGTCGATACGGAACATCTTCACGATCATGGGACCAATCATGGAACCGAGCAGCCCGGTAATAATAACGAAGACTGCCGTAATGTTCGGTACGCCGCCAATAACCTCGGAGACGCTCATCGCAATAGGCGTAGTGACCGAGCGGGGCACCAGACTGCTGACAAGAGCATTATCCAGATGCATGCTCTGAGCCAGCAGCAGGGAAGATACGATGGCTACAAGCGAACCCGACAGCACACTGATCAGAATCAGGGCCGCATATTTCTTGAGCACTTTATAGTATTTGAAGAGAGGTACGGCAAAAGCCACCGTGGCCGGCTGCAGCATGCTGCTGAGCCACTGTCCCCCGCTGTTGTAGGCTTCATACGGAATATGTACGAGCAGCAGCCCGATGACCAGGACGAGCGGCGTGACCAGCAGCGGGGAGAAATAGACGCGCGGCCTTACACTGTACAATTTTTTGCATGCAAAATATAGGCTTATCGTGATGAACAGACAGAATAGACCGGTGATCATACCTGCTTCTCCTTTCGCTTGGCCATTCCCGACGCGGTGAGTCCGGAGCTGGCCATAACAATAAATGTGCTAAAAATGACAACAATGAGGATGCGAACTCCATCACTTTCAAGCATGGGGATATATTTCATTACGCCTACAGCGGAAGGGATGAAGAACAGCAGAAGCTCTGCGAGCAGCCAATTGGCCCCCTTCTCGATCCACTCCAGCTTCACGATACCTGTCTTCAGGAGCGTAAATATAACGATAATGCCAAGGATACTTCCTGGTATATTCAGGTGGAGCAGGTCCACAATTTTATTCATAGCCATGGAAATAAAGAACAGGATGGCGATTTGCAGGACACCCATCAGCAAGGACTTTAATTTTCCCATTTGCGAAATCCTTCTTTCATTTTCTGTGTGTATTGAAATTTTACATCAATTTCTTTCATAGGTATAATGCATATATCGAATGTTTTGCATTCCAAATGGCTATGGTTAGAGATGAGGTGCTTTCGTGGATATCCGTCAACTGCAGTATCTTATTGAGGTCGCCAGACTGAAGAGCTTCACGAAAGCGGCGGAGTCGCTGTATATCACCCAGCCGACGATCAGCAAGACGATCAGGCAGATGGAGGAAGAGCTCGGGATCACTTTGTTTGACAGAAGCGGCAAGCGGATCAGTCTGACGGATGCTGGGCAGATTATGGTTAATCAAGCCCAGAATATCGTTAAGTCCTTCAATAGCATGTCGGCGGAGCTGGATGATCTGCGGAATTTGAAGAAGGGACATATCCGAATCGGGCTTCCGCCGATGGTAGGCGCGAGCTTCTTCCCGAAGATCATCGGGCAGTTCCATAAGCGGTATCCGGACATTACGATTCAGCTGTTCGAGGATGGGGCCAAGAAGGTGGAGGCGGACACGGACAGCGGCGCGCTGGATGTAGGCATCACGGTGCTGCCCGTCACTGTGGAAGGTCTGGAGTGCTTTTCTTTTGTGGAAGAGAAGCTGAATCTGATCGTGCACCCGTCGCATCGGCTTGCAGTGCTTGGGGAAGTCCCCCTGACTGAGCTTGCAGCAGAGTCCTTTGTCTTGTTCCGGGAGGACTTCGTCCTGCATGACCGGATTATTACCGAATGTGTCCGTGCTGGATTCCAGCCCCGGGTTGTCTACGAGAGCTCTCAATGGGACTTGATCAGTGAGATGGTAGCCGCCAATCTCGGCATTGCCCTTCTGCCGGAGACGGTATGCCGGGAGATGGACCCTTCCCGGGTTACGGTTCTGCCTCTGGTAGACCCGGTCATTCCCTGGAAGCTCGGTATCATTTGGCGGGAAGACCGCTATTTATCATTTGCCGCAAGAGAATGGATCCGGTTCGCCCAAGAAGTATTAACCGGAGGGGAATAACATACGGCAGCAGTCTCTGGTATAATTAGGTTATACTAGATTGGGGAGGTAGACGAAATGGCGATCAGCAGCCGTGTATCTGTTGCAGTACACATATTATCCCTGCTTAATCTGGAGAAGGAAGGACGCATGACTTCAGAGTTCATTGCCGGCAGTGTAAATACAGATCCTGTGGTAATAAGCCGGATTATAAGTATGTTAAGCCGTGCAAAGCTTGTGGCGACCTCGCCAGATGTGGCCGGCGCCAGGCTTGCGCGTCCTCTTGAAGATATCACTTTACTGGATGTCTACCGGGCCGTTCAGGTCGATATCTCAGATGAGTTGTTCTCCATCCATGGCAATCCGAATCCGGAGTGCACGGTTGGAAGGAACATTCAGTCGACGCTTGAGACTTCCTTCACCCGGGCGCAGAACGCGATGGAGAAGGAACTGTCATCCATTACGATGGAGTACATCGTCAACGATTTAATCCGGCGCGAGACTGCCAATTAAGATGCCCAAAGGCTTGGAATATTAGTGAAAGCATCCAGACGGGGTGCTTTTTTTGCGTCTGAAACCCAAAAAAATAAAAAAGTAATATATTACCTCACAGCTTATTCTTCTTTTGTTTGGTTAAATTTCTTATAATAGCGAAATATGATACAAGAAATTAATACTCATAACAAGCTAGAACTGACTAAATTTAGAGTAGGGGAATCCGGATGAACATAATGAGGAGAAAATCCATCTCATCCATGATGGAGATGAAGAACAAAGGCAATACCTTAAAGAAAGAGCTGGGCGCATTTGATCTGACCATGCTGGGAATTGGCTGCGTGGTGGGTACCGGGATCTTCGTTATGACCGGTGTAGCGGCTGCCCGGCATGCAGGACCAGCATTGATCCTGTCGTTCGTAATTGCAGGACTGGTCTGTGCCTTCTGTGCGCTCTGTTACGCGGAGCTGGCCTCAATGGTCCCTGTCTCCGGCAGTGCATATACTTACAGTTATGCCACCTTCGGGGAGATTGTCGCCTGGATATTAGGCTGGGATCTTATCCTGGAATACGGTTTCGCGGCATCGATGGTAGCCAGTGGATGGTCGGGATACTTCCAGGGGCTGCTGTCCGGCTTCGGCATTCATCTGCCGCATGCCTTCACAAGTGCTTTTGATACGAGTAAAGGAACCTATATTGATCTGCCTGCTGTCCTTATTGCGCTGCTGCTGACCTTCATGGTCTCGCGGGGAGCCAAGGAGTCAACCCGGCTGAACACGATTATGGTGGTAATCAAGATTGCTGTCATCGTGCTCTTCCTCGTTGTCGGTGTATTCTATGTGAAGCCCGCCAACTGGACTCCGTTCATGCCGTTCGGCTTCGGAGGTGTAATGACGGGCGCAGCCACCGCATTCATCGCCTACATCGGCTTCGATGTAGTAGCAACCGCAGCGGAGGAAGTTCGTAATCCGCAGAGAGATCTCCCGCGCGGCATCATTGCTTCGCTAGTTGTATGCGCCCTGCTGTACGTGCTGGTGACGGCCGTGCTAACCGGCATCGTGCCTTACCAGATGCTTGATGTGAAGAACCCGGTAGCCTTCGCCATTCAGTTCATTCATCAGGACTGGATTGCCGGATTCATCTCAATCGGAGCTATTGTCGGGATCACCACGGTATTGTTCGTGCTCTTGTATGGACAGACACGCCTGCTCTATGCAATTGGACGTGACGGCCTGCTGCCGAAGAAGCTGTCCCGGTTGAATCCGAAGACCAAAGCACCTACGGTCAGCACATGGGCAACAGGAATCATCGTGGCTTTCTTCGCGGGTGTGCTTCCCCTCGACAGATTGTCGGATCTGGTCAGCATTGGTACCCTGTTCGCGTTCATCTCGGTGGCCATCGGTATTATTATTTTGCGCAAGGCGCGTCCGGATCTGCAGCGTTCCTTCCGGGTGCCCTGGGTTCCGGTAATTCCACTGCTGGCTATTATCTTCTGCGGGTATCTGCTGTTCAGCCTGCCGCTTGTGACCTGGGAAGCCTTCCTGATCTGGATGGCGATCGGTCTGGTTATATACTTCACCTACGGAATTAAGAACAGCGGGCTAACGAAGCCGACGCAAGACGAATAAGCAAGCACTCCAAGAGGCTGGTCCCTGTCATGTAGACGGGTGACCAGCCTCTATTCGTACAGGCTTATAAAGTGAGATCGCTAACCTGATGCACTACATACATCATTCCTGCCAATCCCGCGGCAAGCAGAACGTAGGTGATTCCGTAGCCAATGCGGGAAGCGACCGGAACATCATAGTATTTGTTATTCTCGAAGACCTCGTATTCAACCTGACACTGTATGGCGAGGTGCAGGCCGTCTTCCTTCTCCACATGTTCGATTTGAACCACTTGAACCTTCTGAATCAGACCCTGCTGAGGAAGGGCGATCAAGCCTTCGAAATCCAGGCCTTCCCATATCGCCTTCACATACTGCTGCCCGTCCAGTTCACTGTACGTGGTGAAGGGCAGCTCCCGCCGGTGCCCGGTTCCCGGGATAAGGTAACCCTGTTCCCGCAGGTGTTCCACCGGGACCTGGAATGTGCCCCGAAGTGAACGAGGAGCCTGTTTCTTCTGACGTCCATACTTCCCGTATAGATCAAAGGCGAACATCACCCAGATAATAAAGAACAGGAACGATTTCAGGAGAATAATAACATATAGACCTCCTATGAGTCCGACCAGCCACAGCCAGCGGGTTACCGCCGTGGCGATCCTGCCGCCATCCAGCGGATGAATGGGCAGCAGATTAAGCAGGTTAAGGAAGAATCCTACATTGGCCAGCGCGTACAGCAGCGGACTGTCCAGGTAATAGGCCGCGGCGAACATAGCCAGGGCGCCAAGACTTCCAAGGATCGGGCCGCCAAGGGCAATATAGGCCTCGGTCTGCGCATCCCGCGGATTCCGCTTCATCGTGATTAATGCGCCCAGAAAAGGAATGAATAGCGGGGCGGATACCGGAAGCCCTTTCCGCTTGGCGGCGATCACATGACCGAGCTCATGTACGAACAAGAGAGCGACAAAGCCTACCGCAAAGCCCCATGGATAAATGAGAGCGTAGGCGCCTATGGACACCGCCATGGAGATCAGGGCGCCGCCCAGCTTGCTGAACTTCAGGACAGCGAGCAGCGTCTTTCCTTTTGCCAGAATTAGTGCGATCAGACTGCCCAGCCACCAGAGGGAGTTCTTCTTACGTGTCTTGGGATGTTGTTGTTGCTCCAATTGCCTTCATGCCTTTCTGTATTGGAATTAAGAAATTTAATATTGGTCTTCAGGTATAGAAGCGGCTCATTGTACAAAGGTTAAGACCATATTACAGTGCAGCAGGGCAGGTTACAAATATATACAAGGGAGAAGACCAATGAAACATAGGGTATGGATGGCGACAGCCATAGGCATATGCTTGTGCTTGTGTCTGGGAATAAATATGGCCACATCAGGTAATACGGTCAGGGCAGATGGACCGTTTCATTTCGGGTTCAAGAAGAGCGTGAATGGAAGTCTTCCCTCGATCAACGAGGAAGGATTCAAGGACATTCTTGATAAGAATGGTGCGATATTTACAGGAGACACCAGCAGGAAGGACATCTTCCTGACTTTTGACAACGGCTACGAGAATAATGCCTATACCTCGAAGATACTGGATACCTTGAAGGAGAAAAAGGTGCCTGTGGCGTTCTTCATTACCGGACACTATGTGAAGGATCAGCCTGAACTGGTCAAGCGAATGGCTGCGGAGGGACATATTATCGGCAACCATTCCTGGAGCCATCCCGATATGACCACGGTATCCGATGAGCGGATCAAGGAAGAGTTGGATAAAGTGAAGCAGGCCGTTACAGAGGTAACCGGAGTGAAGGAGATGACCTTCCTGCGCCCGCCAAGAGGGATATTCAATGATCGTACTCTGAGGGTTACGCGCCAGTATGGATATACGAATGTCTTCTGGTCGGTGGCCTATAAGGATTGGGATGTGAATGACCAGAAGGGCGCGGACTATGCCTTCCGGAAGGTGACCAGTCAGCTGCATCCGGGCGCTGTGCTGCTTATCCATGCGATATCCAAAGATAACACGGACGCCCTGGGGGCCATTATTGATGAAGCCAGAAGGCAGGGCTACACGTTCAAGAGCCTGAATGACCTGCCTGGTCAGCAAAAGGCTCCGGGCACCGACTGATTCTAAGTGGATTCGGAGCCATCCCAGGCGGGATTCAAGCGTGATTCCAGGCAGTTAGCGAAGTCGGTTAATTGGCCTGTTGTTCGATAGAAGGTTGTTCCAAGGTCCCCTAAGAGGGGGCCTTTTTCGTTATATAGGCAGGCAGGAGCAAGCATAATTGACATGCATAACAAGGGAGGAATATAATTAGCTTTACAATATAATAGGTTACCTAATTATTAAGTTGTGTAAGTAAATTCAAAGAGGGTGAATTAGTGGACATCAACGAGAATCCGAAGGTTCAGAGGCTTTTCGAGGCCTTTAACCGTGTTCGTAGGGCAGATTGGCGCAGACCCTCAGTAGGGCAGTGCAAGCCGAGTGAGATGAAGCTGCTCTTTTATATCAAGAAAGGTATGGAGAAACATGAGGAGGGCTTCACCGTATCGGAGCTCAGCAGCGCGCTGGAGGTCACCTCACCAACAGTTACCCAGCTGATTAACAGTGTGGAGGCGGGCGGATTGGTAGAACGCAGGATGGATCCAAATGATCGGAGGGTTGTGCGCGTCAAGCTGACACCCGTGGGAGCCGAGTTGACACACAAAGCAATGGAGTCTTTCTTTGGACGGTTCCATGAGCTGTATGAGCATTTGGGGGAGGTACAGAGCCAGCAGTTGGCGGAACTTCTGGAGAAGGTTACCCGGTTCTTGAGTGAGGATCAGGAACGAAGCAGTGTCGAGAAGCATGATCGCTAGATATACCATGTTGAATCGTGGGAGGAGACAGCAGATATGATCAGAATTTTTCGTTTTTTGAAGCCGTACCGTATTCCACTGATCTTCGTGATTGTACTTGTGTTTCTTCAGTCTCTGTCAGAGCTGTACCTGCCGACGCTGATGGCGGATATTGTGAATAAGGGTGTTGTCACAGGGGACATCGGATATATTTGGCGGATCGGGCTGTTCATGCTGGTTGTCGCTCTAGGAGGAATTATTACTTCTATCGCGGCCAGCTATTACTCCTCGAGGGTGGCAACGGGATTCGGCAAGACGCTTCGGAGCAAGGTATTCTCGCATGTGGAGCGGTTCTCGCTGGAAGAGTTCGATAAGCTCGGCACCGCTTCACTCATTACGCGTACGACCAATGATATTACACAGATTCAGCAGGTACTGCTGATGATGATGCGGATGATGGTCAGCGCGCCGCTGCTTGCGATCGGGGGCATCATTATGGCGATGTCGAAGGATAAGACGCTCTCGCTCGTATTTGTGGTAATTATTCCGGTGCTTATGGGCGCGATCCTGCTAATTGCGAGCAGGGGAATTCCGTTATTCAAGATTATCCAGACCCGAATTGACCGGCTGAACCTCGTTCTGCGCGAAGGTCTCACGGGGATCCGTGTCATCCGCTCGTTCAACCGGACCGGGCATGAGGCCAAGCGGTTCGAGAAAGCCAACTTTGACCTCACAGAAACCTCAATCAAAGTGAATAAGGTCATGGCCGCCATGATGCCTACCATGATGCTCGTCCTGAACGTATCGTCCATTGCAATCATATGGTATGGCGGAATCCGTATTGATAACGGCAGTATGGCCGTGGGTGACCTGATCGCATTTCTGCAGTATGCCATGCAGATTATGTTCTCCTTCATCATGGTGTCCATCATGTTCGTGATGGTCCCGAGAGCTTCGGCATCGGCAACCCGGATTAATGAGGTGCTGGATACCCTGCCAGTGATCAAGGATGCGCAAGAGAAGTCTGGGAGACCTGAACCTAGCGAGTATGCCGCCCCTGCTCCAAGCTTAAGCGGATACGTCGAGTTCGAGGATGTCAGCTTCAGCTATCCGGGAGCGGAGCAGCCCGCCGTGTCAGGCATTTCGTTCCGGGCCGAGCCGGGCGAGATTACCGCTATTATCGGGGGAACCGGTTCGGGCAAAACAACACTGATCAGCCTGATCCCCCGCTTTTATGATGTGGACAGCGGCTGTGTGCGGGTTGACGGCCAAGATGTTCGTGACATTCCTCAAGAGGAGCTGCGGAGGAAGATCGGCTTCGTGCCGCAGAAGGCCGTGCTGTTCACCGGCTCCATCGCGGAGAATATCCGCTATGGAAATGAAGCGGCGACGGATGAGGAGGTTAGGCAGGCGGCGCGTATTGCCCAGGCTGAGGAATTCATCTCCGAGATGGAGAAAGGATATGACGCCGAGATATCCCAAGGGGGGAACAATGTATCCGGTGGTCAGAAGCAGCGCTTGTCGATCGCAAGGGCGCTCGTCAGAAGACCTGAGATTTATATCTTTGACGATAGCTTCTCGGCCCTGGACTTCAAGACCGACGCGAAGCTGCGGGCCGCCTTGAAAGATGAGACGGGTGAATCCACCGTCATTATTGTGGCTCAGCGCGTAAGCACGGTGAAGGATGCCGACCGGATTATCGTTATGGATGAGAGCCGCATTGCAGGGATGGGTACCCACCAAGAACTGCTTGAGAACAGCAGGGTCTATCGCGAGATCGTCTATTCCCAGCTGTCAGAGGAGGAGATCGCATGAGTGAGCCGCGCAGACAAGGGCCCCCGCCAGGCGGAGGATTCGGAAGGGGTCATGGACCTGGGGGGCCGGGTATGGTCCTGCCGGGCGAGAAGGCCAAGGACTTCAAAGGCACCCTTCGCAGATTGCTTAGATATTTGCAGCCGCACCGGGCTCAGATTATTGCCGTGATTGCTATGGCTGTACTAAGTACGATATTTAGTATTGTAAGCCCGAAGATTATGGGGAAGGCCACAACCGAGCTGTTTGAAGGGGTGAAAGGCCGCCTGCTGCAGGAGCCCGGAGCACATATCGATTTCGGTTATATATGGCAGATCATTCTGTTCCTGCTTGTTCTGTATATCATTAGCTCTGTGTTCACTTACATCATGCAATTATTAATGGCCGGTGTAGCGCAGAAGACGGTCTACGACCTCAGGCAGGATGTGAATGACAAGCTGGGCAGACTGCCGCTGAAATACTTTGACTCCCGTACGAACGGGGAGATTCTTAGCCGTGCCGTCAATGACGTGGACAATATCAGCACGACGCTGCAGCAGAGCTTGACCCAGCTGATTACCTCGGTGCTGACCATCATTGGGGTAATCGTGATGATGCTGACGATCAGCCCTCTGCTGACCCTGATTGCGCTGGTTACGCTGCCGCTCAGCTTCTTGGCGATCAAGAAGATCAGCGGGAGCTCCCAGAAGCATTTTATCGGTCAACAGCACAATTTGGGGGAACTGAACGGACATGTAGAGGAGATGTATACCGGACACCGGATTATCAAAGCGTTCGGACGTGAGGAGAAGTCGATCGAGAAATTTGACCAGATCAATGAGCGGTTGTATGAATCCGGCTGGAAAGCCCAGTTCATCTCGGGGATGATCATGCCGATCATGAGCTTCATCGGAAATATCGGCTACGTGCTGATCAGTGTCATTGGCGGAATTATGGTCACTCGCAAAGCGATGGATATCGGGGACATTCAGGCCTTCATCCAGTATGTACGGCAGTTCACGATGCCGATCACACAGACCGCCAACATCGCCAACATCATTCAATCTACCGTCGCTTCAGCTGAGCGGGTATTCGAACTGCTTGACGAGGAGGAGGAGGTACCGGAGTCCACTCGGCCAGTCCAGCTTGCCAAAGTTCGGGGAGACGTCGACTTCGAGCATGTAAGCTTCGGGTACAATGATCAGCACATGCTGATTGAGGACATGAATATAGAGGTCAAGCAGGGACAGACGATTGCGATTGTCGGACCAACGGGGGCGGGCAAGACGACACTCATTAATCTGCTCATGCGCTTCTATGAGGTGAATGAAGGCCGGATCACTGTAGACGGGGTGAATATTGCCGACTTCAAGCGGGGAGAACTGCGGAACCTGTTCGGGATGGTCCTTCAGGACACCTGGCTCTTCAATGGGACGATCCGTGACAATATCGCGTATGGCCGCATTGGAGCTTCGGAAGAGGAGGTCGTTGCGGCAGCCAGGACTGCGCATGCGGATCACTTCATCCGCACACTGCCGGATGGATACGACACGGTTCTCAACGAAGAAGCCTCCAACATATCTCAAGGCCAGAAGCAGCTTCTGACCATAGCCCGCGCTATTCTCGCCGATCCGTCTATTCTCATCCTGGATGAAGCGACAAGCAGTGTCGACACCCGGACCGAGGTGCTGATTCAGCAGGCAATGAATGAGCTGATGAAGAACAGGACCAGCTTCGTCATCGCCCATCGTCTGTCCACGATCCGGGATGCGAGTCTGATTCTGGTGATGAATCATGGGAAAGTCATCGAGAAAGGCACGCATGAGGATCTGCTGCAACAGGGCGGCTTCTACGCTGACCTGTACAACAGCCAGTTCAATAACAGCAGCCGGGAGGCCGTAGGGTAAGCGTTGATTGAATAGAGCAGCATTTCAGCTAAATATGAGTATTAATAAGTTCGAAGAGCCTCACATCCGTGTATTGCGGGAGTGAGGCTATTTGGCTGGTAATCAGCCCCTAAGCAACTGAGAACCTGAGCGACAGAGCAACAGATATTGCATACGAAATCGCTAATCCTTTAAGGATATTTCCACTTATAAGCTGCCTCTATTTGAAAATTCAGTGTAATTTATAGATCCTGGGTTGCGGAAACACACATTGGGTATATATAATATGACTTGGAAATGACCCGCGGGTCATTACTCTTGAGAATAGGGGTTCGATTCCCGGGGTTTAGGAATTACTGAATAATGGAGGAGGAATGCAAGTGGATCAGCCTAAGAAAGGTTTCGGCGCCTGGGTCTCTAGCCGGCGCGGTAAATGGATCATGCTGGCGCTGTGGGTCATTCTTGCTGCGGCTCTTAGCGCGATATGGCCAGGTGTGAACAAAGAGGAGATTAATAATTCTCCGAATTTATCTGACAGTAAGCCGTCGGTTCAGGCTGAAGCCGTGGCAAGCCGTGAGTTTCCTACAGGGGAAGGCCTGCCGGCCATCATCGTCTGGCACCGGGAGGGCGGCCTGAAGGATGAGGATTTAATACATATTCAACAGCTTACCGCAGAGGTGGAGAAGTCGCCCCTGCCTGAGCAGGTCTTCGTAGTACCGCTGCACAAAGCGCCGCTGCCTGCGCTGAAAGCGGAGTTGTCCAAGGACGGCAGCACGCTTGCTGCACCGATTGTATTTGATAAGTCCGCGGAGACAGACCAGCTCAAGACGAGCCTGGATAAGTTCAAGAGCCAGGCTGCCGCGGAGTTCGGGAACGATCCTTTTGCGGTCGAGGATACCTCGGGCGGGGAGATGACAGCCAGAATCACAGGTCCCGTCGGAATCTCGGTTGATGCAACGGGATTGTTCAAGAACGCGGATTTCTCTCTGCTTTTATCCACGGTGGTACTGGTTCTTGTCATCCTGCTTCTGATCTACCGCTCGCCTATTCTGGCTCTGATTCCGCTTGTTGCGGTCGGCTTTGCTTATGGAGTGATCAGCCCACTGCTGGGCATCATGGCTCACAAAGGCTGGATCGTGGCCGACTCGCAGTCCATATCCATAATGACGGTACTGCTGTTCGGCGCCGGAACCGATTATTGTCTGTTCCTGATCTCCAGGTTCCGTCAGCTGCTGCATGAAGAAGACAGCAAGAGCAAGGCTCTGCTGCGGGCCATTACGAGCACCTCGGGAGCGATAGCCATGAGCGGATTCACGGTGGTGCTGTCCTTGTTCGCTCTATTGCTTGCGGAATATGGTTCTTATCACCGCTTTGCCATACCGTTCAGCATCTCAATCCTCATCATGGGGATTGCCAGCCTCACGCTGGTGCCCGCTCTGCTTGCGATCTTCGGAAGGGCATCCTTCTGGCCGCTCATTCCGCGCACCCCGGACATGGAACAGTCACGCGCCCGTGCCAAAGGCAGATCCGTAAGAAAGCGTAAGCCGGATGCGATGCGGATTGGCAGCTTTGTTGTACGCAGACCGTGGACTGTCATGCTCATCACGGTTCTTATGCTCGGTGTCCTTGCCGCATTTTCTACACAGATCAAATTCACTTATGACATTCTATCCTCATTTCCAAAAAATATGGCTTCAAGAGAAGGCTTTGACATCATCGGTAAGCAGTTCTCCAAGGGTGAGCTTGCTCCGGTGAAATTAATGGTGGATACAAAAGGCAATTCTACAGATCTTGGCGAGAAGCTGGAAAAGCTGGATTTCGTGGATAAGGTGGGTGAGCCCAAGCAGGGTAAGGAGAATCCGCAGATTCTCGCTTATGATGTCCAGTTCAAGATGAACCCGTATTCTATGGAGGCTATGGATCACATTCCGGACCTGCGTCTCGCCTCTGAGCAGGCGCTTAAGGAAGCGGGTGTGTCTGCGCCTGGGCAATCTGTCTGGATCAGCGGGCCTACGGCAACCCAGTATGATACGAAGGTTACGGGCGACCGGGATACGCGCATCATCATTCCTGTTGTCATTGGCCTAATCACCCTGCTGCTGCTCATCTATCTGCGCTCCGTGGTAGCCACGGTGTATCTGGTCCTTACGGTTATTCTCTCCTACTTCTCGGCGCTTGGCCTGGGGTGGATTATTCTTCACTACGGGCTGGGGGCCGAAGCCATACAAGGCGCGATTCCGCTATACTCTTTCGTCTTCCTTGTAGCGCTGGGCGAGGACTACAATATCTTCATGATCTCAAGCATTTGGGAGAAAAGAAAGCATATGCCGCTCAAACAGGCCATCCGTGAAGGAGTCAGCGAGACGGGCTCTGTGATTACCTCAGCCGGCATTATACTCGCAGGCACATTCGCGGTGCTTGCGAGCCTGCCGATCCAGGTGCTCGTTCACTTCGGCATTATCACAGCTGTCGGCGTGCTGCTGGATACCTTCATCGTGCGGCCGTTCCTGGTTCCGGCCATTACCGTGCTGCTTGGCCGCTGGGCCTTCTGGCCGGGCAAGCACGTGCCGGTCCCGGACCAGGCTGCCTCCACCGCAGATCGGGCGAGGTAAGCAGGATGAACAAATAACGAACAAGGCGCTCCGTTACCGGAGCGCCTTGTTCGTGTGTTCTTGCTAACCATATACACGCTAATTACATGAATTGACGTGCTGCTATATAAGCCATTACTTCGCCAGCAGGTACACGCCCACCAGAATCACGGCAACGCCCGCGATTTTGGTCGCCGTGATCGCTTCGCCGAAGAGGAAGTAAGCGGCAACCATTGCGAAGACATAAGCCAAGCTCTGCATCGGGTAGGCCACCGTTAGCGGCAGCCGGTTCAGCACGGCGAACCAGAGCAGGGTGGCGATTCCGTACAAGGCAAGTCCGCCGAGAATGGTCGGCGAGAAGACTAGTTTGGTCCATTGTCCAATACCGGACAGGCCGCCATTCTTCTGCAGGCCGATCTTGAACAGAATCTGCCCGGTAACCAGCAGCAGGATATTGCCGAGCAGGTAGGCGTAACTAATCATTTTGTCCATGACGGGACTCCTTTTCTTTGCGGATCGTCAGCTCTTGTGTCAATCTGAGGACTTGATTGGAGAGCTTCGTCACAACCAGCGTCAGATGCAGAATGAAGGCGAAGCAGAAGAGCAGACCGAACAGGAACAGCATGGCCGGCGCATATTTGACACCAAGCCAGGAAGCAATGGTCTCAATGAATCGGACGTTGAGCGAAATGATGAACAAGAGAACCCCGAACAGAATCCAGAGCAGGGAGTACTGCTCCTTCAGCTTCTGATGGCGAACCAGCTCAAGTACAATGGCAAGGAATAAGAACGATAATATTACGGAAAGGAAGTATATGGTCACCCGATCTCACCGGCTTTCGGTTTGTCATAACGGACCGCGCTCATCAGCACAGAGAGCGTAACCTTGATCATATAATATACGGACCTGATTGGTGTAATCGAGGACTTCCCGGTCTCTCTGGAGCGCATTTCGGTGGAGACCTCTGTAAGCTTGCAGCCCCTGCGCTTCAAATAGACGATCGATTCCACTTCGGGATAGTCCATTGGGTAATACTCGGAATACAGATTAATCACCTTGCGTCCCGCTGCGCGGAATCCGCTGGTGGTGTCCGTGAACTTCTGGCGGGTCACCAGGGTCACCAGCTTGGAGAAAAAGATGATGCCGACCCGGCGCGCGCTGGATGAACGGTAGGAGGTAGCCTCCACGAACCTTGAGCCGATCACGAGATCGTGATCCGAGGCTTTGGCGATCAGCTTGGGCAGCTCCTCGGCAGGATGCTGACCGTCCGCATCCATCTGGATCGCTACATCATAGCCGTTGTTGCGCGCATACATGTAGCCGGTCTGCATCCCTCCTCCGATTCCTACGTTAAAAGGCATGGTCAGCACATGTGCCCCGGCTCCAAGTGCCAGCTCTTCGGTACGGTCTGTAGACCCGTCGTTCACAACGACAATGTCCGCCTCCGGCGCATGTGTATTAATATCCTGGATAACCCGCACAATACTTCCCTCTTCGTTATATGCCGGAATAATGATGAGTATCTTCATCGGATGCCTGTTCCTCCCTGATTTGCGTTAAGCAATGGTTCTTTGTGTCTCATAGCGATACATCGGTCAATCAGATAAGCTGCGAATAAGAACAATATGATTACATTAGGATAACCATAACGGTTGAAGGCCACGAATGGCTGGTAGATGAGTGTAAAATAAGCCAGCGTAAGCAGCAGCGGCAGCATTCGCTCCATCCGGTGCTTGATCAGCGCCCAGACAAGCCCGATAATACTTACCGCCATCATAATCATTTGAAGCACGTTCATCACCGGGCGGGTGATCGGCCAGAAAGGCCGGGAATAGAACGGATGAATATAAAGTTCGACCCATCGGCCTAAAGTATACCAGTACGTATATTTCACCGGTTCATGCAAGAATCCGTATTTGATAATATCGAGGCCTTTGGCGACCGCGGTGCTGTCTGAACCTTGAAAGATCGTCTTCGGGTCATATTCCGGGTGCTCTACGAAGAATCCGGCAGGAGGCAATGCTCCGCGAATTTTGGTGCCCAGCAGGAAGGGGCTTCCCCCCGAGTTGGTGAACAGAATGAACTTGTCAAAGGTGATCATATTCCGTATCCACCAAGGCAGAAGGCACACAATATAGACTGCGGCCATGGCGCCTGCATATTTGACAATCTCTCTCCAAGGCGTCCGCTGCTTCCACCACAATATGAAGAAGATGGCCGGATACAAGGTCGCATGCGGCTTGAGATAAGCGGCAGCCGCGACAAGCAGACCAATGAGAATATACCAGAACGTCTTCCGCTTATCCATGGCGACAAAAGCCAGACAGATCAGCAGCAGCTGCATGGTACGGAACGTGGTCTCGGACAGAATGCTTCCCGATGAGAAGTAATCCGGCGGATAGACGACACAGATGGCTGCGGTAATTAAGGCAACTCGTGTATTAAATACGCGGCGGCCAATAATGAAGATCAGATAGACGGAGAAAGCCTGCATGACACATTGGAGAATGCGGAAGGCATTAATGCCCACATCATCCTGTCCAAAAACAGCCATGACACCTGCCAGCAGAATCGGCATTCCCGGCATAATGAAGGCAGAGGGCTGCTCACCGGAATTGTAGGCGAGTATCCCCTCATTTAGCAGCAGCTTGGCGCTGTGAATGTACTTTACGTCATCATTGTTGCGTTTAATCAGATCCCCGAGCAGAAAGTAGTTGTTATAGCTCAGTACAATAATACAAGAGAGAATGAGCACGAGCGCGATGAACACCGCAAGAAGCCGTTTTGCAGGACGGCTGACCTCGGATAAAGAGAACAATTTAATTTCAACCCCACTCTATAATATATGGAAAATTACAGGATTTACCGGATGTTGCCCATTGTCCATGTTATCTCAAATTCCATGAAAGTTCCATGCTTATCTTTCAAACGTTGTATTATTGTAAAAAGTTACTGTGGGGTCATCCTACAGCCCAGGTAAATCATGGACCCGGCTTCGGAGCAGACTGGACGAGATCCTCCAAAGCCTGGGCCGAGTCCACCGCTCCGCGGTTGATCGCCTCCCATAAGTACAGGCTGGCAATGCCCCGTAAGGTGTCCAGAGAGATGGGGTATCTACTCTTATGGTGCAGGTCTCCATCGAATCAGGATAAGGTGAACTCGGGGAGGATACGTTCTGACAACCTAAAGAGAGGGCTGCAGATCTTCTGCAACCCTCCTCAATGTCATCCGGCCATGCTTGGTACCTATATTTTAGCTGGATTGAACCCGTATTTCAACCATGTCCGGCGCGGCTTAACAGCACGTTTCATTCATGCCCGGAGGGACTAATGTGAAGTTTACTGTAAATAAATTGTTTTAAGCATGTTTTTTTTGGGTAAAAGACTAGTTAATTGTTCTAAATCCCCTTGATTTCCATTATAATAGGACATACTAAGTCTGCTTTAACGGAAATTACGAAGAAATAAGGGGAATATATTGAACAGAACGATAGCGAAGCATATTTTTGATGAGTTGGTGGCGAGAACAGGCAGTCAAGTTAACGTCCGTATTCGGAGCCGGTTCCCTGGGGGACGGAATGTAGGCGGCAAATATAGTATGAATGAGCATGGCATTACCATGTACTTGGAAGAGATCAGGAAGCAATGTATGAACATCTTTGGATCCCTTGAGCGATATGAGGAGGTTCTGAGAATCGTGTTCGCCCATGAGCTGGGGCACTCTGCGGATCGCGATCTATCCACGCTCTCCGATCAGTTCGATATGTGCGAGGATGAGCTTGAGCGCAAGAAGATTGCTCTGCTGATTGAGGAGAACGCTTGGCACTACGCGGAGGAGATCCTCCCCGAGGTGGATCAAAGTGTGCTGCAGACCATGATTTATGTCTCGCTTCAATCCTACCGGGAAGCTATTGCACAAGAAATTGCATAAGAACCACATGAAGAAGGAGGACGCCCTGGGCGTCCTCCTTCTTCATGTAACACTATTCCCCGATACTAATAATGCCCGAATCTACGCGGGCCTTAATGACATCGGTCGTTGTCCGTGGTGAATCCGGAACCTCTACTACTCCCGACTCGGCTTGCGCATCGTAGAACCCTTTAAAGTTCGGATTAGCCTCTACTTCAATCATACCTGAATCAGCTTCCAGATCAAGCTGTGTGGCCTGTTGATCCTGAATCCGGATGCTGCCTGACGATGTCTTCAGGCTGCCGTTCCCCACCCAGTGATCAAGCTCAAGATTACCTGATTCTGCGCTAAGCGCAACATCGGCTTGAACTTTCTCCGCTTTAATAATACCCGAGTCTACAGATGCCTTCAGTGTCTTGGCCTGGACAGAACTCAGCTTGATCACGCCTGAACTGGCTGAAATATGAATCTGATCCGCCTGAGTTCCCTTGAACTCCACATCAGCCGAGTCCAGATTGGCTTCAACCTTGGCCAGTTCGGCTGGGTCAGATAAGGCAACGGTCATATGCTGCTTGTAAGATTGGAAGTTCACGTTGAAGAACCGGAACTCGCTATCGTTAGACAGGTCAACCTCAAGTCTTCCTCCGTTCACACTGACTTGGTCAAGCTTATGAATTACATTTTGATTCGTGTTCCCCGAGAGCTCCACATAATTGCTGCCATTCTGGCTCTGGATGAATTCGGCTTCTATGGAAGCGGAACTGCTGTTGATCACAAGCTCCTTGAGCTCGCCCGGGCTAAATGTCCACTTCTTAGTATAAGAAGGGAGCTCGTCACCGAACGCGAATTTCTGGGCAGCCATGCCTCCGGCCCCAACAATCATAAGCAGGATGGCTAAGATAGCAAATTTTTTCATAATTAAGCATCTCCTTTGGCAAGGTGGTAGTTCCAGCTGAGGTATTTGCGCGTTGTGAAGAGCACGCCTTTAAGCAGACCTTTGGAGCCTATACCAAGCAGAATTCCGAGTCCAACCATGAAGATACTGGCGAACCATTTGGCAGGCGATACGGTGTAGAATATCATATCCATAACTAATAGCGCAGGGCTTAAGATTCCGGCCAAAGCCGCTGCCATGATAGAGATGACAACCGCCCAGAAGGCAATCATCAGCGGAGCCAGCACGATATTCATGAAGAACATGCCAATCAGAACGAACACCTGGGCTGTAATACCTCTTCCCGGACGCTGTGCGGGAGCGGCTGTATGCTGCTGGGATTGCTTCTTATTAGGGTCGTGATACCAGTACACAGGCTCCTGTGAGATGAACCGCTCCCCGAGCGCTTCCTTGGCAAGCTCATGTGGATCGCCTAGCTCGCTTACGATCTCTTCCTCCGACTTGCCATTTTGCTTGCCGAAAGCGAAATGAGCTTCATAATCCTCAAGCAGTTCCAGTCTTTCCTCCGGAGGCAGCTGGGACAGCTGCACGCTTAGCTGGGTAAGAAATTCATGTTTTGTCATAATAGTGGCCCTCTCTCGATTAATCTCGATACGCTGTATACGAATTGCTTCCATTCGGTGACTAATTTCTTCATGTGGGTCTCACCGGTTGATGTAAGCTTGTAATATTTCCGCGGTGGTCCTCCTGTAGACTCCTGCAAATACGTGGTGCAGTATCCATCGTTGACCAACCTGCGAAGCAGCGGATATAGAGCGCCCTCGGCGACCTCAATATGCTCGGAGACGGATTGGGCTAATTCATATCCGTAGCGGTCCCGCTCATGAATGAGCACAAGCACACACAGCTCCAGAGCACCTTTCTTGAATTGGATACTGATATCCAAGGGACATCCCCTCTTTTTCATGTGTGGTGTAATCCTTAGTACTGAACATTAATTAGTATCTGAGCTAAATAGTATCATGCACTACTGAATAATGCAACATACTGATTATAAATTAATAAATACGTAAGATTTGACGGCCTGCAACTTCTGCGGCGGGATGGGCGTTATAGGGTCAGGAGATAGGGGGGGGACAGAGTGAGAAAAGCAGGCTTCGCAATCTTGCTGCTGATGATGCTACTAACCATGGGGTATTCTATCGGGGCGGGTACCCCTAAGCCGCATTTGTATCGGGGAGATGAGAAGGCGGCAGAGGCATACATCCAATCAAAAGGTTACTCAATTACAGGCTACCGGGGCGAGCTGAGTACATACACCCTGCAGAAGTCGTTGCTCCGGGAGATCTGGTGCGAACAGATCTGGTCGGTTCAGAGCGAACCGCCGGAGAATTACTGGGGCAGGGAGATAACCACCTATGGATTCGTTGTGGAGAATCACCCCTTGTCGAAGAAGCTTCAGCTTCCTGTCGAAGTGAACATGATGATGACAGACGGCAGAGTTATAGGCGGGTATTCCTTCCCTCATTCCGATGAGCCCCTGGTTGGCGCAGTCTATTCCCTGGAGGGGAAGGTGCTTGAGGAACTGACAGGGCTGACTTTTGCAGAGTGGAAGAGCCGCTGGGAGGAGAAGTATGGGGATCAGACTGGCAATTAAGAGACTTGAATCATGGATATGGCCAAATAAAATGACGTACTCACGAGCCCGTGATGTACGTCATTTTTTAGTTCCTCAAGGTAAGCGCTTTGGTCTACTGCAGCATACTGGCTTAAGTCAGCATACAGTCTAGTGTTGTGAATCGTAAGGCTTCAACGGCTCTGTGGCCGGGCCTTCGATCACCTCGCCCTTATGGTCGAACCGGGAGCCGTGACATGGGCAATCCCAGGTGCGCTCCCCTTCATTCCAGTTCACCTCACAGCCCATATGGGTGCAGGTGGCGTCCACAATGAACAGCTTGCCGTCCTTGTCCTTGTAGGCAGCCGCCTTTTTCCCCAGATGTCGAACCAGACTTCCCTCATCAGGCTTAAGATCGTCGGCCTTGCGGTGAATGATATCCAGCTTGCCGGCGATAAGTTCCTTGGCCACATTCGCATTCTCGGCTACCAGATTCCTGATGCTCGGGTCCGCCTTGAATCTGGACGGAGTGAACAGCTCCGCGTATCGGTTCTCCCGGTTCAGAATCAAGTCCCGGATGAGGAGCGCGGACAGGGTTCCGTTCGTCATACCCCATTTGGCAAATCCGGTCGCCACATAGATATTCGGATGCTTGTCGCTCAGCCGTCCGATGTAAGGAACCTCGTCCAGGGTGATCAGATCCTGGGCAGACCAGCGGTAGGGAATCCGCTTGGAGCCCAGCAGCTCCCCTCCGAACAGCTCCAGATTCTCGTAGTATCTGATGGTGCACAGCCCCTGCCCCGTCTTGTGGTTCTCTCCGCCGACAATGACGACCTCGCGTCCATCCAGCTTGGCTGAGCGCAGTGATCTTGAAGGAGAGCCCGCACTCAGATACATGCCCCCGACATAGGAGGTCTCCGGTTCAATGGCTATAGCATAGGACCTCTCGGCATGAAGGCGGGCGAAGAAGAGGCCGCCCCCGTCATAGAACGGGAAGTGGGTGGCTGCAACCACTTTGTTGCATTTAAGTGTATGCCCGTCCGAGGTCTTCAGATGCAGAACTCCGTTCTCCTCCTGAATCTCCCCGCTAAGCATGGTCTGCTCGTATATGGTTCCGCCGTGTGCCGCAATGTAATCAAGCATCGTTACCAAATAGTGAAGCGGATGGAACTGGGCCTGATCCGGCATCTTAATAGCCCCCTTGACCAGAAGGGGAATCGGGATGGACTCCGTCCATTCCCCAGGCAGACCCAGCTTCTCATAGGCAGACCATTCCTTCTGCAGCTGCTTGAGGGACTCGTCCGTATCGGCGTACAGATAGGCGTCCTGCTTCTCAAGATCACAATCAATTCCATGCTCGGCAACGGTCCGGCGAATGAACTCCATAGCTTCATGATTGGCATCGTGATACAGCCGGGCCTGTTCCTCGCCAAAATGCTGAAGCAGCTTGTCATAGATTAACCCATGCTGCGTTGTAATCTTGGCTGTTGTATAGCCGGTGGTGCCCTCAAGCACCCGGTTCATGTCGACCAGAGTAACTTTTACTCCCTCTTTAGCTAGCAAGTATGCAGTGGTTATCCCAGCGATCCCTGCCCCGATAACGGCAACATCGGTATATATTGTCTCCTGCAATTTGTCGAAGACAGGCAGATCCGTGGTGCTTCTCCACAGGGACTCGGGGAACCTTGGGAGGTCACTATGCGGTGGAATGGAACTGTTCATGAATATTAGCCTCCTATCAAATGGCAACTCTTGTTATTCATTTATTACCATTTATGAGGGTTTAGAAACGGATATCCGCGAAAGCTGACGGCCCTCTCCGGGCAGAGGACGGTCTGCGCGGGATAGTCCTTGCGTGGCAGGTTCGTATAAGAGGACCTCTCAGAGTAAATAATGGAATTAAAGCGCATGAAAGGAACAGGAGGCATCCATGAATCGCACCAGGACTTCCAGAAGGGGCGGAAGAAGCATCCGCAGCTATACGGCGGAGCCGGCACAGCAAGAGAATAACGGCCATTCCCCTGAGGTGGGCAAATCCTCAGAAGGGGGCATGCCCGCTTCGAGAGAGCTTGAGCAGATCCTGGACCGGATTAAGCAGGAGTTCGGGGACAGCTCAGATATTGTGGTCCGCAGACTGAGGATCGGACAAAAAACAACCAAGCATGCTGCCCTGGTCTATATGAATGGACTCGTAGACAACAAGACGATCAACGAGTTCGTTACAGGCTCATTACTGGACACCCAAGAAGACGACCTTGATCCGGGGGACACGGAAGGATGGATCCAATTCCTTGTAGACCGGGCAATTGCCTCGGGGGAGGTCCAGGTGATAACCGAGTGGAAGGATATGCTGCTCACTATTTTGTCAGGGCATTCGGTTCTTGTTCTGGATGGATGTGAGCAGGTAATATCTGTGGGAACGCAGGGGGGAGAAGCCCGTTCCATTACAGAGCCCACCTCTCAGTTGGTCGTACGGGGTCCTAAGGACAGCTTCGTGGAGTCTGTCGTGACCAATGTGTCACTGATTAGGCGCAGGATTAAGTCTGCGGATGTCCGGTTAGAGAACATGAAGATCGGCAGTATCACCAATACCCGGGTGTCGATCATGTACATTCAGAATATTGCCGAGAAGCGGCTGGTTGATGAGGTGCGCCAAAGACTTGAGAAGATTGATACCGACTCCATTCTGGAATCGGCGTATATCGAGGAATTTATTCAGGATCATACCTTTACCCCTTTCCCTACGATCTTCAATACAGAGCGGCCGGACGTGGCTGCAGGGAACCTTGTGGAGGGCAGGGTAGTTATCTTGATCGACGGAACTCCGTTCGCATTAATCATGCCGGCATCCTTTCCCCAGTTCTTCCATTCTGCTGAGGATTATTCCCAGCGGTTTGACATTAGTATCCTTATGAGATTGGTCCGGTATGTGAGTTTTGTGGTGCTCATTCTTGGACCCGCCATCTATATCGCCTTGACTACCTTTCACTATGAAATGATTCCAACCCAGCTGCTGATCAGTCTGATGGCCCAGCGTGAAGGGGTGCCTTTTCCGGCCTTTGTAGAGGCCGTGCTCATGGAGACGGCCTTCGAAATTCTCAGGGAGGCGGGTGTACGCATGCCGCGGGCGATTGGACAGACCGTGTCTATCGTAGGCGCTCTTATTCTCGGACAGGCGGTTGTTGAAGCCGGCATCATCACACCCGTCATGGTTATTGTAGTGGCGCTCACAGGGATTGCCAGCTTCGCCATTCCTGCCTACAATCTGTCTATTGCAGGGAGACTGGTCCGCTTTTTCTTCATGATCCTCGCGGGGATGTTCGGTTTCTACGGCATTACCCTTGGCCTCATTGTGCTGGTTGCCCACCTGAACAGCCTGCGGTCGTTCGGTCTGCCTTACTTGACTCCGCTAAGTCCATTCGTGCTGTCCAGTCAGAAGGATACGGTGCTCATCTTCCCATTCTGGGCGCTGCGAAAGAACGGATCCGTCCAGAATCCGGGTTCTGCGAAGAATAGCAAGGCGGCGGACGGCCAGAGCTCGGGACAGAACCAGAACCAAAGCTCGGGACAGAACCAGAACCAGAACCAAAGCTCGGGACAGAACCAGAACCAGAACCAAAGCTCGGGACAGAACCAGAACCAAAGCTCGGGACAGAACCAGAACCAAAGCTCGGGACAGAACCAGAACCAAAGCTCGGGACAGAACCAGAACCAGAACCAAAGCTCGGGACAGAACCAGAACCAAAGCTCGGGACAGAACCAGAACCAAAGCTCGGGACAGAACCAGAACCAAAGCTCGGGACAGAACCAGAACCAAAGCTCGGGACAGAACCAGAATCAAAACCAGAACCAGAACCAGAACCAGAACCAGAACCAGAACCAGAACCAGAACCAGAACCAGAACCAGAACCAGCCGCTCAACCCGGATGATGAGCGAAAGGCGGAGAATAAGCTCCAAGCCGAGCCGCTCGGGAGTCAGACAGGCGGGAAGCCCGGCAGGTGGGGCAAGGCCACTCACGAGCTCTCAGATAATGACCCGAAGTCTTCCAATAGCACAGAGGGAGGGAATCAGACATCATGATCAGAAGATGGATGGGGTTGACAGGACTCGTCGTGGCTCTGGTGCTTCTCTCCGGCTGCTGGGACAGTATTGAGCTGAATCGGCGGGCGGTGGTATCCGGCATGGGTATCGACCTTCAGCAGGGGGAGAAGCCGAAGTATAAGGTATCCCTTCAGGTAATTATTGCGGATGAGATCTCCGGGAAATACAGCCGGGGCGGTTCCCCTGTCTCCGTGTACTATGGCGAGGGAAGAACAATATTTGAAGCCGTTCGCGAAGCTTCACGCAAGGTTCCAAGATACCTTTCTTTGGGGCATATTAATGCCCTCATTTTCTCCGAAGAGCTTGCGAGGACCGGAATCAAGGATGTGCTGGATTATGTGGAGCGTGATGCCCAGATTCGAACAACATCCCAGGTGTACCTGGCAAAGGGTCAGGAGGCCGCGGATATGGTGAAGCTCATGACGCCAATTGGCAAGATCCCGTCCAGCGACCTGTCTCAGAAGTCCCAGGCGTCCTCCATGCTGCTGGGAAATACCTACAGGGTGGAAATTGACGATGTAATCCGGGCACTTCAGGTCCATGGAGGCGGTCCTGTCATTAACGGGGTCCGGATTGAAGGTGATCTGGAGACCGCTCCCACCAAGGCGAATATTGAGCAGATCAACACACCTGCGATCCTCCAGGTTGAAGGAGCAGGACTCTTCGCCGGCGATAAATTAATGTCCTGGCTGAGTTTGAACCAGAGCCGGGGGCTCGTCTGGGTAAGCGACAAGATTAAGCAGACAGCGCTGGTAACCGGATGTCTCGACCAGAAAGGGTACATTGCTTACGAGATCATCCGTTCCCGAACCAGGGTGAAGGCCCAGCTTAAAGATCCGGAGCATCCAGTCATTCAGATCTCAGTTATGCCGCAAGCCGCGATAAAGGAAGTGAATTGTGGCCTGGACGTCAGTAAAAACGCTGTATTGAATCAGCTCCAGGAAGAGCTTAATAAAGTAATCAAGCAAGAGATGCAGGCTGCGGTGGATGAAGCACAGAGAATAAAGAGCGATGTGTTCGGCTTTGGCTCGGTCATCGAACGAACCAATCCAAAAGTGTGGAAAAGCCTGGAGCCCCGATGGGCAGATGTATTTGCGCGCCTAGAGGTGGAGTACAGCGTTCAGTCCGTGATTCGATACTCCGGTATGAGAGACCGCTCTTATCAGAGCAGCCAGACCACAAAGGAGGAGTAGCTGAAGTGGAAAAGAACCGTATAACCTCCTTTCAATTTTTCTCACTGATGCTCCTGTTTCAGCTTGGAACCTCACTGGTCGTTAATTTGGGTATGCGCGCTGGAAAAGATGCCTGGATCTCCATCCTGCTCGGGATGGGATATGGTCTTCTGCTCTTCGGAATATTCGTGTTCCTCTACAAGCTATTCCCTGAAATACTTCCAACCACATATGTCCGTAAACTGCTGGGCAAGCATGTGGGCTGGGTCATCGGCTTGCTATATACCGTATTCTTCATCTACCAGACTGGCCGCGACCTGCGCGATGGCGGTGCCCTGGTTCTGTCCACAGCACTTAAGCAGACGCCGTTAATTGTCGCCAATGCGTTGATGATTATGTCCGTGGCCTACGCCATCCATAAGGGGATTGAGGTGCTCGCCAGAACGGCGGTCATCTTTGCCGTTGTCGTTGTTCTGATTGGGGGCTTCAGCACAATTTTGCTTGTTTTATCGGGAGTTATTGAAATAGAGCGTGTCTTCCCGGTTCTAGGAGAAGGGCTTCGACCTGTGCTGGAGACATTTATTCGTCAAAGCTACGCATTCCCGTTCAGTGAGATTATTACCTTCTCCATGATTCTGCCTTATCTGGGAAATGCGAAGACGGGGGTAAAAGCCGGCTATATCGCAATCCTGGTGTCGGGCATTATCCTAAGCTACACCTCGGTTATTAATGTGGCGGTGCTTGGAGTGGATATGGTTCAGCGTTCCCCGCTGCCTCTAATGACGACAATCAGCAAGGCTTCAATATCTGATTTTATCCAGCGCAACGATATTCTGATTGTTATGACTTTAATCATAGATGACTTTTTCAAGGTGGCTGTGTATTTCTATGTTGCTCTGGTAGGAACCGCGGACCTATTCAAAATGGACTATCGCAAGCTGATCTATCCGATGGCCCTGCTGGTTCTGTTTATTTCACTAGTGGTGGCAAAAAGCCTGCCCGAGCATCTGGAAGAAGGAGCTATCATCCTGTACCGTTTCACCCCCTTGTTCTTCGTAATTATCCCGCTGATCCTGTACGCTGCGGGGTGGATATACAAGATTCGTAAGGCTTCAGGCGGCGGGCAGGGAGCAGATGCCGAGCAGACGCAGAGCGGCGGACAGCAAGGAGATTCGGAGCAGACACAGAGTGGCGGGCAGGGAGCAGATGCAGAGCAGGCGCAGGGTGGCGGGCAGGGAGCAGATACGGAACAGGCGCAGGGTGGCGGACAGGGAGCAGATGCGGAGCAGGCACAGGGTGGCAAGCAGGGAGCGGGTGCGGAGCAGGCTCAGAGCGGCGGGCAGGGGGCGGATGCGGAACAGGCACAGGGTGACGGGCAGGAAGGCCAGCAGCAGAAGCCTAAGTGAGATGGAACGGGCTTGAGCTCCCTCCCGAAGGTCTGACGCCCAGCGACCCCTTGGGAGACCACTAAGCCGCTCCAGCGGGCTCAGACTGAGCCCCGTTTCTTCCGCCGCTTCGCGATCACTTTGATGAGATCAGGGACCAGCCAGCCTGCGAACAGAGCGGCTATCATCAATTGTTCTGATCCCGCGAGCAGCTGATATCTTATATTATACAGCGTGTTCTGCCACTGCTGGCCTGTAATGAAATCCATAAGCAGCATCATGCCCAGCGAGAGAACAGACAGCATAGCGATAACCGCATACCTTTTTAACATGATGATCAGCCTCCTTAGATTACTTCCCCCGGAGCTACGGGCCTCTCAATATTATGTGAGGACAGAGAGGCGGTCATTCAGCCAGGGAAGGGAGCTCCATTGACACAGGTTCATTTTATATTTATACTTATTCTAAATACAATCAAGGGAATGAGTAAGTATGAAGTCACTGAACCTAACTACACAGCGCCGGGCTGTATATGAAGTGGTCCGGAATTCAAATGATCATCCTACGGCAGCCGAGGTTATGAACCGTCTCGTCGAGCGTGGACATAATTTCGCTTACGGTACCGTATATAATTCACTTAGATATTTGACAGACAAAGAAATGATCCGGGAGCTTAAGCTCGGAGAGGCTGCGAGCCGCTATGATGCCAAGCTGGACGATCATCAGCATATTATTTGCGAGGTATGCGGGCGTGTAGATGAAGTGATGACCCAAATTCCGGACGCATGGAGTGCTGAGGTTGCGAAGGAGACCGGGTACCATGTCCACCACGCGCATGTCGTATTTGGGGGGGTATGTGCACAATGTCATCAGAAGAAATAAGGACAGCGGTACCCGGCCTGCAGCCGGAGTTCTGTCCGGTTACACAGCGGGTGATTGTGGTAAGTCCCCTTCCCCGGGGGCTTCATGAACTGGTGCGCGATCTGTCGGACGGCTGCTTCGACGTGATGGTATTCCATCATCTGGAGCAGGGAATCCGCAATGCCCAGTCTGCCGATCTGCTTATTCTTGATCTCACAGCCTACCGGGAACAGGAAGATGAAGCGGTACTGAAGAACTTGATGCTGCAGCATACGGAAGAGATTCCTACCCTCCTGCTGATTAAGGAGTCCATGCTGCCCCTGGTGGATGAGCGCCTTCGTCAGCAGGAGCTGCTGGTATGGCCGGCCAGACCTCAAGAGGTGTTGTACCATGCTCAGCGTATTATTCGGACCAGTACGAAGAAAGCGCCAGCCTCCCTGCTCCTGAGCGGCACATCCCCCGCCATCTATAAGGATCTGTGGATTGACCGCAAGAAGATGTCCGTCTACCGGGACGGGACACGCATTGAGCTGACGAAGACGGAATATGATCTGCTCTTGAAGCTTCTGCTTAGTGATGGAGCGGTGCTGACCCGGGAGGATTTGCTCAGTGATATATGGGATACTTCATTTCTGGGCGGAAGCAACGTGGTTGATGTCCATATCAAAAGCTTGCGCAAAAAGCTGGGCGACCGGGCCTCCAATCCAGCCTATATCGCCACGGTACGAGGTGTAGGCTACCGGATGGCCGACTAGGTAATGGCGAGAACGATCCAGGAGGTTCCATCCGAGGATTGGACTGACTGGCTGATACATCCACGTAATCTTGAAATAATGGCGTCACGGATTCTCAGATCTGTGGCGCCATTTCTTATTACCGGGCACTGGCCAGGACTTAGATAACGGCATCGCTTGTGTCATTACTGAGCCCATGGATCGCCTGCAGTTAGAAACGGAGAGCGTGGGCTGACGAGGGCCCCAGGCTTTTAGTTAATCTGGAGCATATTAAAAGCTGCGATTAACGGAAAGAATACCTTAGAACGATTTACATCCTTTTCGGTCTCGTATAAGCTGATAGCAGTAGGCAAGCTGTGGTGTAGGCGTTGGGGGGAGAACGATGGCAAGAAGACTTGAGGGAAAGAGAATCGCACTTACAGGTCCCAGGAAAGCACAGGAGCTTGGCAAGCTGGTCGAGAATATGGGGGGAATCCCGCTGCTTCGACCGGCACAGGGAACGGTGTTCCTTGACCATGCGGATCTTCGTGACGGACTGACCGTCTGGATGGAGAATCGTCCGGATTGGGCCATATTTACGACTGGTGTCGGTCTGGATGCTCTATTCGAGACGGCTGAAGATATGGGGGTTGCCGGGGATTACTCGGATCTCCTGCGTAATACCATGATCGCTGCGAGAGGTTACAAGACCGTGAACGGACTTAAGAAACGGCAGCTTGAGCCTATGGTAAGAGATGATGATGGCAGCACGGAGGGATTGATACGGGCCTTCTCCACTCATAATCTCCAGGGCAAGACGGTGATGATCCAGCTTCATGGTGATCCCGCACCCAGGCTGATCAGCTGGCTGGAAGAGCAGGGTGCGAAGACGATGCAGATCCTCCCTTATCGTCACATTCCACCTGCGGACGAGAATCTGGAGCTTCTGTTAGCCGATCTTCTTGGGGGGCGGATTGATGCGGTTACCTTCACAAGCACGCCGCAGGTCAGATTCCTCATGGATTATGCGGACCAAAGCGGACGGTTAACCGAATTAATCGGAGCGCTTAGCGGGCCGGTTGTAGCCGTAGCAGTTGGGAAGGTTACGGCGCAGGGGCTTGTGGAAGCCGGAATTCCGAGGATTGTTGCTCCCAGAGAGGAACGGATGGGGAGCATGATGGTAGAGCTGGCCAAATATTATGCCGGAGAAAGCCAGCCATTTTATAAGCGTGGAGACGAGTTGAACTAGGTACAGATTGTTCCTGTGATGATAAGATCCCTTGCGTGAGGAGATGACCTATGAATAAGAAGAAGGCGCTGTTAATCGGGGACTATACGCATCCCAAGTTTCACCCTCTGCAGGGTGTGGATGCGGAGATCACCCATACCCTGCAGGACTATCTCAGTGTGCAGTGCAGTGAGAATAATCATATGTTCGAATATAACAACCTCGGTGCATTTGATCTGTGTATATCCTATCTGGACAGCTGGACAGAGAAGCTGTCGTTGAAGCAGACCGGAGGCCTGCTGTCTTTTGTCAGCGGCGGCGGGGGTCTGCTAATCTTGCACAACGGTATTATTATGGATAACCGTTACGAGCTGGCTCAGCTCATCGGAGCAAAGCACACCGCCCATCGCTCCAGACAGACTCTGGAGCTTCGAGTGACCGGGCCGGGGCATGATGTTACGCGGGGGATTGAAGGCTTCAAGATCGAGGATGAGCCTTACCGCTTCGAATTCGACCCTTTTACGGAAAAGACGGTTCTGCTTGAGTACACAACGACTGATGGTGAATGGCATCCCGCAGCGTGGGCGCATTCCTACGGCCTGGGGCGTGTTGTATATTTGATGCCGGGTAACGACCAGCCTGCATTCCAGCATCCTGTGTACCAGAAGCTGCTGCTGCAAGCTGCGAAGTGGGCTGCACGGGTGTCTGGATAGGCAGCCGAAGAACCAGGATTAATTTGAGGGTTCATGATAGACAAACCGTGTTATACTGAACAATAGAGAAAAGGCCGGAACGCCTGGCAAAGGCGGATCGGTCTTTTGTTTGTAGCGGAAGTCCTTGGTACAATAAGTGTAGGCCAGGTATGAGTAACAGGACCTAGGGCCATACACATGAGGAAATGGTTACCCTTTCTTAAGCTGTACCGGTGTACAGTGGAGGGCGGGGCTGAAGTCCGGTGGTTGGCCGGACTATCTGAATTATGAGGTGAATTGATTTGACGACTTTTCAAGATTGGGGCTTTCTGCCCGCCTTTTATGATATTTTGCAGGAACAGGGGATTGTGAATCCTACGCCTGTGCAGGAAGCGGCGATTCCAAAGCTGCTTGCGGGACATGACTTGATTGCCCAGGCCCAGACGGGTACAGGGAAGACGCTTGCGTTCCTGCTCCCGATTATGCACAAAATTCGACCAGAGGTGGACAATGCCCAGGCTCTTGTCATTACACCGACCCGGGAGCTCGCGATCCAGATTACCGCTGAAGCGCGCAGGCTTGCCGCCGGACGTGAAGGGGTGTCTGTGCTGGCCGCATACGGAGGACAGGATGTGGAACGCCAGCTGCGCAAGCTTGCGGGTGGCTGTCAGCTCGTCATCGGGACACCGGGGCGTCTGCTGGATCATATGAGACGCGGGGCCCTTAAGCTGGACAAGGTCAGAATGCTGGTGCTTGATGAAGCGGATCAGATGCTGCATATGGGATTCTTCGAGGAAGTTGAGACCATTATGCGCTCCATCCCGAGAAGCCGTCAGACGATGCTCTTCTCGGCAACGATGCCGGAGAAAGTCAGGAATTTGGCCAAGGTCTATATGAAAGAGCCGCAGGATGTCCGGATTGCCTCCAAGCAGGATCATATCCCGCGCGGGAATATCCGCCAGCTGGTCATTGAATGTACAGACCGCACCCGGGAGGACGCTCTTGTTGATATGATGGAGCGCGATCACCCCTATCTCGCTGTAGTCTTCTGCCGGACCAAGGTTCGGGCCAAGGCGCTGAATCAAGCCCTGCAGGAGAGAGGTTATATCTCCGGTGAGCTGCACGGCGATCTCTCCCAGGCGAAGCGTGAGCAGGTCATGCGCTCTTTCCGGAGTGCGAAGCTTCAGTTCCTTGTGGCTACGGATGTGGCGGCCCGCGGAATCGACGTTGAAGGGGTAACCCATGTCTATAACTATGATGTTCCTCAGGATCATGAGAGCTACATCCACCGGATTGGCCGGACAGGCCGTGCGGGAGAGAAGGGGCTTGCGGTGACCTTCGTGGCCCCGAAGGACATGCCGGAGCTGCGGGATATCGAGCGCGGCATCAATCAGCGGATTGATCGGGAGCGCTATGAGCCGTCAAGCCATTCGTTCACGGCAGTGAAGAAATCCTCGGTGAGCCACGAGGAAGGCGAGGGCCGCTCGTCGAGATCAGGCGGGGAGCGGGAAGGCTCCCGCCGTGGTGAGCGCAGCGGAGGCCGAAGCGGCGGACGCAGCGGTGGCCGCGAGCGCAGTCAGGGCGGCCGTGGTGGTCGCGGAGGCAGCGGCGAGCGCGGCGATGGACGCGGCCGCAGCCAAGAGGGCCGCGGCGGACGCGAGCGCGGCAGTGCCGAGCGCAGCGGCGGGGCCCGCGGAAGCGGGCACGGCTTCGGCGGCGAGCGCAGCCAAGGTGGCCGCGGCACGGGCAGCGAGAGCCGCGGGCAAGCCAGCGGCCGGCGCAGCAGCTCCGCCGGCCGGAGTGACGCGCCGCCGTTCCCTGGCGGCGGCGATTCCCGCGGGCGCGGCGGCTCGAAGCCGCGCCCGGGCGGGTCCGCCCGGCAGGCCGGCCAAGGCGGCCGTGCCGGCGGCAGTGACCGCAGCCGCAGAGGCGGCAAGCGGTAGGCCCTTGCATGCAGCCGGCTCATCTCATTGAGCCGGCTTTTGCTTGTGTGCAGCCGGTCGAATAAGGCACGACCGGTCTATTCCTTGCGCGGCTCTAGGGCCGAGCTGTGTCCGCCCGGTGGGGCGTCAGCCGCTTCGCCGTTCCTGGCCGCTGTTCATGTAACCTTTTATCGCATGCATCAGTCTAAATATAGTACAGAGAACCGGATCACTCCGGACGACAGGAGGAACCACAAGGAATGAGAAATTCATGTGAAGAGATACAATCCCGTGAGGCCAAGCCTCGCATGAGAAGCCGGGCGGCCCGTCTGGCCCTGGCAGCGTCCGCGTTAATGCTTACAGCTGCCTTGCTCAATGGCTGCGGGGAAGATAAGGCAGCGCCGGGCACCCAGAGTCCAGAGTCCTCTTCTAACGGGCAGACAGCAGAGACGGAACAGGGGAAGGTTACGGAACCTGCCGTAGCTCAGCCTGAATCTTCGGGAACACAATCGGGGCATACTAACGGGGGAACGGAGGAGCCGGATGGCCCGAAGCCTGAAGGCCAAAGTGAAGACGTGAAGACGGCCGCAACCGATCCGGAGAGCGAAGCGGTCCTGGTGAACAAGCAGTTTGGTCTGCCGGACGACTACGAGCCGAACGACCTTGTATACCCTGATGTTCCGTTCACGTTCAGCGAGAAGATCGACAAGCGCAAAATGCGCAAAGAGGCTGCCGCAGCTCTGGAAGAGATGTTCGCAGCTGCCAGGCAGGATGGGGTCCATCTGGCGGGGGTATCCGCCTACCGGTCCAAGAAGACACAGACGAGTCTGTTCAATCGTTACGTGAAGAAGGACGGCCTGGAGAAGGCCAAAACCTACAGCGCAGTACCCGGTTACAGCGAACATCAGACAGGCCTCGCTATTGACGTGTCCGGTAGCGATGGGAAATGTGCGGCGGAATCCTGCTTTGGAGGAACCAAGGAAGCCGAGTGGCTGAAAGAGCATGTGCAGGAGTATGGCTATATCGTCCGGTATCCTGAAGGCAAGGAGTCGATAACCGGCTATAAATACGAGCCTTGGCATATCCGTTATGTCGGCAAGGAGATTGCGCAGGATGTGACCAGCAAAGGAATTACGCTCGAAGAATATTATGATGCTGTAGAGGTATCCGGGACTCCATAGCAAGTAGTCTATGATTCATCCATCAATCCTATGGGTTATGAAGGTATGTACACGCACAACTCATTCAATCATCCAAAGGAGGCAGTACCATGTCTGAATTAGAACATGCTGTTAACAAGGAAGGCGAAGTTGCGCTGAATAAAGTAGATGATGCGTTGGACCGGATGGATCAAGGACAGAAGGATGAGATTTTGAATAATTTCCAATCCTTCAAGAAATATCTTTCTGAGCGAATTGAACTTGCTCAAAACATTGGACTTAGCGAAGAGACAATAGCTAAGACGGCTGAGAAAATTGCGGGTTACCTCGCAGCGAACGAAGAGCCGCGCAACCGTGAGGAGAAGCTTCTGCAAGAGCTCTGGAAAGTCGGAGATCAGCAGCAGCGCCATCAGCTTGCACACCTGCTCGTTCGTCTTGCACAAGCAGAGGGCTAAGCTGTTACAACTAATATCTAAATGCAAGAGCAGCTCTCCTTCATCCGAGGAGCAGGCTGCTCTTTTTACATTCCGGCGGCTGAATCCTGTTAAATTCATGCAGAAGGATACTATAGGTGAATGAGAACCTGTCTCTGCATTTGGGAGCCTCGGGCGGACGGATAATGGATCAATAAAGCTCCGATTGATTAATCTCTGTAGAAGCGGAGACTTGAAGCACAGATGATCACCCCAGAGGTGGGTGGACTCCCAATAAGAAGAATATGTTGACGGGATCGTAGATATATATGAAAAAAAGACATTGACACTGATAATGATTATCAGTATCTTTAAATATGAAGTTGATAATGGTTATCATTTGGCTCAATTGAGAATACAGCTTACCGGAGAGGGAGAATGATGATGGTATCTTTACAGACCTCACACTTGGATATAGCTTACGAAGACCGATTAATCGTTGAAGATTTGAATATACAGATTCCTGAAGGCAAGATTACAGCTCTTGTGGGAGCGAATGGTTCCGGCAAATCGACAATTCTTAAGACCATGGCCCGGATTATGCAGCCGAAGGGCGGCAGTGTGATTCTGAACGGCAAGTCTATTCATAAACAATCCACCCGCGAAGTAGCCAAGCAGCTGGCCATTCTTCCGCAGAATCCGACTGCCCCGGAGGGCCTGACTGTGTATGAGCTTGTCTCCTATGGGCGGTTCCCTTATCAGAAGGGATTTGGCAGCTTGAGAAGCGAGGATAAGCAGGTCATTGAGTGGGCAATTGAAGCCACAGGCATGCAGGAATTCAGAGACCGGCCTCTTGACCAGCTGTCGGGCGGGCAGCGTCAGCGTGCCTGGATTGCGATGGCTCTGGCTCAGGAGACGGCGATTCTGTTCCTTGATGAGCCTACTACTTTCCTCGACATGGCCCACCAGCTTGAGGTTCTTCATCTGCTTGAACGGCTTAACGCGGAAGCCAATCGCACGATCGTTATGGTCGTGCATGATTTGAACCATGCGGCACGTTATGCCAATCACGTCATTGCCATCAAGAAGGGGCAGGCCATAGCTTCAGGTACTCCTGAGGAAGTCGTAACCCAGGATGTGCTTCGTGAGGTGTTTGGAATTGAAGCTGATATTGTGACGGACCCTCGCAGCGGCGTGCCCCTGTGTCTTCCGTATGATCTTGCTTCCCGCCCCCATGAGCTTAGACCAGCCAAGAAATCCGCTGTCCGGCCAGCGGGTGTGGGCATGAGAGCGGCATCTTCAAGATAGCCTGGAATATTAGCCAGGTCACAGGAAGGCAGGGACATTTGTGAAACTCAATTATGAACAGTTCGAGCAGTTGTTCAACATCGTAAGAGAAGAGCCTCATGATGCGGTTCTAAGCATTCAGGCTTCTGACCTCCTTAAGGAAGATCAGGCTATAGATTTCCTTAAGGCCTTTCAGGCAGAGATCAAAGGGCAGGACTTGCAGGTCGCTTCCACCTACTTCGCTTCGGCATGGCGCGGAGTATGTGTTGTATTTCAATACATGATCTCTCTAAGTGAGACGCGATTGGATCTCTCGTTGACCAATTTGTCCCTGCATATCAGCCGGAAGAAAGGTTACCCGGCCCTATTCTTCCTGCTTCAAGATGCGGCTGAACATCCTTGGCCTGCACAGGAACGGGACCGCTTGAGAGCAGATGCCCTTGAGGGCTTCTACAGGGATACACTGCGCCCGGTGTTCGGGATGCTGGCAAATGTATCGGGGCTTCCGGCGGCCCAGGTCTGGGGACAGCTGCCGCTTGGTGTTGCCTATTACATCAGGCATATTAGTGGTGAACTGGAACATGAAGCGGATCGTCTCCGTCTGCAGGAAGACCATGAGTATTTGATTAAGGGCGTGGATTCCTCCGTCTTTGGCCTTAGCAGAAATCCATTTAACTACAAGCCCAAATGGATTGAAGATCTATATAATCCAGGTCAGTTGTCGCAGATGAAGCCCACCTGCTGCCTGGCTTACCGGACGGATACGGGGCATGGATACTGCTATTCCTGTCCCAAATTAACCCGTGAGCAGCGGGAAGAAAAGGCGGCGTCCATCAGGGCCGCGGTGAAGTCTTCATAAAGGATCGGACTGCGCAGCAGCGGTCCTTTTTCTTTTGCCGTCCTATGAATTGCACCTGTGCGCGCGTTCTCGTATCATGAGAAGGAAGGCGTACAAACACAGTCCGGTTGGTAGTCCGGACCTCTCTATGGCACAGAAGCGAGTCATCCGCTTTGGCCGTTCGAGAGCAGTAACCTTCCCCCCTCGGGATGTCCTTCGCTTTCGGATGAACAGAGGGGGTTAACAGGTATGACGTTAACAGTGTATTACGAAGGCCGGTATTGGGTGGGTGTGGTGCAAGAAGAGGAAGAAGGCAGATTACGGGCTGGCCGATTCATATTCGGCACCGAACCGGCTGATGCCGAGGTGCTTGAATTTATTAGCAAGCATCTAACTTCACTTATGGAATCGATGACAGCCGAGGTGGAGGGTAAGCTGATGCCCACACGCCGGGTGAATCCCAAGCGGCTTCAGAGGCTTGCAGCCGAGGAGAGCAGAGCGCATGGCGCCGGAAGTTATGCCGATCAGGCGATTAAGCTGCAGATGGAGCAGCGGAAGCGGCTGAGGCGGGTGGTCAGCAAGGCACAGCGTGAGGAATTTAAGGAGCGCAAGCGGGAAATCGTGCGGCAGAAGGCCAAGGACAAGCATAGGGGCCGTTAGCTCGTCATTGTAATCTTGTATGCTTCGTGTTAGTGGAATAAGCCGCCTCCCTCATGGGGAGACGGCTTATTTCACATAGAAGGAGATCACGTCGTATCAGCGCGAGCCTTCTTGTCTTTGCTCTTGTCCTTGCTTTTCTTCGTTCTCATTCCCACTTCTAATTCCATCGTTTCCATTTCTATTCCCAGCTCCGTTCCTATTCCTGTGCCTGATCCTGCCTAAGCTGCTGCAGCGCTTCTTCCAGAGGAACGTCTCCCTCAATCATCTCGAATGCGCATAATTCGGTCTGAGGAAGAGACAAGGCGAGAACCGCTGCCTTGGCAACGTCATCTCTGGAGATCCGCCCGTGCCGGGTCGCCCCTATGGATGTCGTAACCCGTCCAGTCGGCGGTTCGTTCGTCAGGCCGCCCGGGCGAATAATGGTATGGTTCAGCGTGCTTTCCTCAAGCACCTTCTCGGCCCGTCTTTTGGCAAGCAGGAAAGGCTTCAGCAGATCCGGCATCTGGTCAGGCGCTAGGGTACCGACCGAGCTGATCAGGATGAACCGCTCTACACCATCCAAGATGGACTGCTCAATGAGCCGTACCGTGCCTAGATGGTCAACTTCTTCCGGATTGCCAGAGGCCCCCGCGCCTACAGCACAGATCACCGCATCCGCTCCCTTAAGTCCTTCCGAGAATACCCCGTTCAGATCCCCGATAAAAGGTTCAGCGCCCACCTGCCGTATTGCTGCTGCCTGATCTTCTGTTCTAACTAGTCCGTGTACCCGATAACCGGCATCAATTAAATCACGGACAATGCGCCGTCCTGTCTCCCCGTGTGCTCCGGCGACAAAAATGGTTTTCATGAAATCCGGCCTCCTTATCAAAATTCACGCAGCATGATCCTAGATTCATCTTTCCCTTATATGCATTCCATTACCCGCATAATTGACCTTTAAAAAGAAAAGGGGGAGTGGATAGGCCACCGTCCCACCGGGGAGACTAGGATTGCAGCAGTTCCGCCAAGCGTAAAAGACAGGCAACAGAGCGGTAACAGCAACAGCGCAGCACCATCAATAGCAGCAGATATCCTCCAATGCCCTCATATCATGACTTGTAAAAAAGCAATTAGAAACAACGCAAAAAATGCTTCTGATTGTGAACAATATGTGAATAACTGCTTTACCTATTGTAATGTGAAAAAAATCACACTATAATAACGTCATGAGGTGAATTAATTCACAAGATCATCCTTTTAAAAGTGAACATTTTCACAAGATGATGAAGAGATAAGATGAGCGCTGAAAAATATTTTGCTTATAAATATGGAGGAGGAAGTAATTATGAAAGTAGCAGTTATCGGATGTACCCATGCAGGAACCGCAGCTATCGTTAACACCGCCAAGTTGTATCCAGAGGCCGAAATTACCGTGTACGAACGTAATGACAATATTTCCTTCTTGTCTTGCGGGATCGCCCTTTATGTGGGTGGTATGGTTAAGGATCCTCAGGGTCTGTTCTATTCCTCGCCGGATCAGCTTGCCGAGCTGGGTGTGAATACGAAGATGCTTCATGAGGTAGTGAGTGTAGATACTGACAAGAGTGTGCTGGTCGCACGTAATCTGGAGACAGGTGAAGAATTCCAGGATAGCTATGACAAGCTGATCGTAACTACAGGTTCATGGCCAATCGTACCCAAATTCGAAGGCAGCGAGCTTAACAATATTGTTCTCTCGAAGAACTGGAATCATTCCAATGCGATTATCGAGAAGGCTAAGGATTCCCGCAACATCGTGGTTGTAGGTGCCGGATATATTGGCGTTGAGCTTGTGGAGGCTTTCCAGCTGAATGGCAAGCAGGTGACGTTGATAGATGCCGAAGAACGCATTCTCAGCAAATACCTGGATCCAGAGTTCACAGATGCCATTGAGGACAATCTTAAGGAGCATGGCATTAAGCTTGCTCTTGGGGAGAAGGTGACCCGGTTCGAAGGCGAGTACGGCAATGTAACTAAAGTCGTAACCTCCAAGGGGGAATACGAGGCAGATCTCGTGATTATGTGTATCGGCTTCCGTCCGAATACGGGCCTGCTGAAGGGTCAGGTGGATATGCTGGATAACGGTGCGATCATCGTGGATGAATTCATGCAGACGAGCAAGAAGAATGTGTATGCCGCTGGTGACAGCTGTGCGGTCTTCTATAATCCAACGAAGAAGCATGCTTATATTCCGCTGGCTACCAACGCGGTTCGTATGGGTACGCTTGTAGCCCGCAACCTGGTTGAGCCTACCGTGTCCTATATGGGAACTCAAGGTACCTCGGGCATCAAGATTTATGAGGATAACATCGCCGGAACCGGGCTGACTGAGGTGGCAGCCAGAGAGGCGGGAATCGATGCCGATGCCGTCATCATTAACGAGAACTACCGTCCTGAATTCATGCCGACACATGAACCTGTCAAGCTGAAGGTCGTATTCGAAAAAGAAACCCGCCGCATTCTCGGGGCACAGCTCATGTCGAAAGCGGAGCTTACTCAATCGATCAATACGATTTCGGTATGCGTTCAGAACAATATGAAGATGGAGCAGCTGGCCTTCATCGACTTCTTCTTCCAGCCGCATTACAACAAGCCTTGGAACTTCTTGAATACCGCTGGTCTTCAGGCGCTTCCTCCAGTTCCATCGAAGCAGCCGGCACATGTCTGAACCAGCCTGCTAACCATAGCTTGACATCTCCACAGCTGTCCTCCCATAAGGGGGGCAGCTTTTGTCATGTTACAAGGTCTCTTTTTGTTATGTGAAAATATTCACTAATTATGATTTTTGTTACTTTATAAGCGGTGGGCACGCACTACAATAGGGTTGGAGTGAGAGACCAATCTATTGAGGAGGCCTTTAGTATGGCGTATTATAAACCGGACCAAATTGCAGAGATAACGGTTCAGAACGGAACACACAAGGCACATAACAAGCTGGCTAACATGTTAATTCTGGGATTTTTGGCGGGAGCCTTTATTGCCTTGGGATTTTTGCTTGATATTCGCGTTATTGCCAGTGCGCCTGAGGCGTGGGGCAGCTTTGCCACATTTATTGGAGCTTCGGTGTTCCCGGTAGGGCTGATTCTTGTCCTGCTTGCGGGAGGTGAGCTGCTGACGGGCAATATGATGGCAGTTCCGCTTGCCGGGATGGCCAGGAAGATTACGCTTCGCGAGGGAGCCATTAATATTCTTGTGATAACGCTAAGTAATTTTGCCGGTGCACTGTTCGTTGCATATTTCTTCGGGCATGTGGCGGGATTGACAGAGACCGGCCCTTATCTGGCCAAGACTGTCGAGATGGCTGGACATAAGCTGGATGCCACTTTTATACAGGCTTTTGTGTCGGGAATCGGATGTAACTGGCTGGTGGCGCTTGCGGTGTGGTTATCTTATGGGGCTGATAATATGAGCGGCAAAATCCTCGCCATCTGGTTCCCTACGATGTCCTTCGTGGCAATTGGATTCCAGCACGTGGTTGCAAATATGTTCCTGATTCCGGCTGCAATTTTTGCAGGGCATTACACATGGGCCGTGTATTTCGGGAATTTCGTTCCGGTATGGCTCGGGAATCTGGTAGGCGGATCCATCTTCGTTGCAGCGGCGTATTATGTGGCCTATCTCCGGGGTGTCAAAGAGAAGACGGCAGCGAAGCCGGAGTTAAGGGGCACAGAGCCGCTTCGCAAGAGCGTGGTCTAGAGTGTACCTTACAACACAAAAATTCAGCATAAAGCAGGATTTGGGGGAATAACCCTGCTTTATGCTGAACATTAGTTATTATTACCTCCCTGGCTCTGAGTTGAAACGGGTTGAATTATTATTTTTTGCAGTCGGAAGGCGCTCCCTTTATGATAGATTTGATCAGGTTAAGGGGAGAGATGAGCTTGATAGACCAAGAGAATGGAATATTCCCCGCGGTGTGTCCACTGGATTGTCCAGATACATGCGGGTTATTACTGCATAAAGAGCATGGAAGAATTGTCAAGGTGACGGGTAATCCTGAGCATCCGGTTACTCGCGGCGCCATATGTAACAAAGTACGGAATATGACTGAGCGGGTATACCATCCGGAGCGGGTGCTCTATCCACTCAAGCGTATAGGCGCGAAGGGCGAGGGCAAATTCGAACGCATCTCTTGGGACGAGGCTGCTGCGGAGATTGCCGCCCGGTACAAGCAGTTGATCGCGGAGCATGGTCCTGAGACTATTCTGCCGTACAGCTTTTACGGCAATATGGGGATCCTCAGTGTGGATGGCATGGACCGGAGGTTCTTCAACCGCATGGGATCAACCAAGCTCCAGCAGGGGATCTGCAATGCTGCGGGTAATGCGGGATTTAAGTATACGATGGGTTTCGGCGGCGGGACGATTCCGGAGGATGCTGCGGAAGCCGAGCTGTTCATTGTATGGGGCGGCAATATTGTTAGCACGAACATGCATATGATTCCGATTATCGAACAGGCCAGGAAGCGCGGAGCGAAGCTGGTTGTGATCGATGTTCACCGCAACCGGACCGCAGAGCGGGCCGACTGGTTCATACCGCTGTATCCGGGAACAGACGGAGCACTAGCTGTGGGGATGATGCATGTTCTGTTTGACCGGGGTCTGGTGAATGAGGCGTTCCTTGCCCGGTACACGGTAGGTCATGAGGAGCTGCGAGAGCATGTCCGGGAGTATACACCTGAGCTTGTAAGCACGATTACAGGCGTGCCTGCGGAAGACATTGTGAAGCTTGCCATGATGTATGGGAAGACTTCACCGGCGTATATTCATATTGGCAACGGGCTCCAGCATCATGACAATGGCGGTATGACAGTCAGAACCATCACCTGCCTGCCTGCGCTGACGGGTCAGTGGCTGGTTAAGGGGGGCGGGGCCTTCAAGTCCAATGGACCCTATGCCAAAGTTAACAGCGAAGCGCTGGAACGGCCTGACCTGCGGCCGAACCCGGAAGCGAGAAGCGTCAGCATGAATCAGCTTGGCGATGTGCTGCTGCAGCTTGACCCTCCCATTCATGCCTTGTTCGTCTACTGCGCCAACCCGGCTGTAGTGGCTCCGGAGACAGGCAGAGTGGAGCAGGGGCTGCTGCGTGAGGATCTGTTCACCGTGGTTCATGACCTCTTCATTACAGATACCGCGAAATACGCAGATATAATTCTCCCAGCCACATCAACCTTTGAGAATACGGACCTGTATACTTCCTACTGGCACACTTATGTGCAGCTTCAGGAGCCGGTGATCCCGGCAATCGGGGAGAGCAAGAGCAATGTGGAGACCTTCAAGCTGCTGGCAAAGGCGATGGGCTTTGAGGACGAGGCATTCCAGGAGACGGAGCCTGAAATGATCCAAGCTGCCCTCCAGGTGGAGAATAACCCGTATCTCACAGGGGTTACCTATGAAGCGCTCAAGGATCGCCGATTCGTACAGCTTAATATAGATGAGCGGCTGCATTATCTGGATCGTCTGACAACGCCATCAGGCAGGATCGAACTGTACTCAGCCACGCTGGCTGAGGCGGGTCTGCCTCCGCTTCCCACTTACGTGCCACTGCATGAGGGCTATGACGGACAACGACGTCCGGGTAAGGAATCCACCTATCCGCTGATGTTCATTTCCCCGCCGAATCACAGCTTCCTGAATTCGACCTTTGCCAATGTGCCAAAGCTGATGCGGCTTGAGAAAGGCCCTGCCCTTCAGATTCATCCTGAAGACGCCCGGCATCGGGGAATTAACGATGGCGATGAAGTCACAGTGTGGAACGATCGCGGCAGCTTCATTGTCAAAGCGCTAGTCGTAGATAAGATGCTTCCAGGCATCGTGGTCAGTCAGGGGCTTTGGTGGGAAGGAGATAACGGGAGACAGCGTGCCAACGCACTCACCCCGAGCCGCCTTGCGGATATGGGAGGAGGGGCCACCTTCTTCTCCACTGTAGTTGATGTGAAACGGAACGGCAGGTAATATCTGAGGCAGCGCTGCTAATAACGGAAAGAGTCAAGGAACCCCGCGGGGTTCCTTTTTTAGATTGATTATAGACCTAGGGTTCTAAGTGAACGAGTCTGTGAAGACGGCGATTGCGAATATAATGTTGTATATTCCCAGAAAGCGCGGGCATAGTATGTATGACCAATCTGGTCCCGTCCCAAGTCAGGTCCACAACGGAAGTACAAGCCAGATGACGGGCAGAGTGTCTGTAGCTTGAAAAAAATGTTAAGTTATATTTTGTTAAATGCCCAAACAAAATTATTGCCAAGTAAAAATTAATATGTTACTATAACCGTGCAGTTGAAAACGTTACCGGAATGGTTGCCGATAAGGTTGTCGGAAGCGTTACCACGATTTTCGATCCTATTCACGGAAACGCATTCAATTCGAACATTGTATGAACAAGGGGGAAATAGAATGAAGATGAAGAAATGGCTAACGCTTATGCTCTCCATGACCTTGCTTGCTGGATTGGCTGTAGGCTGCGGTAACAAAGAGGAGACTAACACCGGTACAAATGGTACAACAGGAAAGACGGCTAAAGAAGAAATCTACTTCCTTAACTTTAAGCCTGAAATTGCTGAGACTTACGACAAAATTGCTAAGGATTATGAAGCTGAGACTGGCGTGAAAGTTAAAGTTGTAACTGCTGCTAGTGGAACTTATGAGCCTACGCTTAAAGCTGAGATTGCAAAATCTGACGCTCCTACAATTTTCCAGATTAACGGGCCTGTAGGCTACCAATCTTGGAAGGATTACACACTAGATCTTAAGGATACTAAGCTTTATAGCTATCTGACAGATAACAGTCTGGCAGTTAAAGATGGCGAAGGCGTATACGGTATTCCTTATGTAGTAGAAGGTTACGGTATCATCTACAATGACGCGATCATGAAGAAGTACTTTGCTCTGGCTGACAAAGCGGTTCCTTACGCTTCTGTAGCTGAAGTTAACACATTTGACAAGCTGAAAGCGGTTGTTGAAGATATGACAGCCAAGAAAGATCAGCTCGGCATTAAAGGCGTATTCTCCTCTACTTCCCTGGGTGCAGGCGAGCAATGGAGATGGCAGTCCCACTTGGCTAACCTTCCTTTGTTCTATGAGTTCAAAGACAACACATCTGTGAAGGATCCGGTTCAAGCAGGTCTTCAATCTAATGAAATTACATTCAAGTACGGTAAGAACTTCCAAAACATTTTCGATCTGTACACGAACAACTCTGTAACTAAGAAAACATTGCTGGGCAGCAAAACAGTAGCTGACTCTATGGCTGAATTCGCTTTGGGTCAATCCGCTATGGTTCAGAACGGTAACTGGGGCTGGTCCCAAATCAACGGTGTAGACGGTAACGTAGTTAAAGCCGAAGATGTTAAATTCATGCCTATTTACACTGGTGTTGCTGGTGAAGAGAAGCAAGGTCTGGCTATCGGTACTGAGAACTACTTCGCTGTGAACAGCAAAGTATCCGCTGAGAAGCAAAAAGCATCAATCGCTTTCTTGGAGTGGTTGTTCTCCAGTGAAAAAGGTAAGAAGTATGTAAGTGGTGAGCTTGGATTTATCGCTCCTTTCAACACATTTAAAGAAGAAGAAAGACCAGCAGATCCGCTTGCGAAAGAAGTTAGCAGCTGGATGAGCAAAGGCCTGAACACAGTGCCTTGGACATTCGCCGCATTCCCAAGTGAAGAGTTCAAGAACAGCTTCGGTAGTGCATTGCTGCAATACGTACAAGGCGGCCTGCAATGGGCTGATGTAGAGAAAGCTGTTATCGATTCCTGGAAATCCGAAAAAGCAAAATAGTTGTTGAAAATGTATTAGACTATAGATAAAAATATGCCACTGTGAACCTTCTGGCGAACAGTGGCATAACCATTAATCCTGGATAAGGAGTAGGAATATGCAAAAGTCGATAAAAAAATATTTTGCTCTTTTTGCATTACCAACCATACTAGCATTCTTAATCGCATTTATAATTCCGTTCATACTGGGTATTTATCTATCCTTTACTGAATTCACCACAGTGAACGATGCCAAATGGATAGGGCTTAAAAATTACGTCAGAGCATTCTCAAACCAAGAGTTTCTGGACGCTCTATGGTTCACGGTTAAATTTACAATTGTGTCTGTAATTACGATCAATGTATTCGCCTTCTTGCTCGGTCTGCTGTTAACCCGGGGGAAGAAAGGTACCAATTTATTTAGAACGATCTTCTTCATGCCTAACCTGATAGGCGGTATCGTACTAGGTTACATCTGGCAGTTGATTATTAACGGTGTCCTGATTAAATTCGATCTTACCTTGACTTCTAGCGCAACTTACGGCTTCTGGGGGCTCGTTGTCCTCATGAACTGGCAATTGATCGGTTATATGATGATCATCTACATTGCCGGAATTCAGAACGTACCTAAGGATTTGATGGAAGCGGCACAAATTGATGGAGCGAACCGCTTCAGAATTCTTCGCAGCGTAACTCTGCCTATGGTTATGCCATCCATTACAATCTGTTTGTTCTTGTCCTTATCTAATTCATTTAAGCTGTTTGACCAAAACTTGGCACTCACGGCCGGAGCTCCAGCAAAAGAGACTTCGATGTTGGCTCTGGATATCTATAATACTTTCTATGGTAGGACCGGTTGGGAAGGCGTGGGTCAGGCCAAAGCGGTTGTATTCTTTGTCCTGGTAGCACTGATCGCCTTAGTGCAGCTCGTCATTACCAGAAGAAAGGAAGTTGAGAATTAATGCAAAAGGCACGTGCGAAAGATTATACCATTTTCATTATCATGCTGATTCTGTCTATTATATTCTTATCTCCTATATTCATCGTTCTGATGAACTCCTTCAAAGGAAAGTTCTTCATCAGCGATACGCCTTTTGATCTGCCAACCAGCACGACTTCTGCTGGTCTGAAGAACTATACTGGTGGTATAGCGAAGACAGATTTCTTAAGTGCATTTGGTATGTCGGTCTTCATTACGGTGGCTTCAGTAGCGGTTATCGTTCTGTTGACAGCAATGACAGCTTGGTACATTACCCGGGTAAAAAGCAAGTTCACCAGCTTGCTGTACTATATGTTTGTCTTCTCCATGATCGTTCCTTTCCAAATGGTAATGTTCACAATGACGAAGACAGCGAACACGCTGAATATCGATAACCCCATCGGGATTATTCTGATCTACTTGGGCTTTGGCGCAGGTCTGTCCGTCTTCTTGTTCAGCGGATTTGTGAAATCGATCCCGCTGGAAGTTGAAGAGGCTGTGATGATTGACGGCTGCGGCCCGATTCAGGCGTTCTTCAAAGTCGTATTTCCTATCCTTAAGCCCATTGCGATTACGGTAGCTATCCTTAACGTAATGTGGGTATGGAATGACTATCTATTGCCTAAATTGGTCATTGGTACAGAGTGGCAGACCATTCCGCTTGCGATTCAATACCTCAAGGGTGGATATGGTTCTATCGACATGGGGGCTATGATGGCAATGCTCGTATTGGCTATCGTTCCGATTGTCGTATTCTACTTGCTATGCCAGAAGTATATTATTGAAGGCGTAGTAGCTGGTGCAGTTAAAGGTTAACTTTCAAGTCTATGGATGTATAGATATTAGTAGGGTAACTCTCCTGATCATGTGATCAGGGGTACCCTGCTTTTTGTTTTGAAGAGGCCAATTGGATGTATAAGCCAATAACAGTTTATTGTCATTTGCTTCTTAAATTGCTATATTTATGATTATTAAAAACAAAGGATGTAGTTACGTGATGATGGCGGCTACAGCGTAAGGAAAGAATAAATATGGCTATTACGATTATAGATATTGCTAGAATGTGTGGCGTGGGCGTTACTACCGTCTCAAGAGCCATTAATAACCACCCGGACATTAATGAAGAGACCAAAGCCATGATTATGCAGGTAATTAAAGAGAACCATTATGTCCCGAATAACAGCGCTCGAAATCTGAAGCGGTCCGCTTCCAAGACGATTGCCGTACTTATTAAGGGGATCACCAACGCCTTCTTCAACCGGATGATACAGGTATTTGAGAAGGAGATCCAGACCAAGAAATACTCCTTCATTCTTCAGCGGGTAGATGAGAACCAGGATGAGATCGAGGTTGCGATAGAGCTCGTGAAGGAGAAACGTCTTAAGGGAATTGTATTTCTCGGAGGAAGCTTCTCTCATCCCAGAGTTAAGCTCGATCAGCTGACCGTGCCTTTTGTGCTGAGCACCATAGGAACGACGGAAGAGTTCGATCCGGATGAGCTCTCTTATGTAGCCGTGGATGACTTCAAGGAAAGTTACAAAATGGTGGACTACCTGTGCAGCTTGGGTCATAAGAAGATTGCAATTATTACAGCTCCTGTGGATGACGTAAGTATCGGGAAGTTAAGGTATGATGGCTACAAGAAAGCGCTGGAGGATCATGGCGTCCAGCTGAATGATCAATTGGTTCTGAGCATGAAGGAAGATGTTGAGAGCTACTCCATGGAGAATGGGTATGTGGTTACGAAAGAGCTGTTACAGTCTAAGGAAGAGTTCACAGCCATTTATGCCGTCTCTGATAGCATGGCCATTGGTGCGTGCAAAGCCTTGCTGGAGGCAGGCAAGAAGGTGCCGGAGGATTACTCCGTTGCCGGATTTGATGGAGTGGATATGTCATTTTATTATAATCCGTCTATTACTACGATCAGGCAGCCGGTGGAAGAGATTGCCGAAGAGACGATACGAATCCTGTTCGATATGATAAATAAGAAGGTTAAGCATGCTCATAAAATTTTCCCGGCGGAGCTTGTGATTCGGGAATCCACCCGGCTTTTAACATAAGAGCTGGGTTTTTTGCGCGTATGAGGTTGTATTTATCATATATACACAGGCAAGAATACGGAGCATTGGACTGGAGGGTAGCGACACGATGAGATTCGGACAGACGCTCATCCGCGTATCCGAGCTTAGAGATGCGGCGGAGCTGATTGAAATTGATAAGCTGGTATGGAGCTCGGAGACGACACCTGCTGAGCTGGCACCTGTTACACGGGAGAGCTTCCTGCAGCAGAATCCACCCGGTTCACAGCTGGTTGCTGTCATCGAAGAGAGAATATGCGGATACCTGGGCTTCTACTGCCCGACGCCTCTTCAGAGCAACGGCCACGTGTACGAAATTAATATTGCCGTGCATCCGTCCTATCAGCGGCAGGGTATTGGCCGGGCGCTAATGGATGGCATGAAGCAGCATGCTGCCCGGCAGGGCATACGCAAGCTTTGTCTTCGCGTGCTGGCGACGAATGGAAAGGCGCTTGAATTCTACCGCAGCTGCGGATTCATGGAGCAGGGACGGCTTGTAGAGGAATTCTATTTAGGTGGCAGATATGTTGATGATATTCTGCTGTGGTACCCGCTTAAGCAGCCCAAAGCAGATGAAGGGCAGGAAGGTGTAAAAGAGTGCCCTTAAGGTGATGCTGACTCTAAGTGACAATAGCTCCCCTTACAGAATACAGGATTATGGAGCTCACCTGGCTGCCGTTAGGGAAGCATATCTCCACCGGATATCCCTGGTATCAAATCACGAGATAGCCTGTTCTTGCTTGATATGTGCCAGCAAAGCCTCAAGTCCCTCAGTAAGCAGATCGTAGGTCTCCTGGAAGTCTCCGGTGAAGTAAGGATCCGGCACATCCTTGACCTGAAGCTCTTGCTTGAAGTCGAGCAGCCGGAATGTGTTGCGGCCTTCCTGCTTACCTGAGATTTTGTACATATTCTGAATGTTGCTGTCATCCATTGCTATGATGTAATCGAACTGTTCCATATCCTCTGGAGTAATCTGCCTGGCGAAGAGTCCTTCAGAACTGACCTGATATTTCTTCAAAATATCTAAAGTGCCTTGATGCGGGGGGTTGCCAATGTGCCAGTCACCAGTACCCGCACTATCGATTTGAAATTGTCCCTCTAAGCCTTCCTGCTTAACCAGATGCTTGAACATTGCCTCTGCCATGGGCGATCTGCAGATGTTGCCCAAGCATACGAACAAAACTTTTACCATGCGAGCTAACTCCTTTGCCTTAAATTCATGATGACGTAATTATCACCTGTTCATTGTCACTATATCGAAGTTCGTAGAGATTATCAAAGGATTCATAGTGCCGGGGGTCTTCCAAGGCGAAGGTGCATTGAACTATTGTGCAGATATCGGTATATTTAAACCTAGAGAGAACAGACGGAAAGGTGGAGATACTGTGACGAATGCGAGCACACCTCCGAATTTTATCAAAAATATTATTACGGAAGATCTAAAGAGCGGCAAGGTAAAGGAGATTGTTACCCGCTTCCCTCCTGAGCCCAATGGCTACCTTCATATCGGACATGCCAAAGCCATCTGGATTAATTTCACCCTCGCGGATGAATTCGGGGGGAGAACCAATCTGCGATTCGACGATACCAATCCGGTCAAGGAAGATATCGAGTATGTGAATTCAATTAAGGAAGACGTGAAGTGGCTTGGGTTCGAATGGGATGAGCTTCGCTTCGCTTCCGATTACTTCGAAGAAATGTACAATCGCGCTGTGCTGCTGATTAAGAAGGGGAAGGCCTATGTGGACGATCTTAGCGCGGATGAGATCCGCGAGAAGCGCGGTACGCTTACAGAGCCGGGGGAAGACAGCCCTTACCGGAATCGTTCAATAGAAGAGAATCTGGACTTATTCACCCGCATGCGTGCCGGTGAGTTCAAGAACGGGGAGAAGGTGCTCCGCGCCAAGATTGACATGGCTTCCCCGAATATTAATTTGCGTGACCCTGTTATTTACCGGATCGCCCATGCGACCCACCACAACACCGGTGATACCTGGTGTATCTATCCGATGTACAGCTTCGCGCATCCATTGGAGGATGCCATTGAGGGGGTTACCCACTCTCTCTGTACGATCGAGTTCGAAGATCAGCGGCCATTCTACGATTGGGTTATTGCGGAGACGGAGATGCCGCATGCCCCGCATCAATATGAGTTCGGCCGCCTGAACCTGGCTTCTGCAGTTACGAGCAAGCGTAAGCTTAAGATGCTTGTGGATGAGGGAATTGTTGATGGCTGGGATGACCCGCGTCTGCCAACCATCTCGGGACTGCGCCGCCGCGGGTATACACCGGATGCGATCAAGAGCTTTGTCTATGAAGCCGGGATCTCGAAGGCCCAAGGGCAGGTTGAGACCGCCATGCTGGATCATTTTATCCGGGAGGATCTCAAGCTTACAGCTCCCCGCACCATGGCCGTGCTCCATCCGCTGAAGGTGGTTATCACGAATTACCCGGAAGGCCAGACGGAATTGCTCGAAGCCGAGAACAACACGGAGAATCCGGATATGGGAAGCCGCCAAATTCCTTTTTCGCGTGAGCTATACATTGAACAAGACGACTTCATGGAGAATCCGCCAAGCAAATACTTCCGCCTCTTCCCGGGCAATGAAGTTCGCCTGAAGCATGCCTACTTCATCAAGTGTAATGAAGTCATTAAGGATGAGGCCGGGAATGTTGTAGAGATCCACTGCACTTATGATCCTGAGACGAAGAGCGGCAGCGGGTTCACCGGCCGCAAGGTCAAGGGAACCATTCACTGGGTAGATGCAGGGTCAGCTGTTCCGGCTGAGTTCCGTCTCTACGAGCCCCTTATTCTTGAAGAGGATAGCGGGGAGGAAGCGGAGACCGGGGGAGCGGAAGAGAAGACCTTCCTGGATCAGATTAATCCCAATTCCCTGACTGTGGTTCAAGGTTATGTGGAGCCGGAACTGAAGGATGCGAAGCCGCAGGATAAATTCCAGTTCTTCCGTCATGGTTACTTCAATGTGGACAGCAAGCATTCGAAGCCTGGAGAGCCGGTATTCAACCTGATTGTATCGCTGAAGAGCTCATTCCAGCTGCCCAAATCTCAATAAGCTGGCTGACCAGCGGCCTGAAGAGCGTACATTCGTATTTGCATACGAATGTACGCTTTTTTTGTGCTGCATAATTATAGACGGAGCGGGTAATTGTAATAAATATGCTGTAAAATATCTAATTAGGAAAAACAGGAAAATGATTGTCAAAAAGATTGTTTTTGAACTAAGACGTATGTTACAATTAAAAAGTAAATAACTAACTAAAAGAAGGTAGGTATTCCAAATGGCAAATGCATTCTTCGATGCGGTGAAAAACAGACGTAGTATTTATGCAATTAGCAAAGAATCCCCTATTTCTGACGAAAGAATCCAAGAAATCGTGAACGAAGCTGTAAAACATACTCCTTCTGCTTTTAACTCCCAGAGTGCACGGGTGGTTGTTCTGCTTGGTGAGCAGCATGACAAGCTGTGGAATCATACGGAAGATATCCTTCGCAAAATTATAAATAATGATGAGAATTTCAAGTCCACTGCTGAGAAAATGGAATCGTTCCGTGCGGGTTACGGTACAGTTCTGTTCTTCGAGGATACGAATGTGATTGGAGGTCTGCAGCAGCAGTACGCTTCTTATGCGGATAACTTCCCGATCTGGTCTGAGCAATCTTCCGGTATGCTTCAATTCGTCGTATGGACCGCTCTTGAGCAAGAAGGCCTTGGCGCTTCCCTGCAGCACTACAACCCGATCATCGACGAGGCGATTGTATCCGAATGGGGAATTCCGGAGTCCTGGAAACTAAGAGCTCAGCTTCCTTTCGGTAAAATCGTGGCTCCGGCCGGCGAGAAGCAATTCCAACCGCTTGAAGAGCGCGTGAAAGTATTCAAATAATTAGCTCTTCCCTGGATTAAAACTTAACAAGGCCCGTATTCAGAAGCAGCAGCTTTTGAATACGGGCCTTATTGGTGTTAGATGCTGCCAACATACGTTTATGATTATGCGGTTGATCTTTCAATCAGTTGAAATGAAATCTCTCTGGTTATAGGACCGCTGGCAGTTCCGCGAACCAGTTCGTCAATAATCGTCATTGCGCTTGATCCCATAGTATAAATCCCGTTGTCCATGGTTGAGATGCCGAGCACTTCAGAAATTGGCATATTATCGAAGCTAATCAAAGCCAGGTCCTCGGGAATCTTAAGTCCTTGACGTCCAGCTTCAAGCAGAATTCCAGCTGCTACCTGAGCGCTTGTGACCACAAGGGCAGATGGACGGTTGGTCTGTTCCAGCATATGGCGCACCAGAAGCACCCCGTCTTCAATGTCCAGGCAATGGTCATAAATCCAGTCCGGATTAACCGAAATGCCGAATTCCTCATGAATATCACAGTAAGCTTCATACCGCCTGCTGCTGCTGGTACCCTCCGTGCGGCCAATGGAATATCCGATGGTACGGTAGCCTTTATTCCATAAGTGCCGGATTACCTCCTGGAAGCAATTGTAATGGTTCAAGAACACCGAAGACATCGAAGCCGCCCCAATGTCCTCACAGAGCACAATTGGCCCATACGAGTTATAGGCCTCAATATGCTGAAGGGGTAGAGCACGTGAGCAGATAATAACGCCGTCAATTTGCTTGTTCCGCATCATTTCCAGCATTCGCTGCTCTTCCTCAGGCTGGTAGCTTGTCTGAGATACCATGAGCTGATAACCGGACTTAAGTGCTTCTCCCGCTATCCCTTCCATCATGGCGCCGAAGTAGGAGTGATTAATCATGGGCAGGATCACCCCGATAATCTGGGTCCTGCCTTTCAGCAGATGCAGGGCATTAATATTACGGGAATAGTTCAGACGATCGATGGTCTCGAGCACTGCTCTACGCTTGTCTTCCTTGACATAAGGGTGATTATTGAGAACACGTGACACGGTAGTTACAGAGACTCCGGCGATCTTGGCGATTTCCTTGATATTGGCCATGGATCTCTCACCTCCCACTCAGCCATTATAATTAATCCGAACAAATCACTTGCTCTGAAATGCGTTTCACAAATTATATTAGCAAAGGGATAAGGCTTATTTCTCAGTCCCACGCAGCAGACAATCCACATAGAACCGGCGTTACCTGAGTCCAGGGCGTGACGGTCTTGCGTGGATTGTCTGTTATTCCTTGTGATGAATAACTGGCGTGTAGCCGTGCCGATACAGTCGATACCCCATCACAGCGAACCCCAGCGTTCCGCATAAGGTCAGCATAAGACTTATCTTGTACATCGTAACCGCGCCGAAATAGTGGTAGAGCCATCCTCCAAATGCTCCGGCGATCATGCCGGATATTCCGCCGAGAACCAGGGTGTATACGGCTTGTCCAGACGACCTGTATGGTCTTGGCAGGAATAAGGTGGTCAGCTGTGTACCGACATAGAAGAATCCGCCAAAGGTTACAGCGTGCAGCACCTGAATAAATACAATTTGCAGAGAACTAGTGACCTCGGCCATCATCATCCATCTTAGAGCGAGCAGCAGGCTGACCAGGAACATGCAGACCATGAGGTGGGTGATTTTCCTTGTCATATATCTGCGCAGCAGCATAAATACGCCCGCTTCCAAAATCGTCGAGACGAATACAGCCAAGCCGACGTAGAGCCGAGATCCACCGAGATCTGTGATGAAAAAGGGCATGAACATGGCGTTCATGGAGCTTGGGACAGCGACAAGCATACCCAGGATGATAAAAGATACAAAGTACCTGTTCCTCAGGGAACGGGTGAATTCCCACAGGTTCAGCCACGGTGTATCCGGGGCACGGCGAAGCGGCCTAAGCACCAGGGCGGAGCTGATCGCAAGAAACAGGACCAGCATGAACAGCAGGTACATGCCGTACGCACCGGATGCGTCCATAGCTGCTCCGGCAGCTACCGCGACACATGCCCAGCCGAGTGAACCCCACATGCGGAAGGATTCGAATCTTCGTCCGGAATTCTCGGCATAACACAGGGTCATCGTGTTGCTCTGAGCAAGCAATGGTGTCTGCAGGAAGTAGAATAATATCATGGTCCAATAGAGCATACGGTAGGTATCTACCAGAAATATAAGATAGCCGACAAGCAGGAGCCCGGACATCATCAGAAGAAGTACATATTTCGTATTCTGCTGACGATCATTGCAGTATTTCCAGAATGGATTGGCAGCAAGCGAGACGATAGGTCCCATGGATAGAAGCAGACCGATCTCCAGCTTGTTCATGCCGGCTTCCTGCAAATATAATTGGAAAAAGGCCGCAAAAATAACCATGGCCCCATAGATGAGAAAGTTAAGAAACTTAAGAGGAAGCAGTGACTGTGTTCTTAGTGAAGCGTATTGATGTCGCAAACGCGCCATTCCTTTCTGGCCTGTATGAATAACGGCCTGAACTCGGGTGAAGAAGACAATGGTCGCTAAGTAAATAAAACCGGATAAGATCAATGTATCATGTGATGGAAAGGGATACAAACCATGTTTTATAGGATTTTCTTAATTATGGCACAGAGGGGAGCGCTTAATTCATGGATATTACAGCTATAGTGATTGCGGGAGGGAGGTCAAGCCGTATGGGGAGGAACAAGGCACTGCTCCCTGTAGGAGAGCTCCCGGTGATAGAGAACCTGGTTCGGCAATTGGCGGATATTACCAAAAGGGTGCTTGTTGTATCGAACGAAGAATCTCCCTATCTGCATTTGGGTGCGGAAATTATACCTGACATCTACAGACAAGCTGGGCCGCTTGCGGGAATCCATGCCGGGCTGTCCGCATCCACAAGCTCATGGAACCTTATTACAGCCTGCGACATGCCCTTTGTGAACACAGCCGTCTTACAGCGGCTTATATCAGAGGCTGAGGCTCTTAGCGCAAAGGAACACCAAATGGGCACGAGGGAACTCATCGAAGCAGTGATTCCGCTTACCGCCGAGGGCTCTGTGCTGCCGCTGCTTGCGATGTACAGGCGCTCCGTGCTGCCGAGTCTTGATGCGGCTCTCAGAGAAGAGCAGCTGCGTCTTATCCCCTGGACTCAGACCCTGCATGCTGCTTATATTCCTGCACAGGAGCTGTGCAGAGAAGCAGGAGTAACAGAGGAGATGCTCTCTTTCAATATGAACCGGCCCGGGGATTATGAGAAGGCTTGTGAGATCTATGAGGAGTACAAGATCAGGCGGACATAGGCGGACGACGACATAGACAGGCATAGGTGGGTATGGATGGACATAGACAGTGGATGATCCAGACAAGCGCAGATAGATAGGTATAGTCGGACATAGGCGGACGAAGATATAAAGAGGCAAACATGGGTATGGATGGACATAGGCGAATGACGATATAGACGAGCATAGATGGGCATGTACTGGCATAGACATGCATGGACGAGCATATGCAAGTAAAATGGGTGGCGGGTTAATTTGTAAAGACAAGCCACCCGGCCTCAATGAAGAAGCGTGGGTGGCTTGTCCGGTTGTCTATGGAATCGTTGCTGCCTATCAGGGCATCAGATCCTGCTTATCCGCCGATCTGGGACATCCGGCGTGAGGTGGGGGTGTTGCTTTGATCTTTCTTTTCCAGAGCGAGTGCCATCTCGTGGTTCTTCGGCTTCGTCCCCAGGGAGTTAATGAACATGGACCGGATTGCATCAGGGTCATTCCTGCCCGTAACCTTCCGGACATTGAATTCTTCAGACCAGTACAGACAGGATTTGATATGGCCGTCTGCAGTCAACCGGAGCCGGTTGCAATTATCACAGAAGTGATCGCTAACCGGGTGGATCAGGCCGAACGTGCCTTGGGCGTTCTTGACTCTCATGTTCTGGGAAGGGCCATTGCCCTTCAGCTGGCCTGCAGCCTCCGTCTCCCAGCCTGCCGCCCGGCAGGCCTCCATAACAGCTTCCAGAGGCAGGTAGGACTCCCGCCACGAATCGGTAGCACTGCCGATTGGCATATATTCTATAAACCGCACATGAATAGGACGTTCCAAAGTCATGGCGATGAAGTCTTGAATCTCATCATCATTGTATCCCTTCATCAGCACTACATTCAGCTTGATAGGCTCAAGTCCGGCTTCTTCCGCGGCTGTAATCCCCTCGAGCACTTTGGAGACGTCGCCTCCCCGGGTAATCAGAGCATACCTGTCCTTGTGAAGTGAGTCGAGGCTGATGTTGATACGGTTCAGACCTGCTTCCTTAAGGAGGGCTGCCTTCTTGGGAAGGAAAATGCCGTTCGTTGTGAGCGAAATATCTTCAATTCCCTCTATGCTGGACAGCATGGATACAAGCTGCTCCAGATTTTTGCGGACAAGCGGTTCTCCCCCGGTAAGACGGATCTTGCGCAGCCCGATAGGAGCCAAGGCGGCGGCGACTTCAGCGATCTCCTCATAGGACATAATCTCGTCGTGAGGCTGGAAGACCATCCCCTCGGCGGGCATGCAGTACACACAGCGCAAATTACAGCGGTCCGTTACTGAAATCCGGAGATAATCGTGAATCCGTCCGAAAGAGTCATTCAGCATTTCCATCCAGATTCACCCTTTCTGCGATATGAAGCTTGGAATAGGAACTAATAATACTTATTATAGTTCATTTTGAGGTATCGCGAAGCAAGTGATTGGGCAATCTTTTAAAAAAAATATTGAACCTTGGAAAGTGACATCAGAGGGGAGATGTGACGGAGAGGAGGCTTCGAGCTGTGGGAGCGAACATGGTCGATTGGAAGAATATTATGAAAGCGCGTTCACGCTAATGTCAATATTAAATGTGAAATCGTTCACTTGGAAAGATCTGTATTGGCTATAATATAAGAGAAGAGACGTCGTCAATCAGGTAAGGAAGGCGGTATCTCTAATATAAGTGAATCCAGGGAGCTGACTTAGGATGACAACGACTATATTGCCGGATAGAGTTACTGCAAGCGAAGAACAAATGCTGTGGCTGGAACGCAGAGGCTGGGTATACCAGCTGCTGGTTGATTTTCTGCGCCGTGAGCCTCGTCTCTCCTTAATTGCACAGTACCGCCGCGAAGGCAAGCTTAAAGGTCCGGTGATATCGGGTGAGGGTGCCCGCTTACTGAAGGGATACTTGGATAGTATAAATGAAAGCCGGCTTCGGCAGGTATGTTATGAAGAAGCTGATGAATATATGAGGCTGTTCGCGGGGAGTCAGGCTGTACTGCCTCTGACAGAAGGGGTATTCCGGGCTAGACGGGAAGGTTCCGAGGCCTTGAGGAACATCTCGGGGCTCGGGGAAGTCTATTGTGAGTGCGGAGTTGTGTTCAACAAGCTGCATAATGAACGGGATGATCATATCGCGATTGAACTGGAGTTCATGTCCGTGCTTGCAGACCGGATGCTTGTGGCAGGCTGTGTCAGGAACAAATGCACGGAGCTTGCCGACATGCAGATGTGGTTCCTGGAGTCCCACCTGCTGCAGTGGGCACCAGCCTTCGCTGAAGCCCTGCGGAGAGAGGCGAGGACTCCGTTATACAAAGGTCTGGCTGTACTGCTGTCGGACTTTCTGGCGCGGGATCTCAGCATGCTGCGTTTATGGAGAGCTGCACTAGACTGATTCATACACACGCTGATAGGCACAAGCTAAGACCATTTGACCTGTGCAGATTATTGCGTGATCTACCCTACCGTTTTGACCTACTCCCGCTCTTAGTGTGAGTGGGCGGATCGGGCAAGAGGAAATGATGTTGGTGATAGGACAAAGGGCCGCACCCCTGTAGAGTTATCTACTTAGGGTGCGGCCCTTTATTATATGGTTGTTGTGATTATGAATGCAGAGTGCTTAATTCAAATCAAGCTTTAGCTGTAGACTTGGATCTTCCGCCTCGGCGCAGCTTCATCAGGAACTCATAGACAATCGGCACAATCACGAGTGTCAGCAGGGTCGAACTGATCAGTCCGCCGATTACGGTAATTCCGAGCCCCCGCGAGATGATTCCAGCACTGTTCTCAAGACCGATGACAAGCGGCAGCAGCGCACCGATTGTGGCCAGAGCGGTCATCAAAATCGGACGAAGACGGGTTGCACCGGCCTCCAGAATAGCTTCCCGGGTAGAGAGGCCTTCGCGTTCCTTATGAATTACACGGTCGATCAGGACGATGGCATTGGTAACCACGATCCCGATCAGCATGAGTGCACCCATAAGTGACGATACGTTCAGAGTTTCTCCGCCGATCAACAGGGCGATCAGTGCGCCAATAACGATGAATGGCAGGGAGAACAGGATGGCAAATGGCGCAAGCCCGCCCCCAAACGTAACTACAAGCACGAAATATACGATTGCAACCGCGGCGGCCATGGCAAGGCCAAGCTGGGTGAAGGTATCGTTAATCTGTGCTGTAACTCCGCCGAATTCCACTGTGACGCCATCCGGCTTGTCATAGGCGTTAACTTTGTCCTGCAGGCTTTTGGAAGCGCTGCTTACATCTGTAGAAACGATATTGGCACTAACCTCAATAACCATTTTGCCGTCAATACGCATGATGGAGTTAGGTGAGATGCCTTTGTCTACTTTGGCTACATCCTTAATAGCTACTTCCTTGCCAAGCGGAGACAGGAGTGTCTCATTCTCGATGTCTTCCAGGCTCTTGTAGGTCTTGTTGTCAGCTTCGATATAGACCTTGTAGTCCTTGTTATCGATCTGCACCTCGGTCAGCACCGGACGGTCACGCTGCGGACTGAGCTTCATGGCCAGTTGTCCGGCTGTAAGTCCAAGTGAGCTGAGCTTCTCCTGGTCCGCGATCAGGGTGTACTGGTCATAAGCTTTGGACAAGCTGGAATCGCCTTTGTCAAAATGAGCCTTGTCCTCATTCACCCATTTCAGAATCTGATCGGATACCGGCTGGATCTGCTTCAGATTATCGCCAAAGACCTGAACGGCAAGCTTGCTGCCGCCCATGCCTCCGCCCATGCCGGACATCTCCTTCCAGGTTCCCTCAGGCACCTGAACCTTCAGATCATCGACTAACTTCTTCTTCACATCTTCAAAGTTCTTCGTGTCCTCTTTATAGATCACATAGAACAAAGCGGAGTTGGAAGGGCCGGGACTGAGCGGATTGGAGCCCCCTACGGAATACTGCATTTTATCAAGACCAGGCTGCTTCAAAATAAACTTCTCGGCAGTCAGCGCACGCTGCTCGACATCCTCACGCGTGTCGCCTGGTGCAGGCGAGTAGGTCACCATAGCATACTTCTCGGATTGCTCCGGCATGAAGCTGGTGCCGATGAATTTGGTCAGGAACAGACTGCCAATCAGCAGCAGAACCGCGAATCCGAAGGTGATCAGCTTATGGTTCAGGGACCAGTTCAGAATCTTCTGGTAGCCGCGGGCCATCGCACCGGGCTTCTCCTCATGATCATGCGTCTTCTTGAGACCATTCCTGAACAAGGTATGGGCCAATGCGGGTACCAGAGTGATGGCAACCAGCAAGGACGCAAGCAGTGAGAACACCATGGTGAGAGCGAATGGGGTGAACAGCTCGCCCACCATGCCGCTAACGAAGGCAAGCGGCAGGAAGACCGCGATCGTTACGATTGTAGATGAGGCGATCGGAACGAACATTTCGCGCGTCGCCTCGCGGATGAGTTCGCTGCCCTTAAGCTTCTCGCCGGTTAGGGATAGGCGCCGGTAGATATTCTCAATGACAACGATGGAGTCATCGACGACCCGGCCGATAGCTACAGTCATTGCACCCAGGGTCATCATGTTCAGCGTAATATTCATCTGGCGCAGAGCCAACACGGCAATAAGCAGCGAGAGAGGAATCGAGATTACCGAGATAATGGTAGAGCGGATATTCCGCAGGAAGATCAGAATGATCAGCACGGCGAACAGGGCGCCGAATACAGCTTTGCTAAGCATAGTGTTCACGGAATCCTCAATCGGCTTACCTTGATCCATCAGGGTGGTAATCTCAAGATCCTTGAATTCGGACTTCAGGGACTCTGCCCGGTCCTTGACTTTGTTAACCACATCAACGGTATTGGCGTCATTGGACTTCACAATCTGAATCCCGATGGATTCCTTGCCATTCGTCCGGGAGATGGACTCCGCCTTGCCCACGACATTGATTGCGGCCACATCTGTCAGCTTAACCGTAGGAATAGACGCTGGCACAGCTGCAGCTTGTGCTCCGGCCCCGCCAGCAGCAGCACCTTGGCCCGCCGCGCTTTGGCCTGCCGCGCCTTGCGCACCAACTCCGCCAGCGGCCGCGCTTTGGCCTGCTGCGCCTTGTGCTCCAGCTCCGCCAGCGGCCGCACCTTGGCCTGCTGCACCTTGCGCTCCGGCTCCGCCAGCAGCCGCGCCGCTGCCAGGAGTCACAGGGATGGTGACATTCTTCAGGTCCTCCACCGTTGTGATGGCTCCATCAACAACGACAGCCTTCTGCGATTTGTCCATTTCGAACAAGCCGAGCGGCACACGGACGGCCGAGGCTTGAACGACCCCTTTTACCGTATCTTCAGTCAGGCCGAGCTCCTTAAGCTTCTCCTGGTTGAACTTCAATTGAACTTCCTTCACATACTGACCGGCCACCTGGACGGAAGCGACACCTTCCAGCTTCTCCAGGGCAGGCTTCACATCACTCTCAGCCGTCCGGGTCAGGTTCTCCAGATTGCTGCCGTTCTTGGCACTCATGCTGAGTGAGATCACGGGCAATGAGTTCAGGCTGAACCGCGTAATCTGCGGCTTCTGAGCCCCGTCTGGTAGAGTAGCGCTGTTCAGAGCTTCCCGTACGGCAGCAGAAGCGTTATCCAGATTCGCCCCATAGTTGAACTCAAGAATAATGGATGAAGCATTCTCCATCGAAGTCGAGGTGATGGTCTTGATGCCATCGACATTCCGCAGACTCTGTTCCAGAGGCTTGGTAATCTCGTCCACCACATTCTCGGGTGCTGCACCTGGATATACTGCCGAGATGCTTAAATAGGGTACGTTAATATTCGGGATGGTCTCCTGCTTCATGGTCAGACCGCTATACAGCCCAGCGGCAACCACGATGATTGTAAGCAGCCAGATCGCGAATTTGTTCCGCAGTGAAAAATTAATAATTCCTTTCATACGTAAGCAACTGCTCCTCTCCGTTTCTCTCTAATCACCCTTGTGTGACAGGGTTTGGTCTTGAATTCGTATGAAGCATGGCGGCTTCCAATTCCTTGAACTCCTCATCAAGCTCGGGAATATTCTCCAGATTCCTGAGCATCCCCTGCAGGATGACGCGCCTTGGCTGGAGCTCAACAATCTCCTGTTCGAGAATCTGCAGAGAGTCCATAACCTCTTCTTTCCGGTCAGCAGGCAGGCTGAGATCCCTCGCTCTAATCTTCATGGATTTGATCACCTGAAGCGGGTGTCTGTTCGGAGCCAGGCCCTCAAGCCCTTCATTGGCCCATTGTTCCAGGATCTCCGCCGAGAATAGAGGCAGCGGACGCTTATGCAGGAATCCGTCGCTTAACTGATCCAGCGCGAACATCAGGTGCTCCGACATCATCTGAATGCTAATGTTGATCCTTGAATCAAACAGCAGACGTATATAGGAACCGAACGAGCCGTGCAGGAACAAAGTAAGATCCGCAGCATAAGGGGCGATCTCAGGGCCATAGGCCCGCACGAGCCGCGTCTGTGCCCAGCTCAGCAGCATCAGATTGTTATCCTTGACACACTGGGGCTCCATGCTCTTCTTGCCGTTAGTTACCCAGTCCCTAAGCTGCATCAGCAGAAATTCCCGCAGCTCCAGAACCAGACTAAGCAGAACCTCGATCTGCTTTTGCAGAATTTCCTTCGGGGACAGCCCCGGCAATTGATCGGCTTCAATCAAGTGCTCCTGCAGCATTTGATAACAGTGGTTGTAAATGCTGGTCTCCAGCTCCACCTTGGATTTAAAGTGCAGGTACAGGCTTCCCTTGGACATCCCGCAGTGCTCGGCGATTTCCTGCATGGAGGTCGCCGATGGCCCCTTGGCCGAGAACAGTTCCATGGCTGTTCGGATGATATGCTTTCTTTTATCTGTGGACTTCTCAGACAACAGCTTCTACTCCTTTCTGACCAGCGGGTTTCACTAATGACCAACTAGTCAATGACATTATATTACACTCCGATTCGGAGATTCAAATTTGTTCTAATGAATCAGCTTCAGACCTACAGATGCCACCAGAATAATGGCGATGAAGACCAGTCTCCGCCATTCCTTGGGCTCCTTATACAAGAACATGCCCACCAAGGCGCTTCCTACGGTGCCTATCCCCGTCCATACCGCGTAGGCAGTTCCCATAGGCAGTGTAGTCATGGCAAAAGTAAGCAGCGAGAAGCTGCACAGAAATCCGATTCCCAGCAGACCGTACGCGGCCAGATTCCCCCGCAGGGTAACCTGCTTGATGCCGATGACCCCTAGAACTTCGCAGCATCCGGCAATAATAAGAGCTATCCAGGCCATTATGAAGTCGCCTCCTCATTCGTGCCTTCCGCCATCAGCTTCAGGCCGATTACACCAACCAGGAGCAGCGCGATCAGCAGCGTCTTCGACCATCTGAAGGGCTCGCCGAAGACAGCCATCTCCGCAATAACCGTTCCCGCAGTTCCTATGCCTGTGAAGACGGCATAGACGGTTCCCACCGGAAGTCTTCTCGATGCTTCAATAATGAGCCAGAAGCTGATCGCGATAGCTGCGGCGGTAATTAGCCAATGCCACCAGGCAGCCGAGTGCTTAAGTCCGCTTACCCATATTACTTCTATTAATCCGCCTATAAGGACGTACAGCCAGTGTCTGTTCATGTTTGTCTCCTCCTAATTGTGATCCAGTATTATTGCCTGTCGCTCTGCCCGGTAATTCCCTCCCAATAGATGGGCCAGGCGGCCTCCAGGCGTGTCCTGGATCTTTCGGGCTGTGAGTACAGCAGTTCAACCATAATCCCGTCTGCTAAGGTCATATAGGCAATGGCGGCCTGATGAATATCCGCGGGCTGGAATGTGCCTCTTCGGGACTCTGCCTCCATTAGCTTAATCAACTTTCTCTCAAGGGAATCAAGGAACGGGTAGATGATGCCGATAACCTCGTCACGAATGGCATGAGGCGGGAAAAACAGCATGCGAAGCAGGAACTTCATATCCTCATTTCGCTCATATTCTTCCTGAAGCATAACGAACAGACCCTGCAGCCTTTCCTCAAGAGGATCACGTTGACGACTTAGAAAAAACTGCACAATTCTATGCTTCTCCTTCCTGAACACCCTGCCCAGTACGCTCATATACAAATCTTCCTTGCCTTTGAAATGGGCGTAAATGGATGGCTTCTTGATCCCGGCCGCAGCCGCAATCTGCTGTAGAGAAGCCCCTTCGTATCCGTCTCTTGCGAACTGGGCCAAGGCGGCTTCCTGAATCCGTTGTCTGCCTGTTGTCATAGAGTTATAGCCCACCTTCCTAACGGTCGTTAGGGTGATTTTTTCACATAACCATAACCTTGTCAAGGTAGGCGGGATTGCAAGTTCTTGCAGCCTAATACAGATTTTGGAGGAATATGGTTAGGAGGAATAGTCAGCTTCATGTAAAATGGTATTATGTCAGAATAAGTGTTACATCGTGGAAAAGGAGATCATGCATGAGACGCGGCTTGCAAATTATACTTATTGCGGCAATATTATTTGCCTTTTATATTCTGGGCTTCGGATTCCTGGGGAGCTTCGGCGGCACGCTGGTCAGCATATTTCAGACGCTGACTGTAATTACGGTGGGGCTGGCCATCTTCATGGAGAACCGGAATCCTTCCAGTACCCTGGCCTGGATCCTGCTGCTGGTGCTTCTGCCGGTGGTTGGCCTGATCCTGTATTTCCTGCTCGGCCAGAACTATTTCAAACGGAGGAAGTTCGACAAGAAGGCGCTGAACGACCAGAAGGCTTACGAGATGATTGATAACACCAATCTGCATGCGGGCTTTGATCTGTCCACGTTCACGCCGGGACAGCAGAAGCTGCTCAAGATGTCTCATAAGATCGCGCGCACCCCGTTCTCCATGGCGACCCGGACACGAGTGCTCACCAACGGGGAGGAGACGTTCTCCTCGCTGCTGAAGGAACTGAAGATGGCGAAGCACCATATTCACATGGAATATTACATCTACCGTGCGGATGAGATCGGGCGTGAAATTCAGCGTACGCTTATCGAGAAGGCGCGGGAAGGTGTTGAGGTCCGCTTTATGTTCGATGCGGTGGGCAGCATTGGCCTGTCTAAGGCCTTCCTCAATGAGATGAGGGAAGCGGGGATCCAGATCGGGATTTACGGACAGGTCCGGTTCCTGGCCTTGTCGAGCCGGGTGAACTACCGTAACCACCGTAAAATCGTTGTCATTGACGGCAACACCGCCTTCATGGGTGGCCTGAATGTCGGGGATGAGTACCTAAGCCGCAGCAAAACCTATGGCTTCTGGCGGGATACCCATATGCTGGTGAAGGGGGAAGCGGTGAGGTCTCTGCAGATTATTTTCCTCCAGGACTGGAAGTATGTAACCGGCGAGAAAATTCTTGGCCTGGAGTACTTGTCTCCTGAAATGGAGCTGGGCTGCAGCGGCGCGGTCCAAATTGTGCCGAGTGGTCCGGATAATCCGACCCGCTCGCTCAAGGATATCTTCTTCTCTATCATTACCTCGGCCAAAGAGTCGGTATGGCTCGCAACACCTTACTTCATACCGGATGAGGATCTGCTGACGGCACTGCGCGTAGCGGCAATTTCGGGTCTTGATGTGCGCATTCTGTTCCCGGCGAAGCCTGACAAATGGCTGCCTTACCTGGCCTCACACTCTTACTTCCCCTCCCTGCTTGAAGCAGGCGTGAAGATCTACGAGTATGAGAAGGGCTTCCTGCACGCCAAGCTGCTTATTGCTGACGGGGAAGTGGCAACGGTCGGCACGGCCAATATGGATATGCGAAGCTTCCATTTGAACTTCGAGGTCAGCGCGCTTCTGGTTCAGAGTGACAGTGTTCGCAAGATTGTTGAAGATTTCGAGCGTGATCTGAACTCCACCAAGCTGATTGAGAGAAAAGCCTTCATGCAGAAGCGCGTTGTAGTACGGCTTATGGAATCGGCAGCCCGGCTCATGTCGCCGCTGCTCTAGGCAGGTGGTATCTAAGCCCGGCGCAAGCCAAAAAGCGGCTGACTCAGGATGACGAATCCTTGAGTCAGCCGCTTTTTATTAATTTGTTGTGAAGCCCAGCCCCTTCTGAAGCCGGTACATGATGTCCTTGAACCAGACGGATTCTTCATGATAGGCACTGTAATCCAGGCTGTATTCAGCTCCCTCGTTATACCAGATCCTATTGAAGTAATGGTCCAGATCCCGGGTCAGCTTGTTCCCCTTAGGCACGGATATCCACAGATCATTCTCGAGGTTGAGGTCGTCCAGATTGCGGGCTGTGAAGTTGGCCGAGCCGCCCATCACCATGCTGGGGCCTTTCGCCTTGGCAATATAGAGAAGCTTTGTGTGGTATTGCTCCTTCGTAGTATTGTACCAGCGTATCTGCATCTCCTGACCTGAGCGTTCCAGAAGCTCTTGGGCCACTGGACGATTGAGAAGTCCGATCTTCTCCTGACCGAACGCGTTCTGATTCGGATCGAGGATGAGACGAATCTGGACACCGCGCTGCCCAGCCTCTACAAGCTCGTTCAGAACCTGGCTATCGGCCAGATAGAACATACCCATCCATAAGGTATCTCCCTTGGTGGTACTCCGGATCGACTCAAGCAGATATTTATAGATCTTGCCTTCAGTGAGATATCGGATCTGAAGGGGAGCGGAAGCGGTCTGGGATATACCGCCCGGACCCTTGGACCCTTGATTGGAAGAAGCGCCCTGCCACCTTGGCAGAGCTCCGCCGCCGGAGAAGTCCGCCACAGCCTGTTCACTGGACAGGATATCCGCGGTTATATTCCCGCGCACCTCAAATGCGATATTGGAGTGCAGCGCACTGGCATTATGTATATTTCCCGAGGAGATTAAGGCACTATTCTCGGTCGCAACCACCTTTCGGTGATTAGCCTTCACATTAAGCAGCTTCAGATAGGAGCGCGCGGTAATGTCAGGTCCGCTTGAAGCCATGAGATTCGGGATCCAGCCGGTCCCCGAATGGCCGAACCATTGGATGAAGGTCCGCCATATCGCTGAATAAGCGGGAGTCGAATCCCTTAGCGGATTGACGTCGGTAATAACAATCTGGGCACCCGCCTGCTTGAGCTGCTCGAGCAGGGGATTCGGAGCCGAGCCGTAATTGGTGTTGATCTCATCGGTGACGAACGTAATTTGAAGGCGGGGATGCTTCTTTTTCTGAGCGATCAGCCTTCGGGTCACTTCACCGCTGACATCGGGATAACGCTGACCTTCATGTACATAATCGTTGAACAGGAACAGATCGAGCACGACATATTCCCGGGCTTCCTCTATCATTTGAAGCACCCGGTCTACAATTTGCCGTTCCTGGTGCACGCCCCCTTTTCCATCCGGATAGGTCAGATCATACAGAAAATTCACTTCATCCACGCTGTACAGGGGGCTCTCATACGAAGTTCCCGCGGGAAGAGGCTTATGAGTCTGATAGATCATGACGGCGGCCAGCCATACTGTGAGCACAGCGAGAGAAATAAGGAGCCGGCTGAGCAGGGAACGCTTCCGGGAGCTTTGCGAAGAGATACGCGGATTGGATAAAGGCGCCATAGTTACCCTCCTACTGCTTGTTTATGTTCTATTTAACGTATTTGCAGCCGTGTTGAAGCAATTTCAACAACCCGAAGTGAACTAACCGGAAGATGGTATGTTGTTCTGGCGCTCTCCTGGTGTATAATGAGTGTACTTTTTTTGTACAATGTTTGGTATGCTGGAATATGAAGATAGACGCAGTGACGGAAATAGAACCAGAGTGGAGTGAAAGGGTTGTATTCGATCAAACAAGTCTCAGCGATGCTGAATATCCCAACGGTGACAATCCGCGCGTGGGAGAACCGCTACGAGGCCGTGGTACCCGAGCGTACGGATGCTGGATACCGCTTATACACCGAGGAGAATGTAGAAGATCTCAAATGGCTTAAAGCCCAGGTTGAAGAGCGGGGGGCGACGATCTCCCAGGCCGTGAAAATGCTCAAGAGCCGAAAGAAAGAGGAGGATCAAGCCTCGGCGCTTCTGTCGGAACTTCCCAAGGCAGGCGATCAGACCGCTTATGCCAAGATGGAGGAGCAAATCTATGAGGCGCTCCTCTCCTTTCAAGGGGAGAGGGCGAACGGGCTGATTGATTTCGGCTTCTCGCTCTACGGTTATGACGCCATGTTCTATCACGTGCTGGTGCCTGTTCTGATTCGAGTGGGTGCAGCCTGGGAGCAGGGGCGGGCGAGTGTGGCGCAGGAACACTATATGACCCAGCTCATCTCACAGCGTTTCTTTCAATTCTTTCATTTGTTCCCGGTCAATCATCTCATGCCCAAGGCGCTATCCTTCTGCCCGCCAGGCGAGCACCATCAGGTCGGCCTTCTGCTGTTCTCCTTATTCCTGCGCAAGCACGGGGTGGAGGTTCTCTATCTGGGGGCGAACACTCCTGAGGAGGATCTGGTCAGAATTATCCATGCTCAGGACATCTCTCTGGTCTGTCTATCCCTGACAGATCCTTCTCTGATCGAAGAGACAGACGAGCTGGTAAGCCGCCTGAAGTCAGCCTGTCCGCATATTACGGTGGCGCTCGGAGGCAAGGCTTATGAGCGTTCTCCTAATTGTAAATATCCTGAATCGGTCCTCAAGCTGCCGGCCGAGGAATGGAAGGATTGGCTGGAATCGCTGGTCCGCAAGTCATCCAAACACTAGAAGTCTCCGTCCCTCTGGGAACAAGGAGGCTTTTTTTGCGTGTTTGGATCTTTCGAGGGCAGCCTGGAAAGTTCGTCATTTACAACGGAGTATAATATTTGTATGATATTTGTATAACGTTGGTATAAAGATTGGACAGGAAAGAGGTGGCCTGTATATGGCCCAACGCCCTAACGGGAGGCGAGTCGTTGTAATCGGAGCCGGACCGGGAGGTCTCGCTGCCGCGATGCTGCTGGCGCATCAAGGCTACGAGGTTGAAGTGCTGGAGAAGAATGATCGAGTTGGAGGCAGATCATCCGGGATCACATTGGGGGAGTATCGCTTTGACCGGGGAGCAACCTTTCTGATGATGCCGCAGCTGCTAGAAGAATTATTTACCGCTGCAGGCCGTTCCTTGGATGACTATATTGTCATGAAGAAGCTAAGTCCGCTGTATTCACTGCATTTTGGAGATACCGTATTCGCGCCGTCAGCCGATCCTGAAGCGACCGCGGCTTCCATTGCGCGGTTGTTCCCGGGAGAAGAGGCCGGCTACCGGCGATTCATGAAGGATGAAGAGATCAAGTTTGGCAGGGTGATGCCGCTTCTTCAGAGGCCATTCACTTCGCTGCGTGACTATTTCAAGCCCGATGTGTTCAAGGCATTGCCCAAGCTGCATCTGACGGAGACGGTATATGAGCGGCTGTCCCGGTATTTCGAGGATGAACGGTTGAAGCTGGCATTCACCTTTCAGGCGAAGTATTTGGGCATGTCTCCTTGGAATTGTCCCGGAACCTTTACGATCCTGTCGTTCCTCGAACACCGCTACGGCCTTTTTCATCCTGTCGGCGGCATCCACCAGGTGTTCGAAGCCATGGCCCGGATTATCCGCGAAGATGGCGGGAGAATCCGGCTGTCTACCGGAGTGAAGCGGGTGATTACCCGGAACGGGCAGGCAGAGGGTGTTGTTCTCGACAATGGAGAGAGAATTGAGGCAGACCATGTTGTGCTGAATGCCGACTTTGCCGCTGCCATGAACAGCTTGTTCCCTCCGGGAGAACTGAAGAAGTATACACCAGATAAGCTGTCACGCAAAAAGTATTCACTGTCCACCTGCATGATGTACCTCGGCATCAACGGAGCAATCGATCTGCCGCACCACTCCGTATATTTCGCTGAAGACTATCGGCGTAACGTGGACGATATCACTCGCCGCATGCAGATCTCCAAGGACTTTTCCCTATATATTCATAATCCATCCGTCGTTGATCCCACACTCGCTCCACCCGGCAAATCCTCGCTGTACGTGCTGGTTCCGGTACCGAACCTGAAGTCTGGAACAGACTGGTCCCGTGAGGCTCCCGCTTACCGCGAAGCCATCCTTGACCGGCTGGAGAGGATTCCAGCGCTTGTGGGAATCCGGAATAGAATTGAGGAGGAGCTGATCTTCACACCGCAGGACTGGGAGAGTCAGCTCCATGTGTATCAGGGGGCGACATTCAATCTGTCCCATTCGCTGAATCAGATGATGCTTCGGCGGCCGCATAACCGGTTCGAGGAAGTTGAAGGGGTATGGCTGGTTGGCGGAGGCACGCATCCCGGCAGCGGGCTGCCGACGATATTTGAATCCGCGAAGATCAGCGTCTCCATGCTGATGCAGCAGGATGAGCTCCGCAAGACGGCTGGATCGGGCTCCCCTCCGATGGCCGGGAAAGGCGGCGTTGTATGAAGCCGATGAAGCGCGTGGCGATAGTAGGGGGTGGAATCGGGGGACTAACCGCGGCTCTTATGCTGAACAGACATGGTGTGGATGTCACGCTGTACGAGCAGAAGAACAAGGTGGGAGGCCGGCTTGCCTTTGAGCAGGAAGGAGCCTACAGAATTGATCAGGGTCCCACTATTGTTCTGCTGCCGGAAATGCTGTTGTCGCTGCTGGAAGAGGCGGGTGTCTCCCGGAGCCGGATCACGCTTCTTCCCTGTGAGCCCATGTATGACATTCATTACGCGAACGGTAGAAAGCTTACGAAATACCGGGAGCGGGACGCTATGGCTGAAGAGCTGGCCAAGGTCTTTCCTGGAGAGGAGGGCGGCTTCATCCGTTTCATGGAGCGAATGGAGAAGCTGTATCCCGCGGGACAGGAGTCGTTTCTGGAACGTTCCTTTCCCCGCCGGCGCGACTTCTTCACCCCGGATAATCTGCGCCTAATGTGGAGACTCCGGGCTTACCAGAGCCTGCGGACAGCCGCGGCCGGCTACTTCAGCACAAGCGAGGTCCGCGACGCCTTCTCCCTGCAAAGCCTGTATATCGGGGGAGCGCCGCATCAGACCCCTGGAATCTATACGATGCTCCCTTACGCGGAGCATGCTTTCGGGGTCTGGATGCTGAAGGGAGGTTACGCGTCATTGCCTCTCGTTCTTGAGGAGGAGCTTCGCAGGCGCGGAGGAACCATAGAGACTGGCCGGCGGATTGACCAGCTGGTTGTGGAGAATGGCGTCTGCCGTGGCGTTGTGGCGGAAGGAGAGCGGCAGGCCTATGACGCTGTCCTCTATAACGGAGAATTCACGGGAATGGAAGAGCTGCTTGTGGAAGGAATGGAAGGGAAGCCGGCCTCACGCAAGAGAACGTTCAAGCCCTCCTCAGGTTGTGTGCTGGTCTATCTGGGTGTCAGGCGCAGATGGTCGGAGCGGCGGACGCATCAATTCTTCCTGCCGGAGTCCTTCATGGATCATATGCATGAGGTCTTTGAGCATGGCCGTATTCCAGGCCAGCCTTCTTATTATGTCTTTAATCCGGCTGCTCTTGATGAAGAGGCGGCCCCGCCCGGGGAGAGCGTTCTCTATATGCTTATTCCGGTACCGCCAGGTCTTCACGGACTGAGCTGGGCGGATGCTGCGGAACCCCTGGTCGAACGGGTGCTGGAGGATGCTGAACGGCGGGGATTCCCCGGCCTGAGAGGGGCGATAGCCTGGCGAAGAATTCGGACGCCGGAGGATGCCGCGGCGGACGGACTGTATGGGGGAGGAAGCTTCGGTATCGCCCCCGTGCTTCGTCAATCCGGAGTGTATCGTCCCCAGCCGCGGCCTTACAACATTCGCGGATTGTACGCGGCGGGCGCTTCAATTCATCCAGGCGGCGGAGTTCCGATCGTCATGCAGGGAGCCGGAATGGCGTCCGAGCAAATGTTAAAGGAGATGGGAATCGAGTGGATATCCAAATGAAGCAGTGCGAAGATTTGATGAGAGAGAGGTCCTCCTCGTTCTATGAAGCATTCAGAGGTCTGCCGAGCCCGCGCCGCGAGGCGGTGTTCACCATCTACGCATTCTGCCGAATGATTGATGACAGTGTGGATGAACCTGAACACTCGCTCTATACCCTTGATCAATTGGGAGATCACCTCATGGAGCTGGAGAAGGCCGATGGTCATTTTATATGGCCGGCTCTGCGCGGGTTGTTCGCTTCTTTTCCAAGACTTACGAAAGAGCCGTTCTTGCGCCAGATGGAAGGGCAGCACAGCGATTTGACCTTTACCCATTACATTACAATGAATCAGCTGGAACGGTATTGCTATCTGGTTGCCGGAACCGTCGGCGAGATGCTGCTGCCTGTCCTGCGGGAGGTTGATGATGAGAGCAATGAAGCGGTACAGGAATCAGGAATTGCGCTAGGCAAGGCGATGCAGATTGTCAATATTATCAGAGATGTTGGTGAAGACCTGGCACGCGGCCGCAGATATATACCGCTTGAGCTTATGGTTCGCCATGGCTACACCGAGGAAGAGCTGCTTCGCGGCGAGGTTAACGGGAAATGGATCGCCCTTGTTCAAGATCTCGAACAGCTTGCGGCAGGCTGGCTGCAAGCTGGAATGAAGCGTCTGGACGCATATCCGCCAGAGAGCGCGTTCGCGGTAGAATTATCCGCAGTGCTGTATGGGGCGATCCTTACGGCGGTCAAGGACAATGGATTTGACGTATTTCGCAAGCGGGCCTTTGTGGAAGACAGGATGAAATTTCAAATCTATCGCAGGGTCAAGCTGCGGCATTTCGGCGGCTCCGAGGTTGATCATGAGTTTGTTCCGAAGAAGCTTAGTGGTCAGCAGCAGATGGCCGATACGGTTGGATGGCTGTAGTATCGCGTGTATTCTGGCTCTGGTACAGCGTAGGAGCCGTGTTGTTGGTGTTCATGAAGGTGCCCGAAGGCTTGAAGTTCTCGAACGGGCTGTTCCTGGTTCTGTACGGCGCATACGCTCTAAGCCTTCTCCACCAGGCGGAAAATCGGCTTGATTACCCTGTTGCCTGGCGCCAAAGAACCGGGTATATCGTGCTTGCGGCGACCATAATCTGGCTGGGCGGCATGGCTGTGGAGTGGATCGGCGTGAACAGCGGCCTTCTGTTCGGGAGTTACAGCTACTCGGATGTCTTGGGACCGCTGGTAATGGGAGTCCCCGTGACGCTTGGGTTCGCCTGGATCGCCGTTGTTGTGAACGCGTTCCTGATCAGCGGGAACAACGATTCCGTGCGCGGAAGAGGCTCCCGGATCATGCGAGCTGCCCGGACGGGAGCGTGGGCGGTGCTGCTTGATCTCGTCCTGGATCCCGTAGCCCAGCACAGCGGGTACTGGTACTGGTCCTCTGCAGGGGGATTCTATGGAGTGCCGTGGAGCAACTTCCTGTGCTGGTTCCTGATAGGAGCACTGCTGTCTTTAATTTTGCCGCATAAGCCTTTGGGGCCTGTCTGGATGCGGAAAGGCAAGATTCTGTACCAGATGATTCTGCTGCTGTTCGGACTCGTGGCGCTTCGTTATGGTCTTTGGCTCTGCCCGATAATTGCGGCCGCCGGAATCCTGCTTGCCGAGAGGAGCTGCCGTCATGTTAAAGGCTGATAAATCGGCTGCATTTCAGCACCTGTTCGACCGGTACAACAGATCCTACTTATTGAGCAGACACTTCCGTTCTATCGCTATAAAAGGTCAGCTGGACTGCGGAGCCTTGAATTCGGGACGTCCTATTATGTATGTAATGAACCATACTTCCTGGTGGGATGGCCTTCTCGTCTACCATGCGATCCGCAGGCAGTCGGCCGGGGACCATTACATGATGATGGAGGAGGAGCAGCTTCAAAAGTATCGGTTCTTCCGCAGGCTGGGGGCTTTCTCCATCAACAGCCAGAGTCCCGGCTCACTGAGGAGCACCTTGAAATATACGGAGCAGCTGCTGAGCCGCGAAGGCAGGGTCTGGATCTTTCCACAAGGAGAAATGCTGCCTCTCGAGTCCCGGCCGCTGGAGTTCCGCCGCGGCGTTGGTTACTTGCTGGAGCGTTGTCCTGAGACGGTCGTGATCCCGGTTACGCTGTATCACGGATTATTCCTCGGCATGAAGCCGGATGCTTACATGAGGGTGGGTACCCCCGTGGCGGAGCCGTGGGGCCATCTTGGCTCTTCTGGCTCTGCCCAGCTGCTCTGTACTCGTCTGGAGACGGAGCTGAATCTGCATAAAGCGGAAATTCTTGAGGCCAGGGGAGAGCTGCCAATCGGATATGCGCTGCTGCTTAATAAAAGCCGGTCTACAAATGAGATCTATGATGAGGCCAGAAGAAGGGTGGGGCTGTAAATGTACTATCTATGGTTGTCTCTGACCGTGATATTAAGTGTTCAGCTGGTCTTCGTATGCTGGAACACGTCACAATTGCCGCGGCTGCCGCTGCGGCGGTCCAACGGGGCTCTACGGGCTCGGTTCCCTCAGAATGCAGCCAAGATCTCGGTACTGATTCCCGCGCGTAATGAAGAGGACAATCTGCCTGCTTGTCTGACTTCGGTTCTCGGCTGCCAAGCCGGAGACTTGGAGCTGGAGGTGATCGTGTTAGACGATCGATCAACGGATGCCACATACAAGCTTGCTCAAGCTGCAGCCGAGCGGGATTCACGGGTTCGTGTGATCCGGGGGGCGCGGCGTCCACCAGGGTGGATGGGCAAATCCTACGCTTGTCACCAATTGGCTCAGGAAGCCAATGGAATCTGGTGGCTGTTCCTGGACGCGGATGTGCGGCTGCGGCCGAATGCGCTGCAGGCCGTTATGGCTGAAGCAGACGTACAGGGTCGGGGGCTGATTACCGGATTCCCCAGACAGGAGACCGGAACATGGCTTGAGAAACTGGCTGTGCCGATGATGGCACTGGTTATTGCCTGCCATCTGCCTATACGGATGGTTAGACAGAGTGGTGATCCCCGCTTCGTAGCGGCCCATGGCGCGTTCATGTGCATTCACCGCGACAGCTACGCGGCATCCGGCGGCCACGCCGGCATCGCCTCCTCTCTTCTGGACGATATGATGCTTGCCCGGCGAGTCAAGGAAGCCGGAGATCCTGTGCTGCTGTGCGGCATTCATGAGGTAGCGGATATGCGGATGTACCGTAATGCGGAGCAGGTGTGGAATGGATACAAAAAGAACATTTACGAAGGGGTCTCGAGAAATGGATTCCTGCTTGGGAGCATTCTGACAGGATACATGCTGGGGTATGTACTGCCCGCCGTGGTACTGATTCTGGCACTCTTTCTCGGCTGGTGGGAGACTGCCGGACTTGCCGCTATTACGACGGCTCTTGGGATGGTGATCAAGGCGGTGAGTGATGGCCGGAGCGGCAGGCCAATATGGGGAGGCGCTCTAATGCCAGCCAGTGCTGCTGTGTTCATCGCGATTGCAGCGGCTTCCTGGAGATCGGGGAATGGTGGTAAAGGCTACATATGGAAAGGAAGGCACTATTCATGACAAAGAGAGGAAAGGCCCTGATCGTAGGCGCGGGATTTGGAGGATTGTCCTGTGCGATTCGGCTTGCTTGTCAAGGTTATGAAGTGACTGTGCTCGAGCGCCAGCAGGAGGTCGGCGGCAAGCTGCAGCGGATCACCGCCGGGAAGTACCATTTTGACCGCGGACCGAGCACGATTACCATGCCGCATATATTTAGGAATGTGTTCACTCACGCGGGCAAAAATATGGATGACTACATACAGTTATATCCGCTCGAGCCGCGTACACGGAATGTTTTTGCGGATGGAAATGTAGTGGACTTAACCTCTGACCGGGAGCGGATGCGGGAGCAGATCGAAAAATTCAGCCCGCGGGACGCCCTTCGCTATAATGATTTTCTTCAGGAATCGGGGCAGCTGTACCGTTATGCCGAAGACAGGTTTCTGAATAAGCTTCCCCTGACCTGGAGGGACAAGCTTGCTCCGGACATGGTCCTTGGGCTTCTGAGAATCCGGCCACACCTCACCCTCCAGAAGCTGCTTCTTCGTTACTTCAACCATCCGAATACGCTGGCGATGTACGACCGTTACGCAACATATGTAGGTTCATCTCCGTATGAGGCGCCGTCCATCTTCGGGATGCTTGCCCATGTGGAGGCGGAGCAGGGAATATACGGGGTACGAGGCGGAACCTACGAGCTGATCCGGGGATTTCGGCGGCTGGCCGAGGAGTCGTGAGTACGGATTGAGACAGGGACTCAAGTGACAAGCCTGAGAGTCAGCGGCGGGCGGGCCGCCGGAGTCGAGACGAACCGGGGAAACTATGAAGCTCCGGTTGTTGTTATGAATGGAGATCTGCTAAGCGCGTCCGCGGAGCTGATTGAGGACAGGAATCGGCCCTCCCTGTCTGATCGGAAGATCTCCGCTTACGAGCCTTCCTTATCGGGTTTCTCCCTTATGGCGGGAGTTCCAGTCAAGTTCACTGAGCTGCTCCATCATACCGTGTTCTATCCAGCCGATTACAAGCGGGAATTCAGGGACATATTCACATATGAGCGTCCTCCCCTTGATCCGGCCATCTATGTCTGCGATTCCTCTTATTCTGATGGATCCGGAGCACCGGCGGGAAGCAGCAATCTGTTCATATTGGCCAATGCCCCCTATTTATCAGCAGCTTGGGACTGGACGAGGGAGAAAGAGGCATATACCTGGCTGATTCTGTCCAAGCTTGAGCGTCTGGGACTGAAGGGAATAAGACAAAGCGATGTGTTGAAGACCTATACCCCCGCTGATTTGGCTAAGGATACACGTGCGCACAGGGGAGCAATTTATGGTATTTCTTCGAACAGCATGAACCAGGCCTTCTTCCGGCCTCCGAATCGCAGCAAGGATATTCAAGGGCTTTGGTTCGCCGGCGGCACAACACATCCGGGCGGAGGGACCCCGATGGTTACTCTGTCCGGTCAGCTGGTGGCGGACTATATCGCCAAAGAGACCTTGTGAACGCCTTGATGGCAGGACTTTGTATGAAAAGTTAGGCTAGTTCCCGGCTTGTAGATTATAATAGCAGCAATAGATGGGAATGTTATGCTGCGAAATAAAGCAATGAACGACAGCAGCCGGCAGGAGGAGCGGGGATGAAGGAACGTAATAGAGTTGGGGGCAGACGTAGAAGCAGGAGCTTGGCGGGCAGGAGAATGAACGGAGCCAGGTTGAAGAGATTGGAGACATCAATCGAGACAGACAGTGCGAATATGAACTTGACGGACAGTGCGAGCATAAGCAAGACAGACCGTGCGAAGATGGAAAATCACAGGCACGCTTCCACAGGTGCCGCCTTGTCCATGACATCCGGCCGCAAGACGGAGCATATCCGTATATGTCTTGAGGAAGAAGTCAACGCCGCCGGTGTAACCAGCGGCTTCAATCAGTATGCCTTCCGGCATAATGCTCTCCCGGAGATCGACTTTGATGACATTAGCCTGAGTGCGGACTTCATGAACCGGAGGCTGAGAACGCCGTTATTAATAAGCTCGATGACCGGGGGCAGCGAGACGGCTGGGCGCATAAATGAGCGGCTTGCAGAGGCCGCAGAGCGCCGGGGCTGGGCGATGGGAGTGGGCTCGGTTCGGGCGGCCGTGGAACACGCCGAGCTTGCTTCAACGTTCGCGGTTCGCCGTAAAGCGCCGACCATTCCGATTATCGCGAACCTTGGCGCTGTACAGTTGAATTACGGCTTTGGCATCGATGACTGCCGGAAGGCGGTTGAGATCGCAGAGGCGGACATGTTGGTCCTTCACTTGAACGGTCTGCAGGAGGTGTTCCAGCCGGAAGGGAATACGAATTTCGGCGGGCTTTTGCAGCGGGTGGAGCAGCTGTGTCAGACCCTGGCTGTACCCGTAGGGGTAAAAGAAGTGGGCTGGGGCATCGATGACGACACAGCGATCCGGCTGCATAACGCCGGAGTCTCGTTCATTGATGTGGCCGGTGCGGGCGGCACGTCCTGGAGCCAGGTGGAGAAGTTCCGCAGCGGCGATCCGCTCCGCCGCCAGGCGGCAGAAGCCTTCGCAGGCTGGGGCATCCCGACAACCGAGTGCATTCAGACTGTGCGGGCCGCGCTTCCGGGCTGTGCGCTTATTGGCAGCGGCGGACTGCACTCGGGTGTGGATGCGGCCAAGGCGCTGGCGCTTGGCGCTGACTTGGCGGGCTTCGGCAGAGCCTTGTTAGGGCCTGCGGTCCAGTCCGAGCAGCGGCTTGACGAGGTGCTTGGACGGGTGGAGCTGGAGCTGCGGACTGCAATGTTCGGAATCGGCGCTGCCGACATTCCGGCGCTTAAGGCCACAGAGCGCCTGGTTCGCAAATAGCCGATGGGAAGACCAATCCCCAGCGGATGATTCCTGTGCAGGCCGGGTAAGGGGCTGGGACTTCATTCACACAGGCGGAAGATCATCTCCGCTCGCTCCTTCAGGCCATTATGGGAGCATAAGCGATGCCGAAATGATTCAGCGGCAGATATATAGCTGTTATGCGAGACCAATCCCCAGCGGATTGGTTTTTGCCATATAGGAGCCTCTTCGGCAGGACGCGGGTGGAGTTTTTTTCGACGGCTGTCCTTGAAATATTCCCGGGGTATATGTACTATGGTTGAAGAAGACTGAGCAATTACAATAATGAGGAGTTGTCATAGATATGGCTTTAAAAGCAGGAATCGTGGGTCTGCCGAATGTCGGCAAATCGACACTGTTCAATGCGATCACGCAGGCAGGTGCCGAATCCGCGAACTATCCGTTCTGCACCATCGATCCGAACGTAGGCGTAGTAGAAGTGCCTGACGAGCGGCTCGACAAGCTGACTGAGCTCGTGGTGCCGAACCGCACCGTGCCAACGGCGTTCGAATTCGTAGATATCGCCGGGCTTGTGCGCGGTGCCAGCAAAGGGGAAGGCCTTGGGAACAAGTTCCTTGCCCACATCCGTGAAGTGGATGCAATTGTGCATGTGGTCCGCTGCTTCGAGGACGAGAACATTACTCACGTGGACGGCAAGATCAACCCGATCAGCGACATCCAGACGATCAATCTGGAGCTGATTCTGGCTGACCTGGACAGCGTGGAGAAGAAGATCGAGCGTTCCCGCAAAAACATGAAGGGCGGCAACAAGCAGTACGCCCAAGAGGTTGAAGTGCTGGAGCGTGTGAAGGAAGCATTGTACAACGATATGCCGGCGCGCAGCATCGAGCTGTCAGAGGATGAGAAGGCGATCGTTCGTGATCTGCATCTGCTTACCCTGAAGCCTGTTCTGTATGCGGCAAATGTCAGCGAAGATGGAGTTACGGAAGCGGACAGCAACCCGTATGTTCAGCAGGTAAGAGAATTCGCCGCTGCCGAGAATGCGGAAGTAGTGCCGATCAGTGCGAAGGTGGAAGCGGAGATTGCCGAGCTTGAAGGCGAAGACAAAGCGATGTTCCTCGAGGAGCTTGGCCTGGATGCTTCCGGTCTGGACCGCCTGATTCAAGCGGCCTACCGCCTGCTCGGACTCTACACTTACTTCACTGCCGGTGTTCAGGAGGTTCGGGCCTGGACCATTCGTAAGGGAACCAAAGCTCCTGGTGCAGCAGGAGTAATTCACTCCGACTTCGAGCGCGGATTCATCCGGGCCGAGGTAGTCTCCTACAATGACCTGGTTGCCGCAGGCTCCATGAACGTAGCCAAAGAGCGCGGTCAGCTTCGTCTTGAAGGCAAAGAGTATGTCGTACAGGACGGCGATGTTATGCATTTCCGCTTTAACGTATAGGCCTTAATCCCATATAAAGAGCGTACAGCTAGAAGCCCTGCCCGTGTAGACGGACGGGGCTTTTGTGTATGGGCTGCAGGCTGCCCTTGGAGACCATGCGGGGAGAGGTATGGCACTTGTCTCCAAGAGCGCGTGCAACAAGAATGCAGGAGTTAAGGAAGATAAGGCGGATAAGGCGGTAAGGAGGCAGGGCGAGTAGAGGACAGGATGCATGATGACAATGAAGTTAGCGGGATGCACAGAACACCTGCGAACAGACGAAAGATGATCCGCATAGAATGGATATACTCAGCTTGGAACGGTCAGCTGGGGATAGCTTACTGTAGCTGCTCAGCTAGTCATGGTTAAAAACCCCTGTCCCTGCACATGAATATAGGGTATATTTCCCTGAAATCCATATATGAGTAGTCACTTAGCAGACCCCAGCAGACCCCAGCAGACCCCAGCAGACCCCAGCAGACCCCAGCAGACCCCAGCTGGCCGGGTACCGGCCATCTATTCAAATGGACAAAACCATGCTATAATAAAAAGTCGTTTGCCTTAACTTTTTAATCAGGAAATAATGTATGTGAAGAGAGGTGCTTTCCTTGTTAGATCGACTTTCATCCCTTGCTGATCGTTATGAGAAATTAAGCGAGCTGCTGTGTGATCCGGACGTGGCCAGTGATCCGAAGAAGCTTAGGGATTATTCCAAGGAACAATCAGACTTACAGCCTGCTTACGAGGCTTTTACCGAATATAAGAACGTCATGGAAGAACTGGATGCCGCGAAAGCGATGCAGGCGGAGAAGCTTGACGATGAGATGCGTGAAATGGTCAAGATGGAGATTGAAGAACTGTCCGCGCGCCAGCAGGAGCTGGAGGAGAAGATTCATATCCTTCTGCTTCCGAAGGACCCGAACGATGACAAGAACGTGATCGTAGAGATCCGCGGTGCGGCAGGCGGCGATGAAGCGGCTCTATTCGCGGCGGATTTGTACCGCATGTACACCCGTTATGCTGATTCCCAAGGCTGGCGCGTGGATGTCATGGACGTGAACGCGAGTGATCTGGGCGGCTTCAAAGAGGTTATTTTCATGATCAATGGACGCGGGGCTTACAGTAAAATGAAATTCGAGAGCGGTGCCCACCGGGTACAGCGCATTCCTTCCACGGAGTCGGGCGGACGTATCCATACTTCCACCTCTACCGTAGCGGTAATGCCGGAAGTTGAGGATTTCGATATCGAAATCCACGACAAGGATATTCGTGTAGACACGTTCTGCTCCAGCGGTGCGGGCGGCCAGTCCGTTAACACTACCAAATCCGCAGTGCGGGTTACCCACATTCCAACCGGGATTGTGGCTACCTGTCAGGATGGCAAGTCGCAGAACTCGAACAAAGAGAAAGCCCTTCAGGTGCTCCGGGCCCGTATCTATGATGTGAAGCGTCAGGAAGAAGAAGCGAAATTCGCCGGGGAGCGCAAGAGCAAGGTGGGTACGGGTGACCGCAGTGAACGGATCCGTACGTACAACTTCCCGCAGAGCCGTGTAACGGACCACCGGATCGGCTTGACTGTGCATAAGCTGGATCAAGTGATGAACGGCGAGATTGAGGAATTTGTGTCCGCGCTTACGATTGCGGAGCAGGCAGAAATGATGGACAAAGGAGAATAGTCCTTGAATATAGACGAGTTCAAGCTGTCTTCAGGAAGTACGTTGATAGAAGCCTTTAAGGAGGCTTCTTCTTTTTTAGCATCGGCGGGAGTGCATGAGCCGGAGTCCAATGCCGAGCTGCTGCTGCGGCATGTGCTGAAGGTAAGCAGGGCCGAGTATTTGATGGCCCTGCGTGATCCGTTCCCGGCGCAGCATGCGGCCGCCTGGGAAGAAGCTGTGCGCCGGAAGGCGGCGGGGGAGCCCGCGCAGTACATTACCGGGGAGCAGGAATTCTACGGCCTGACCTTCAAGGTCACCCCGGCCGTCTTGATTCCGCGCCCCGAGACGGAGCTGCTCGTGGAAGCCATTGCCGCCGAAGGCGACAAGCTCTGGTCGGGCGGATCGCCGCGCACGGCCGATATTGGGACGGGCAGCAGCGCAATTGCGGCTGCCCTGAAGCATCTGCGTCCCGCGTGGCAGATTGCTGCCGGCGATCTGTCGCCGGATGCGCTTGCGCTTGCGCGGGAGAATGCGGCCCGGCTTGGGGCCGACATCACGTTCAAGCAGGGGAACCTGCTTGAACCGTTCGCCGGCGAGCCGCTCGATATTATCGTCTCCAACCCGCCTTACATCCCGGCGGAGGAGATTGAGACCCTGGAGCCGGAGGTCAAGGATTTCGAGCCCCGGCTGGCTCTGGACGGAGGCCCCGACGGGCTGGCCCCGTACCGGATCATGATGGACCAGCTCCGTCTGCTTCCCGCCCCGCCGCGGCTTATTGGATTTGAGCTGGGTATGGGACAAGCCGCGGACGTGGCGGCGCTTCTCCGGTCGGCAGGTCATTGGGAAGAGATCGTAACCATTCCGGATCTTGCGGGGATTGACCGGCACGTTCTCGGAATTGCCCGCAATTAGAGAGGATGAATCTCCGCTATGCCAACCACCGGGAGGCCCTATCCTGCCTGGACTGCTTAATAAATTTGGCCAGATACTGGGTGGTATTTGACTAGACCCGGAATGGGAGATTCTAATTCTGAAAAGTAGGCTGAACTATTGATCCATAGGATTAGGAAGGTCTGGCGATCTCCCCGAAGCTATAGTTGGCTGCAGCTTAATTCACCGCTGAAGCGGAATAGGGAAACCTTGCAGCTTCTCCCAGGTAATTTGCGTTTCGCAGACTGCCTGCTCTATATTAGAATTAACAGAAGCCGCTGCGCTTGTTCGCGTACAGAGCGATAGTGTACCATTAAGAGCGATAGTGTACCCTTAGACTTAACATTGGTTGCACTGGTCTCTGCCTGGCCAGGGGCTGGATCGGTTATGGCCTTGAACATGAGAGATAGTAATACAGAACTGTAGAGATGCAGAGATGCGGCAGTTTTAGGAATAGAATTAGAAGAACTGAAATACAGAATGACAGAAGAGCAGAAGAGCAGAAGAGCAAAAGAACAGAAGAACAGAAGAACAGAAGAACAGAAGTACAGAAGTACAGAAGTACAGAAGTACAGAAGTACAGAAGAACAGAGATACAGTAATACAGAGATACAGTAATACAGAGAAAAAGAAGCACACCTAAGAAGTGTGGAGAAGAATAGAATTAGAGAAATACAGAGATATAGGAACACAGAATACAGAAATATAGATAGCTTCTGGAAAAACAGTGGTAGTGCTGTGCCCGGGGAACGCTGGAGGGAGCCGCTTCATGCTTAACAAGTGGAAAAAAGTGGATTGGTCGATTGTTTTTATCGTGTTTATTTTTGGGATACTAAGTGTCGTCCTGATCCATAGCGGTGTTGCTGCTTGGCCGAAATTCAAGGGCTATGAGACGAAAATGTTGTTCTTTTACATTGCCGGCTTTATCGCCTTTTTTGGCATGATGCTGGTTGATTTCAGGCTGCTGACGAAATACTTCCTGTATTTGTTCGGGGCAGGAGTTTTACTAATGGTCGTTGTTATATTTAACGGGAGTGAACTGAACGGGGCAAAAGGCTGGCTGGATCTGGGCTTTGTTAGTCTGCAGCCCGCAGAGCTGTTCAAGCTTATCTTGATCATTACTTTGACCGCCTTGCTTATGCGCAAATACCGGCTGCGTCTCTCTTTCTGGAGAGATGTGGTGCCGCTTGGGCTTGTTACCATGATTCCGTTCGCGCTTGCAATGGTCCAGAATGATATCGGTAACGGTCTCAGCTATCTGGTAATCCTGCTTGGTCTGCTCTGGATAGGTAAGTTGAAGTATTCCCATGCTCTTATTATTCTGATCGTTGCGGCTGTAACAATAACTGTGGGAGTCAAGACATATATCACCTTCCATGAGCAGATTTCCACAACCCTGAAGCAGACCAATAAGCAGCACTGGCTGAACCGGATCGATCCCTGGCTGCTGCCGGAGAAGGCGGACAAGGACGCGTCTTATCATACGAAGAATGCCACTGTAGCCATTGCCGCCGGAGGCATGTTCGGCAGCGGATATATGCAGGGAGCGTATGTTCAGTCTGGAAGGGTACCTTACACATATTCGGATTCCATCTTTGTGGTGGTGGCCGAGGAATTTGGCTTCTTTGGCTGCTCGGTATTGCTCCTGCTTTATTTCATACTCATCCACAGGCTCATTCTGATCTCTCTCGAATGCAAGGATAAAAGCGGGCCGCTGCTCATCGTGGGTATTGTGGCCATGTGGCTCTATCAGATATTTGAGAATATCGGCATGTTCATGGGCCTGATGCCGCTGACCGGGATTACGCTGCCATTCATCAGCTATGGGGGAACCTCACTTTTGATCAATATGGCTAGTCTGGGATTGGCCATGAGTGTGCGTATTCACGGTCATGAAGTAGACGATGATATTCCGCGGACGAGCAAAGCCGCTCTTAGCCGCACCAGTTAACCTCTGGACAGGCGTCTGGAAGAGAACATAACGGAAATAGTACAGTACAGAATAGAATAATACAGAATAGAACAATACAGGAATACAACAGCACGCAAATACAACAGTACACAAATAGCCGTCTTGCTCCCCTGCTGATTTCGCAGGTTTGGCAGGGCGGTTTTCATATTCTGAGACCAGGGATTTGCTGCACAACAGATAAAGGCACATGCCTGGGATACGGGAAAGTTAGTAAATGCTAGATTCATAGGTTTATGAATCTCTTAACCGGACATACTGATAGACATCAGCACATCACGGTAAGGGGGATGCCGGAATGACCGAGAATCGGAATAGCGGGAACAAGGAAATCACAGGAAATAGGGGAGCGATAGGAACGAGAGGAACCAGCCTGCTGCGGAATGCATTGCTGCTCATGCTGTGTATGGCGGTTCTGCTCATGTCCTGGGAGGGCCAGAAGACGGATGCGGCCATAGCGAGAACGGAGATTCCCAAGGATTCGATCCGGCTTCGCATTCTTGCCAACTCCGATCGTCCCGAGGATCAGATTGTGAAGCGTAATGTCAGGGATGCCGTTGTCGAGCAGATGAATGGGTGGGTCGAGAAGCTGGATCACCCGCAGAGCCTTGAAGAGGCGAGGGAGGTTGTTCGCACCCGGCTTCACGAGATTGAGGATCAGGTGGGCCGGACGCTTCGGGCCAATGGGGAATCATACAGCTATAAGGTGGAGCTTGGGGTCGTTCCTTTTCCAACCAAGCTGTATGGCGGGGAAGTATATCCGGCGGGGGATTACGAGGCTGTCCGTGTAACCCTGGGGACAGGGGAAGGCAAGAACTGGTGGTGTGTGCTGTTCCCGCCGCTCTGCTTCATTGACGCCGGAACCGGGGACGCGGCCCCCAAGACTGGAGATGCGGTGAAGACAACGTCCGCCGCGGGCGGCATAGAGGCTGACTCTAAGGCGGAGGCCAAGGCCCCGGAGGTTCGCTTCTTCCTGTGGGATGTGCTCAGCAGCTTGTTCAGCTGGGTAGGCAGCTTGTTCTCTTAAGGGGAATTTTGCAGGGGATAGTCGTTTGTTTCAAGCAGTTATTATGGTAAAATATTCGTTGTTATTGTGGCACTTATTCTTATATTTTATATAACGGCAAGCACAACCGATGGCATCCATCAGCTTCATTCAGCTGTTAAGAGTGCTCTCACTCTGCCGCAGTCCGGTGCATTCCGCACTATACTGGGAGATTGGGGCGCTTTTTGGTATGTAACGGTGTATATTCAAATCTCACATAGAAAGCTTGGGATCTTAATGGAAAATAAGCATGCGGGCGATCGGGCCACGAAATACTGGGATGTGTCGGCTGCGGAAGGTGCAGCCTCTGGACATCCCACACGGGAACATGACCTGAATGAGGCTATTCAGGAGGCGGCCGCTCTGCTGCGTGCCGGAGAGACGGTGGCCTTCCCGACGGAGACGGTATACGGCCTCGGAGCTGATGCGCGGAGCGATGAAGCTGTGGAGCGGATTTTTGCCGCCAAGGGCCGGCCGTCGGACAATCCTCTCATTGTCCACATCGCGGAGCTGTCCCAGCTGGACGAGATTGTCCTGGACGTGAACGATACGGCCCGGCGGCTTATGGAGGCTTACTGGCCGGGGCCGCTCACCCTGGTGCTGCCGGTCCGTCCCGGCGCGGTCTCCCCGCGCGTGACCGCGGGCCTGTCCACCGTGGCCGTGCGTATGCCGGCCCATGATATCGCCCTGCGGCTCATCGCCGCCGCAGGCTGCCCGGTGGCGGCGCCCAGCGCCAACCGGTCCGGGCGCCCGAGCCCCACGCTCGCGAGCCACGTGGGCGAGGACCTCGCCGGCCTGATCGGCGGCATCGTGGACGGCGGGCCCACCGGCGTGGGCCTCGAGTCCACCGTGGCCGAGGCCGGCCCGGACGGCACCGTGACCGTGCTGCGCCCCGGCTCGGTCACGGCCGCAGCGCTTGCCCGCGTCGCGGCAAGCGTGCACACCGACCCCGCCCTGCACAGCGGGCGGGGAGAGAGCAGCCCGGCGCCGCGCTCGCCGGGCATGAAGTACACGCACTATGCGCCGCGCGGCAGCCTGCGCATTGTGCGTGGGCAGGACCCGGGGGCCGTTGTGGCCCGGGTCCAGGCGGAGCTCGCCGCGGCGGAGGCGCGCGGCGAAGTGACGGGGGTGCTCGCGTATGACGAGCACCTGCACCATTACCGGGCGAGCATCGCGATCTCGCTCGGCCCGGTCGGTGCGCTGGAGAACGCGGCGCACCGACTCTATGCGGGGCTGCGCCGCTTCGATGAAGAAGGCGCCACCTTCATGGTCGCCGAGGCCTGCCCCGAGGAAGGGGTCGGCCTGGCCGTGATGAATCGTCTGCTTAAAGCCGCTGGGGACGAGGTAATAGACGTATAGGGAATCCTTTTCATATCGAAAAGAATTCGCGATATTACTAGTCAGGAGAGGCGGGGGTAGCGATGATCCAGGTAGGAGTAACCGGATGGGGAGATCATGATGACCTATATCCAGCGCGCACGCCTGCTCGGGACAAGCTGCGGATCTACGGGCAGCACTTCCCTGTGGTCGAAGTGGACAGCTCCTTTTATGCTATACAATCCCAGGCTAATTTTCAGCGCTGGGTGGATATAACCCCTGAGAACTTTACTTTTTTTGTTAAAGCTTATCAGGGGATGACGGGCCATTCGCGCGGGAAAAACCAGAAGTTCGCAGGCCCGGGAGAAATGTTCGAAGCCTTTATTCGTTCCATTGACCCCGTGGTGGAGGCAGGCAAGCTGAATGCGGTGCTCTTTCAGTTCCCGCCCTGGTTCGACTGTACGCTGGACAGTATCCGCCGGCTGCGGGCCATCCGCAAATGGATGGGGGACCTGCCGCTCGCCATAGAATTCCGGAACCCGAGCTGGTTCCAGGAGGATACCCGGGAGAAGACGATTCAGTTCATGCGGGAGGAAGGGTGGTTCCATGTGATCTGCGACGAGCCGCAGATTGGGCATGGGTCGGTTCCAACCGTGCTTGAGCCCGGGGCGCCAGGCCGTACCTTCATTCGCCTGCACGGCAGGAATGCGGAAGGATGGAAGAAGAGCAGTGCTCCGAACTGGCGGGAGATCCGGACGCTGTACCGCTACTCTACGGAGGAGCTTCTTGAGTGGCGTGATCACCTGGACGAGCTGCGCAAGAAGGATGCGGGCGATATCTATATGATTTTCAACAATAACTCCGGCGGCGATGCGGCAGACAATGCCAAGGAAATGATGGCCCTTCTCGGCATGGAGCCAGCCGGTAACGCTCCGCGTCAGATGGATCTGTTCGGAGAGTCCTAGGAGAGTGCGGGTTCAGCAGGAATGCCGGGCCCGTGTTCGTGCTTAAGGGCGGATCACCATTAGCATGATGACCAGCACGGTAAGGACCTGGACAATCCGGTTCAGAGCGTTAATTTTGCTGGCCAAGGGGAGGTAGTCTTCAGGGATACCTTCCTCTTTGTGCTGCCTGATTAAATGGGCGGCCCGCTTCATAGCGGGGTCAAGGAACCCGATAATCAGAATTTCGATAAGGACAAATAGGACGAGACTGATATTGAGCCACATTTTGGTGAATCCCGTGTGATCAAGAAGCATAAGGAGAATGCCGGTAACCAGCAGGGTGATTCCGGCGGCCTTCGGGTACTTGTTGATCTTGTCGTTCAGCTGATAGGCGAACTTCAGCTGACTGCTTGTCTTGGCGGATTGTGTGATAACTGGCAGTACAAAGGCTGGCCCGATGCCGATGATTGCCGCCAGAACATGGATAAGCACGAGAGTGGTTTCCATTGCCTCCATTTTGCTCTCTCCCCTCTAAAAATCTATGCTATGCCTGTACTCCATACTTACTGTCCATACACGAGATTCATGCCTGCCCCCGTAAAAGGATAAGCTGTCATGAACCCTGCCTTGTCCGCATAATTTGATTCTAGAGACGGAAATATGCGACGAAGTGAGTTCGCATTTTCCGTCAAGACGGAAATATGCGACGAAGTGAAGTTCGCAATTTCCGTCAAGACGGAAATGTGCAACGAGTTCCAGGTGCAATTTCCGTCAAGACGGAAATGCACACCGTAATCTAGCTCGCAAATTCCGACCAAACGGAGTCGCGGACATGGGGGAATAATGAATGTTGGAAGCAGGCGAACAGCTTGGTGAGCTGGCGACAATCGTAATGATGGCAGCGGCCTTGGGAATGGACGCTTTTTCATTGGGAATAGGCATCGGCATGAAGGGGGTGCGCCTGCGCGAGGTCCTGCGGATCAGCGCGGTCATCGCGCTGTTTCATATTCTTATGCCGCTGCTGGGTATTTTTACCGGGGAATACCTGGGGATGCTGCTGGGTCAGGTAGCCGGGTATGTCTCTGGAGGACTGCTCGTGCTGCTTGGAGGGCATATGATCATAAGCTCCTGGCGGGGAGGCGGGATGCAGACTGTGAATCCCCGGACGCTTGTTGGGGTGCTGCTCTTCGCTATGAGTGTGAGTGTTGACTCCTTCTCGGTCGGTGTCTCGCTGGGAATGTTCCATAGCAATCTGGCGCTTACTGTGCTGGCTTTTGGCTTCTTTGGCGGCTTGATGTCTGTACTGGGTCTTATGCTGGGGCGCAAGGTAAGCCATAGTCTTGGCGATTACGGGGAAGCGGCGGGCGGCGCTGTGCTTCTTGCATTTGGACTGATGTTTATCTTTTGATACAATAGTAGACAATAGAGGCTTGGAGCTAGAGAGTTACCGGAGGTGAAGACACAGGTATGCGGATTTTGTTTGTATGTACAGGAAATACGTGCCGCAGCCCGATGGCTGAGGGCATGCTGCGCAAGCTTGCCAAGGAACACGGCGTAGATGTTGAGGTCCGTTCCGCCGGGGTGTCAGCGGCGGACGGAGTACAGATCTCCTATCATGCGGAGGCTGTGCTGAGAGAGAACCAGATTGAAGATCTTATGACCTCCACGGCCCTGCGGGCGGAGCTGACGGAATGGGCAGATCTGATTCTGACCCTAACTCAGGGACATAAGAGACAGGTTATTCAGTATTTTCCGGGAACAGCGGGGAAGACCTTCACTCTTAAGGAGTATGTGGAGGATGACGAACAGGTACTGGCGGATATCCGGGAACTGGATGGTCATCTCGCAGCAAGAGAACTGCAGATGTCTTTGGGACAGCAGATGAGCGCGGCGGATAGCCAGCGGATGATTGAACTCCGGCAGAGAATACCGGTATATGATATATCAGATCCCTTTGGCGGTACGAGAGAGGACTATGACCGCACAGCAGCTGAGATTCGGACTGCACTGGACAAGCTGATCGATATACTGAAGCAGCGGAAGTCTCATTAATTTGGCTTGCAAAGCAATTGTGATTGCTATATGATGAAGTTGAAAATTGCAGATCCGATGTGACTGGCGACGAGAGTGGGCTAACCACGATGGAGCATCGGAGTATACGGCCGGTCGCCTGGGCAAAGAGCACACGCGTTTTTTTGATGCGTACTGCTCTTTTTTTCATTCCTTCTTTCGATTTCTTGTCGGTTTTTAGGTATAATAAGGGCGTTGTGAGCGGGAAGGATGTTGATTCCTGCGGATTCGGTTCACGATTTGTACCGCCTGGATCGTACTCTTTGTACCTGTGATTGGAATGGGAGGAATGTGTGAATGAATGAAGGCAATGAAGCGCTGTCCATCCGGGAACAAGCGGCAATCGTATTGTCTGATCTCGCGGAAGCGGCGGGGCTTGGACCTGGCAAGATCGTAGTAGCCGGAGTTAGCACCAGCGAGGTAGCGGGCAAGCGGATCGGCACCCATGGGGCCGAGCATATCGCAGCAGAGCTGTATGAGGGGCTGGAGCAGGTAAGGGCAAGGTATGGCTTCGAGCTTGTGTTTCAGTGCTGCGAGCATCTTAACCGGGCGCTTGTTCTTGAACGCGATCTGCTCGAACGTCTGAACCTGACCGAAGTCAGTGCGGTTCCGGTACCCAAAGCAGGCGGATCCATGGCGGCCGGTGCTTACAGCCGGCTGAAGGATCCCTGCCTTGCCGAGACCATCGAGGCTCATGCCGGGATTGATATCGGCGAGACGATGATCGGTATGCATCTGCGCCGGGTTGCTGTACCTTTCCGCCCTTCCATCCGGTATGTAGGGGAAGCGCGGGTGAATGCGGCCTGGAGCCGTCCGAAGCTGATTGGCGGCGAGAGAGCCGTCTACGTTCTGCCGCACGTGCAGGACTCCAATCTGTGTGATTAATCAACTGTATAAGTTGAGCTTAAGCTGGTAATTCAACTTATTTATTATTAAGTATGAGAGGATGACGAACATGGAAAATTTGAGAAAGCAAGATCCGGCAGTACTTGAGGCGATGAATCTGGAGCTTAAGCGTCAGCGCAACAACATTGAGCTGATTGCCTCCGAGAACATTGTAAGTGAAGCAGTTATGGAGGCCCTTGGCTCCGTACTGACGAACAAATACGCTGAAGGTTACCCTGGCAAACGCTTCTATGGCGGCTGTGAGCATGTTGACATTGTAGAAGACATCGCTCGTGACCGTGCGAAAGAATTGTTCGGCGCGGAGCATGCGAATGTTCAACCTCACTCGGGAGCTCAAGCCAACATGGCCGTCTATCTGGCTGCGCTTAAGCCTGGAGATACCGTGCTGGGTATGAATCTTGCCCACGGGGGTCACCTGACTCACGGTAGTCCGGTTAACGCATCGGGACTGCTGTACAATTTCGTAGCTTATGGTGTTCAGGAAGATTCCTTCACAATTGACTATAACGATCTGCGCAAAGCTGCATTCAAACACCGTCCTCGTATGATCGTGGCTGGTGCGAGCGCGTATCCGCGGATTATTGATTTTGAAGCTATCGCTTCGATCGCCAATGACGTAGGCGCGCTGTTCTTCGTGGACATGGCGCACATCGCGGGTCTGGTTGCTGCGGGTCTTCATCCGAGCCCGGTACCACACGCTCATTTCGTAACAACTACAACGCACAAGACGCTTCGCGGTCCACGCGGCGGCATGATCCTGTGTAAAAAAGCTTGGGCTCAGGCCATCGACAAGGCTGTGTTCCCAGGTATTCAAGGTGGACCTTTGATGCACGTTATTGCTTCCAAAGCTGTCGCTTTGGGCGAAGCGCTGCAGCCTTCATTCAAGACATATGCTGAGAACGTTGTGAAGAATGCGAAGCGTCTTGCTGAGACTTTGGTTGAGGAAGGTCTCAACCTGGTATCTGGCGGAACGGATAATCACTTGATGCTGATCGATACACGCGGCTTGAACATTACCGGACGGGATGCAGAGCATGTTCTTGACTCCATCGGAATTACCGTGAACAAGAACGCGATTCCTTTCGATCCTACAAGTCCATTCGTAACGAGCGGTATTCGTGTGGGTACGCCAGCTGCGACTTCACGCGGAATGGATGAAGAAGCTATGGTCGAAATCGGACGGATTATTGCCTTGACCTTGAAATCCCCTGAGGATTCAGCCGTGCTTGAACAAGCCCGTGCACGCGTTGTGGCCTTGACTGACCGCTTCCCGCTCTATCCTGAAATGAAGTATTAATTCTCCCTTATAATTCTCTGGTGGCTCCTGTGCTTCAATAGTGCAGGGGCCACTTCCTGTATATAGAGGTGCATAAGTTAAGATAGCGGGATTATTGGAGAGGGCAGCCCGGTAATAATTCAGATGATTTTGTCCAAGCTGGTATTTGTGGCTGATAAGGGTGCATTTGAAGGTGAAAATGCCCCAGGGGAGTGATATAATAAACAGGATTTGGCCGCTATAATACAAGCTGGAGTGTATAGAAGCTTATGTATACAGGGCCAGGCCTCTTAAGGAGAACACAGCAGCAACATAACCGGAGGGACTAGCCATGGGAAAATTAGTGATATGTGATCACCCGTTAATTCAACACAAACTTACTTTTATCCGCGATATGCGTACGAACACGAAGGATTTTCGTGAATTGGTGGATGAAGTCGCCACTTTGATGGCTTATGAGATTACAAGAGATGTGCCGCTCGAATCTATAATTGTACAGACTCCTGTTGCAGAGACCGAATCGAAGGTGATCTCCGGCCGTATGCTGGGCCTTATTCCGATTCTGCGCGCTGGCCTGGGGATGCTGGATGGCGTTCTCAAGCTGCTTCCTGCCGCCAAGGTAGGACATGTGGGCTTGTTCCGTGACCCTGAGACTTTGCAGCCGGTTGAGTACTACGTGAAGCTTCCCACAGATGTTCAAGAACGCGAACTGATCGTTATTGATCCTATGCTGGCAACCGGAGGTTCAGCAATTGCTGCTATAGAATCCCTTAAGAAGCGGGGCTGCACCCAGATCAAGATGATGAACCTGATCGCGGCTCCAGAGGGGGTTAAGGCGGTTCAGGATGCTCACCCGGATGTGGATATTTATGTAGCCGCAATGGATGAACGCCTCGACGATCATGGATACATCATTCCAGGTCTGGGAGATGCCGGAGACCGCTTGTACGGAACCAAGTAGCCGTGGTCCTGCAGCTCTCAGCTGCAGGCCTGCTCAAGGACGATGATCGAGAGATGATCGCAGGACATGGAAGTCTACTTGCGATTATCTTCAGGAAGAGCGGCGCTGGCTGAAGTCCGGCGCGGTCTCAGGCAAATAGAAAGGGGTTACAGTTTTGAACAACAAGATTAAAGTGATGACGATTTTTGGGGTGAGACCGGAGGCTATTAAGATGGCTCCGCTTATTCTGGAGCTTCAGAAGCATCCGGACAAGATAGAATCTGTGGTCTGTGTGACGGCGCAGCACCGTGAGATGCTGGATCAGGTACTTGAGGTATTCCAGATCAATCCGGACTATGACCTGAATGTGATGAAAGAACGCCAGACGCTGAACGAGGTTACCATTCGGGTACTGCAAGGCCTGGAGGAAGTGCTCGCCCAGGCGAAGCCGGATATTGTGCTTGTCCATGGTGACACGTTGACGACCTTCCTGGCCAGCTATGCCGCTTTCCTGCAGCAGATCCAGGTTGGACATGTCGAAGCCGGCCTTCGTACGTGGAACAAGCTCTCCCCTTACCCGGAGGAGATGAACCGTCAGTTGACCGGAGTTCTTGCGGATATGCACTTTGCACCCACGGACTGGTCTGCGGGCAACCTGCGCAAAGAAAACAAGAATGATTCAACTATTTATGTCACAGGCAATACGATTACGGATGTGTTTCAATATACTGTGAAGTCGGATTACAAGCACCCTGTTCTGGACTTTGCGGAGGGTAAGAGATTGATTCTGATGACGGCACACCGCAGGGAGTCCCAAGGAGAGCCCCACCGTAATATCTTTAGAGCGGTTCGGAGAATTGCCGATGAATTTGAGGATATCGCGATTGTCTATCCGGTCCACCCAAGCCCGGCGGTCCGGGAACCAGCCTATGAAATCCTGGGCAGCCATCCCCGGATCAAGCTGATCGACCCGCTGGATGTGGTTGATTTCCATAACATCTATCCGCATACGCATCTGATTCTGACCGACTCGGGCGGAATGCAGGAAGAAGCTCCTTCCTTTGGTGTTCCGGTGCTGGTTCTGCGGGATACCACCGAACGCCCAGAAGGAATTGAAGCTGGAACCCTGGAGCTGGTAGGCACAGATGAAGAGGCTGTATACGAGCGGACAAGAGTCCTGTTGTCTGATCAAGCTCTATATGAATCCATGAGCCGGGCTGCCAACCCGTATGGAGACGGTAAGGCTTCGGAGAGAATCGTCAAGGCAATTTGTCACCATTTCGGGCTAAATGATGAGCGTCCTGACGCTTTTCACACAATGTTCATAAATTGATTTCCGATGGAGTATGAGCGAGAAATAGACAGCATACAGTTATACTGTACGCTTTGCGGGTTGTCAGGGCTGGAATTAGTACTCTTTTCGCTTTAAAGCGTGAAAGATTTCTTCGTTGACAAAAGTTCATTAATTTCAGTAAAATAAACTGGGATTATAAGGCGGGTTATGCTATGGATCAACCTTCAAAAAGTCCAAAGAAATCAACTGATTCAGACTCTGACAAACCGGCTAATACCGGTACCGTCCTCAAAGCTGCAGGTCTCGTGTCCGCGATTGGAATTGACATTGCTGTGTGCACAGTTGCCGGCTATTATCTGGGCAGCTGGTGGGATAGTTTTGGTAGCGGTTCCTCGACAGGTATCCGCACTGGAATTGGCGTGCTTATCGGCGTCGTGATCGGCATGGTTAGTGTCATTTATCTTATCAAGAAGGTCATGGAGGACAGCGATGGATGAACTGCGGGTATACCGTAGAGTACTGAAGGTGGCGACATACTCCGCTCTTGCTCTATGTTTCATTGCGGCAGCGTTGTTTCAGGAGTATAAGTCCATTCCGATTGGAATAGCTCTCGGCATTGTCGTCAGTTATGTGAACGCCAATTACTTGGCACTTAAAGTCAGACGTTTTATGGATGGAATTACAAGCCAGGATCAACGACGACGGGGTCTAGGATTCTTCACCCGTGCCGCCTTTGCTTTGGCAGCTGCCATGATAGCCATTAAGAAGCCCGAGATGTTCAACATCTACGCGGTTGTCGGCGGATTGGTCTTCTCCCAGTTCCTTCTACTATTCGCAGGTATTATCCAGTCTAGAAAGGAAGAAGATGACGCGTCTGAGAAAGGGGTGAAAAAACATGCATGAATCACCAATTATTGAGTTGGGCGGACTGCGCATTGACCTTTCTGTCGTGCTAATGCTAATTGTTACCAGCGTGATTGTATTTATCATTGCCAAGCTTGCCACAAGGAATTTATCTGTTGAGAACCCCAGCAAGATGCAGAACTTCATGGAGTGGGCGATCGAGTTTGTACAAGCCCAGATCTCCAGCGCCATGGATTTCAAGAAAGGCAAGCCCTTCCTTGCACTTGGCGTAACTATGATTATGTTCATTTTTGTAGGGAATATGCTGGGTTTGATCTTTGGGGTGGTGACAGAGTACGACAATAAGGATGCAGCTCATGTCTTTGGTCAGGAGCTCGTTCAAGTCACTCATACGCTGGACGAACAGCACGCGAAGGGTGAAGAACATCCCCATGCCGAGGTTGCCTGGTGGAAATCTCCAACAGCTGACATTGGCGTAACCATGGGTCTTGCTCTTCTAGTATTTGTAATCGTTCACTATTTGGGAGCTGTGAAGAATACAAAGCCTTACTTCAAACACTACTTCCAGCCATATCCAATCTTCTTCCCAATTAACTTGATTGAGCAATTCTCCAAGCTGCTTACACACGGTATTCGTTTGTACGCGAACATTTTTGCCGGAGAGGTGCTGATCGGAGTTATCATGGGTCTAGCTACATCCAACGTAATCGGCGCAGTGCTATCTGTACCGCTCTTGATGGCTTGGCAGGGTTTCAGTATATTTATCGGCGCGATTCAAGCCTTCATCTTCGTTGTACTGATGATGGTGTACATCTCCCAAACCGTAGATATGCATGAAGATCATTAACACACAAGTTGAATTTTCATTTCAGCTTGATCGATATTACAAAAATTAATCACAAATTTGAGGAGGATTTACAAATGGTAGAAGGATACGCATTGTTAGCAGCAGGTATTGTAGCAGGTCTGGGCGCACTTGGCGCAGGTATTGGTAACGGTCTTTTGATCAGTAAAACAGTTGAAGGTGTTGCTCGTCAGCCAGAAGCTAAGTCAACTCTACAAACTTTGATGTTCCTTGGAGTAGGTCTGATCGAGGTTATGCCTATCATCGGCGTGGTACTCGCGTTCATGTTCTACGGTAAAGCCTAATAATTATTGTACGACCCAAAGCTTGGCGGGGAAGGCGAAGTCCATCTGCCGCCTTCTTTATTCTTAAATAGTCCCTTAACCGGGCGATCTGAGATGAATGATGCTTTTGGAAAGGAGTGACGAGGTTGAATTACGTATGGGAAAATACAGCAATTACGCTTATCGCTTTTCTAATCCTGTACTTGCTGCTTAAGAAATATGCATTTGGTCCCTTGTTCTCCATTATGGAGCAGCGCCGTGAGCTGGTTCGTCAGCAGCTTGATGAAGCCAAAGCTACGCGCGAACAGGCAACTGCATATGTAGAGGAGCAGAAGCAAGCTCTGCAACAGGCGCGTCAGGATGCTTATGATATTATCGAACAATCCAAACAAACCAGCAGCAAGCAAGCAGCTCAAATCGTAGAGCTTGCCAAGAACGAAGCTGTCCGTCTGAAGGATGATGCTGTTCGTGAGATTCAGAACGAGAAGGAAAATGCGGTGCAGCAGCTTCGCAGCGAAGTTGGAGTTGCATCCGTCAAGATTGCTTCCAAGCTGATCGGCAAAGAAGTGAAAGAAGACAGCGTGCAGGGAGAACTGGTTGATCAGTACCTCAAAGAAGTCGGTGGCCGATCATGAGCCGCGAGACAGTTGTAGCCAAACGCTATGCCAAAGCGCTTTATGAGGCCGCGGCGCAGGATGGCCGCACGCTTGAAGTTGAACAGGAATTGACAGCAGCGGTAAAGGCACTTACTTCCGACAAGGATATCGTGAATTTTATTACCTCGCCTAATATTTCTGAAGAAGCCAAATGGAGCATCATCAACAGCAGCCTTGAAGGCAAGCTGTCCCAACCGGTAATCGCTGTAATCAAGCTGCTCATCGAGCGTGGAAGATCGGACGTATTGTCCGACTTGCTTGACAGTTATGTCAAAATCGCGAGTGAAGCTCTAGGCGTTGCTAACGCCGTGGTATACACAACTTACCCGTTAAATGACCAGGAGCAACAGAAGGTTGCCGCGGAATTTGGTGAGTTGATTCATAAGAAAATCCGTGTTAATAACGTAGTCGATAAAGATTTGCTCGGCGGTATGAAGGTAGTCATCGGCGACAAGCTGTATGACGGAAGCCTTGCCGGCAAATTGGAACGCCTTGAAAAGTCTTTTCGAAGATAAGCACTGAAGATAGGGGTGAAATTCTTGAGTATCAGACCTGAAGAGATCAGTACACTGATCAAAAGTCAAATCGAACAATATAAAACGGAAATCGAAGTAGCTGAAGTCGGAACCGTTATTCAAGTTGGTGACGGGATCGCCCGTGTTCACGGACTCGAGAATGCGATGGCTAACGAGCTGCTCGAATTTGAGAACGGCATCTTCGGCCTTGCCCTGAACCTTGAGGAGAGCAATGTGGGTGTCGTTATTTTGGGACCATACAGCGAGATTCGCGAAGGTAACCAAGTGAAACGTACTGGACAAATCATGCAGGTTCCTGCAGGCGAAGCTTTGCTTGGCCGTGTAGTGAATCCGCTTGGACAACCGGTTGACGGCAGAGGTCCTATTGCGACTACTGAATTCCGTCCGGTTGAGAACAACGCTCCAGGCGTTATCGACCGTAAATCGGTACATGAACCAATGCAAACAGGAATTAAAGCGATTGACGCGATGGTTCCAATTGGCCGCGGCCAACGGGAATTGATCATTGGTGACCGTCAAACTGGTAAAACCGCAATCGCGATTGATACCATCATCAACCAAAAGGGTAACGGCGTGAAATGTATCTACGTCGCTATTGGACAAAAGCAATCCACTGTAGTTAACGTGGTTGAGACTCTCCGTAAGCATGGTGCCCTTGATTATACAATCGTTGTGACTGCTGCTGCTTCGGATCCGTCACCGCTTCTGTATATTGCACCTTATGCCGGTGTAGCTATGGCCGAGTACTTCATGTACAAAGGCGAGCATGTCCTCATCATCTATGATGACTTGTCCAAGCAAGCTGCGGCATACCGCGAATTGTCCTTGCTGCTCCGTCGTCCACCGGGCCGGGAAGCCTTCCCTGGTGACGTCTTCTACCTGCACTCCCGTCTTCTGGAGCGTGCGGCGAAGCTTAGCGATGAGCTTGGCGGCGGTTCAATTACGGCGCTGCCTTTCATCGAGACTCAGGCTTCTGACGTATCCGCCTACATTCCTACCAACGTAATCTCCATCACGGATGGACAGATCTTCCTGGAGTCTGACTTGTTCTATGCAGGTCAACGTCCGGCGATCAACGTAGGTATCTCTGTATCCCGTGTCGGTGGTTCCGCACAGATCAAAGCGATGAAGAAGGTTGCAGGATCACTCCGTCTGGACCTGGCTCAATATCGTGAGCTTCAGGCGTTCTCCCAGTTCGGATCTGACCTCGACAAATCCACGCAAGCTCGTCTGAACCGTGGTGCGCGTCTGATGGAAATCCTCAAGCAGGGTGTTAACCAGCCGCTTCCGGTTGAGAAGCAGGTAATCAGCTTGTACACGGCAGTTCGCGGGTACCTGGATGAAATCCCTGTTCTTGACGTTCGCCGCTTTGAAGGTGAATTCCACAACTTCGTGGACAGCCATCATCCGGAGATTCTGCAATCAATCCGTGATACCAAGGATCTGACTGCAGATAACGAGTCCGCTTTGAAGGATGCTATCGAGAAGTTCAAGAAGAGCTTTGCAGTATCTGCTTAAACAACACAGTCAGCCTAAGCTTTGAACCTACGTGTCAAGGCTTAGGCTCCCATATAGGTATGGCATAAACATATGCTTCTGATGTCAGTTTTGGCTTGTCCGAAACTTTAAGGTGGTGAAATCATGGCAAAAGGGATTCGCGAAATAAAACGTCAGATCAAGAGTATTCAAAGTACTCGTCAGATCACGAAAGCGATGGAGATGGTAGCTGCTTCTAAGCTTCGTAAAGCACAGGAGAAAGCCCAGGCTTCACGTCCTTACGCGGAAAAGCTGAAGGAAGTAGTGAACGGGATCGCTGCGGCTACCAAAGGAATATCTCATCCGATGCTGGTTACCCGTCCAGTCAAGAAAACGGCGTACATCGTCATCACTTCCGATGCCGGACTTGCGGGCGGTTACAATGCCAACATGCTTCGTGCTGTTATGGATAAGATCAAGGCTAGTCACTCCTCCAAAGAGGAGTACGGTATATTCGTAGTCGGACGCAAAGGCCGCGACTATTTCAGACGGCGTGAGCTTCCTGTTGTGGGCGAGGTGACTGAGCTCTCAGACTCTCCTTCGTTCGCCGATATCAAGTCCTTGGCTTACTCGGCGGTTAGCAGCTTTGAGAATGAGCAGTATGACGAGGTCTACATCTGCTACAACAAATTCATTAACGCACTTACCCAAGTGCCAACCATTAACCTCCTTCTTCCATTTGCTGGACCGGAGGCCGCGGCATCCACTGAAGTGAAGGCAAGCTATGAGTATGAGCCTTCACCTGAGGACGTTCTTAAAGTGCTTCTACCTAAGTATGCGGAGACCATCATTTATGGTGCTTTGCTCGAGGGTAAAGCAAGTGAACTTGGTGCCAAGATGACGGCGATGGGCAATGCAACGAAGAATGCCAGCAAGATGATCGGTGAATTGACACTGACTTATAACCGTGCTCGCCAAGCGGCAATCACTCAAGAAATTACGGAGATTGTGGCCGGAGCGAATGCTCAATCCTAATTATCAAGGTTACAATGACAGTTTGCGGTTAGATTTGCAGCTATAAGTATTTGGAGCCATCACCGCAAACACCTAGGAGGGAAACGAGAAAGATGAGTAAAGGACGCGTTGTCAGCATTATGGGTCCGGTTGTCGACGTTGAATTTGAACGTGGTCAACTTCCCGAGATTTTCAATGCTATTAGAATTGAGAAGAAGGATCAACAAGGGAACGTAAGTAACCTGATCCTTGAAGTTTCCAATCACTTGGGTGACAATCTGGTTCGTTGTATCGCGATGTCCTCTACGGACGGTCTTGTTCGCGGTACAGAAGTTGTAGATTCAGGCGCGCCTATCTCTGTACCTGTTGGTGAAGCTACTCTGGGCCGTGTATTCAACGTGCTGGGTGAGACTATCGACAACAGAGGCGAAACTGCGGCTACTGTAAAGAATCCGATTCACCGTCAGCCTCCTTCATTTGAAGAGCTGTCCACACAAGCTGAGATTCTCGAAACAGGAATCAAAGTTATCGACTTGCTTGCCCCTTATGCCAAAGGTGGTAAGATCGGTCTGTTCGGTGGTGCCGGTGTAGGTAAGACGGTAACCATCCAGGAGCTTATCAACAACATCGCTCAAGAGCATGGCGGTATCTCCGTATTCGCCGGCGTAGGCGAACGTACACGTGAAGGTAATGACTTGTACCATGAGATGACCGATTCCGGCGTTATCGGCAAGACGGCCATGGTATTCGGACAAATGAATGAACCACCAGGTGCGCGTCTTCGTGTTGCTCTGACAGGTCTTACAATGGCCGAGTACTTCCGTGATCAAGAAGGCCGTGACGTGCTTCTGTTCATCGATAACATCTTCCGCTTCACACAAGCAGGTTCTGAAGTATCCGCCCTTCTTGGACGTATGCCTTCAGCGGTTGGTTATCAGCCGACACTTGCTACGGAGATGGGTCAATTGCAAGAGCGGATTACTTCAACCAAGAAGGGTTCCGTTACTTCCATTCAGGCCATCTACGTTCCAGCGGATGACTATACTGACCCGGCTCCGGCAACTACATTTGCCCACTTGGATGCAACGACGAACCTGGAGCGTAAAATCTCTGAAATGGGTATCTACCCAGCGGTAGATCCACTCGCATCCAGCTCCCGGATTCTGACTCCGGAAGTCGTTGGTGAAGAGCATTATAACGTAGCTCAAGGTGTCAAGCAAATCTTGGCCCGTTACAAAGAGCTTCAAGATATCATCGCGATCCTCGGTATGGATGAGCTTAGTGAAGAAGATAAGCTGATCGTTGGACGTGCCCGCAGAATTCAACGCTTCTTGTCCCAGCCGTTCCACGTAGCTGAGGCATTTAACGGATTCCCAGGTAAATACGTTCCAATTGCTGAGACTGTACGCAGCTTCAGAGAAATTCTGGATGGTAAGCATGATGATCTTCCGGAAGCAGCCTTCTTGTACGTAGGAACTATCGAAGAAGCTGTTGAGAAAGCGAAGTCTCTGTAATTCACCGGAGAACTTAGCAATGCTACGAAGATAGCTATCCTTTGGATAGCTTGGCTTAATGCTTACGAAGTGAGTTTTCCTCTCGAGGAAAACTTAGTAGTGCTTACGAAGATAGCTATCCTTTGGATAGCTTGGCTTATGCTTACGAAGTGAGTTTTCCTCTCGAGGAAAACTTTGAGGAGGGTTGCAAGTGAGCACCTTTTTATTAGAAATTGTTACTCCTGAGCGCATTGTATTCTCGGAACAGGTTGAGAGCCTGTCAGTACGTGGGGAAGAAGGGGAACTGGGGATTCTCCCCGGACACATTCCTTTTGTCACACCACTGAAAGTAGCTCCGATCACCATTAAGTCCGCGAAGCAATCAACAACGCTTGCCGTACACGGCGGTTTTGTTGAAGTTCAGAAGGATAAAGTGATTCTATTGGCCGAAAGCGCAGAGAAGTCTACGGACATTGATGTAGAACGTGCCATAGCGGCGAGAGAACGCGCTGAACGGCGTCTAAGCTCGAGTGGTAAGCAGGATCTAATCGATCACCGTCGTGCGGAGCTGGCATTACAAAGAGCGATTACCCGTATCAACGTCTCTACCCGAAGCAAGGAATAGATAAGAAGAAGAGGCATTTCCGTGGTCCGGGTGACCAGAGGAAATGCCTCTTTTACTTATGCAGCATATACAGGTTATTCCCCTCAATCCTACATATAATAGAACCAAATTTGGAACATGATTGCAGGGAGGAAGTCAGCGGGATCGATGTACCCAACCTCTCGCTTCCGAGATTGAACTGGCATCCAGCGGCTGAAGGATATGATTGTTCACCCGGACGCCGGAACCCATATGGACTTCAGATACACCAGATCTCTGAATAAAGTCAGCAAGTATATCTACAGTTAAGCCTGCACCAGCAATGATCCGAAGGTGACCCGCATGAGTCGCCAGATGCTGAAGCTGACGCAGCGTATCTACAGCTTCAGCAGCAGAAGGTTTAGCCCCTGAGGTTAGAACATGGGTAACCTGTGGGAAACGGCTTAAAGTCATGAGTGCCTCTTCCTGGTCAAGAACTTCGTCAAATGCCCGGTGGAAGGTGATCGGAAGCCCGCCAGCCGCCTCAATGAATCTGTTCAGAAGCTCTTCATCGACCCTCCGTTCAGGAGTAAGCGCGCCAAATACAAATCCGTCAATACCTAGACCATTGAACAATTTGGCATCTCTGACTATAGTCTGAACGTCATCTGCGTCATAGCAGAAATGGCGGCTGTGCGGCCGCACCATAATACGCATATCAATACTGCTGTGTTCCCGGATCTCTTCAACAAGACCGCGGCTCGGTGTTAACCCGCCTTCTGCGGGTGCGGTAATGATCTCAATCCTGTCGGCTCCGGCTGCATGAGCAACTTTTGCATCGCCGAGGGTGTAGGCAATGACTTCAAGTATCATAGAATTTCCCCCGTAAATTACTGTGTAAGAGTGTACATATCCAGATTATCTCCACTCTTAATTATATTAAAAAAGCAGGCGAAGTTATACTTTGTACAATTAACCGCTTTCATGTGACAAAATTTGAAAAAGCATGAAAAAAGCTGGATTATTACAAGCTTGGCAAGTATGATATAGAAGGTCTTTGTTTTGTAAAATACAAATTAAAAAATTGCGCCAATCCCGTGAATAAGGTGGAGGAAATACATCCTTCAGTTTCTTTCATAAATAACCGATATAATCTATGGTGTGTGTGATTAACCGATTTTAGGTTGCCCGCATAGATTATAAGCGTGCCCGAGGAGGAATCCAAGTGGATTCAAACACGGTGAGCCAATTGCCGTCAAGTATAGCTGTGGGTGGTCTGACAGCTATCATCGTATCGCTGGTTAGCATTGCGGCCGCCTTCTGGGCGCTGCAGAATTTGAAGCTGGATTTGGTTGTACGCAACCCAAAAGGACCACAGGGCAAGCTGCTGCATCTTCTGCTAGCCGTTGTTTTGGGACATTTTGTTGCTTCTTTTGTGCTGGATTACTGGGGTTATACGCGAATGCTTCGATACATGTTTTAATATTCAGACGTTTGGTTATATCTCTCATAGGAATTATTTAGCGAGTATGAAATGTCGAATAACATCGAAACAATGTGTTAACAATGGGAATATGGATCTTATGCTCCCGCAACTTTATCCCCAGTATGGTAAGAGAACATTGTGATTAAAGTCGGCTCGGCTTAACGTGCTGGGCAATGTTCTTATGTTAACAAACTCTTGAGTCATGTAAATAAACCATGGTATTATGAAACTTAGTGAATTAGCGGGATACTCTTTTCAAAAGTTAAAAAGAGAAAATGAACGCGCGGAGGGAACCAAGATGAGCAAATTTATCGTCCGCGGTGGCAATGTGTTGACCGGGAACGTCAAAGTCAGCGGAGCTAAGAACTCAGTGCTGCCCATTATCGCAGCCTCTTTGTTGGGTGAAGAAGGGGTCAGCATCATAAGAGATGCACCACCACTTGATGATGTGATGACGATTAATAAGGTATTGGAGTATCTAGGAGCTGCTGTTACATACGAGCAGGAAGTGATCACGGTGGATGCGCAGAGACTGGTATCCTGTGAAGCTCCCTATGAGTGGGTACGCAAAATGCGGGCATCTTTCCTGGTCATGGGACCCCTGCTTACACGCATGGGACATACAAGAATTTCACTCCCTGGCGGATGCGCTATAGGGACCAGACCGATCGATCAGCATCTTAAGGGCTTCGAGGCTATGGGTGCTGAGATTAACATTGGTCAAGGTTATATTGAAGCTAAGTCCGAAGGCAGGCTCCGCGGTGCGAAGATCTACCTGGACGTGGCGAGTGTGGGAGCTACCGAGAACATTATGATGGCAGCTACACTTGCAGAAGGCACCACGGTTATCGAAAATGCGGCGAAAGAGCCGGAAATTGTCGATCTTGCGAATTATCTAACCAGCATGGGGGCAATCATTCGCGGTGCGGGAACCGGTGTGATCCGCATTGAGGGCGTTGAGAAGCTGCATGGTGTGGATCATACTGTTATCCCTGACCGTGTTGAGGCAGGAACTTATATGATCGCGGCAGCCATTACGGGCGGAGACGTGTTCGTAGAGGGTGCGATTGCGGATCACCTCGGACCTGTAATCTCCAAGCTTGAAGAAATGGGCGTTGCTGTGGATGTGCAGGAGAACGGAATTCGTGTAACAGCGAACAAGCCGCTGCGCTCCGTTGATGTGAAGACATTGCCTTATCCGGGATTCCCGACTGATATGCAGTCGCAGATGATGGCCCTGCTGCTTAAATCTGAAGGCACCAGTGTGGTGGCCGAGACTGTATTCGAGAATCGCTTTATGCATGTAGAGCAGTTCAGCTTGATGAATGCGGAGATCAAGGTAGAAGGCCGCAGCGCAATTGTTACAGGCGGTTCGAACCTTAAGGGCGCGAAAGTCTGCGCCACAGATCTTCGGGCCGGTGCGGCGCTTATCATTGCCGGACTCGTAGCTGAAGGCACAACCGAAGTGAGTGGAACACACCACATCGATCGGGGTTACGTGAACCTGGCTGAGAAGCTGCAAGGACTTGGAGCTAACATCTGGCGTGTATCCATGGACGAAGAGACGGAAGCATCCGGCAGCGAGGCTTCGGCGGTTCAAGAAGAACTGGGTATTTTCAAGATCCAGCCTACTTTGGCGTAAATATCATAATATTTAGAAGGACCTCTGCTTTAGGGCAGGGGTCTTTTTTTGTCGTGTGGATAAGCGTAGTGTGGAGCTAAATGCTATGCGTGCGGGTTCTACCTCCTGACCAAAACTCATATCTATAAGTATATTGGCGAAAAGATATAACGAGTAAAAGCTAGAGTGAACTGACCGGACAATCTTGACCAGGTCAGCTAAATTACTAGTAGGTGATGGAGGTAGCAAGAAGCATGAGGGAGAAGAGAGCATCTATAAAAGTAACATTAACGCCTGGTTATCAATCAAGATTAGGGGAGCCTGGCTTAAATGATATAAAAACCAATCCAGCGGCGGCTGCGGCCCCTTCGCGGGCCCCGCTAAGCGCGGGCCCGCAGCAGCTGCCGCCGCCGGGCGCGCATACGCCGCCGCCCGGCGCGGGCGAGCCGCCCCGCACCCGCATTCGCGTGCGAGGGGGCCGCGGTCCTTTCTTCCGGGGGAGATTCGGAAGAAAGGACCGCCAGATCCTGGCCGCCGCGGCTGTGCTGACGGCGGCGGCCCTGGTGCTGCCCGCGCTGCTTACGCTCCATCGCGGGCAGCATGCGCCCGGCGCGGCGGTGCAGCCCGCGCAGGTGCAGGTTCCGGCGAAGCCGCCGGTGCCCGCGCTGGCCGCCCAGCCGCAGGCGGTCAAGACGCCGGTCCGGGTCTATCTCACGAAGACCGGCGTCACCGAGACCCTCCCGCTCGAAGAGTATGTGGCTGGCGTGCTAGCCGCAGAGATGCCGGCCACCTTCGAGCTGGAGGCACTGAAGGCCCAGGCTGTCGCCGCCCGGACCTTCATCGTGCGCCGGCTGGTGGATGGGCATGTCAGCGGCGTGCCGCGCGGGTCGGCCAATGTGACAGATACCGTCACTCACCAGGCCTATCTCTCACGTGCTGAGCTTGCCCGGTGGAAGACGAACGGCGAGGCCGACAAGCTGGCCAAGATCAAGAAGGCCGTACAAGAGACAACCGGTACGATTATGACCTATCAAGGCAAGCCGATCACGGCCTCCTTTTTCTCGGCGAGCAGCGGGTATACCGAGAATTCGGAAGAGTACTGGAGTCAGAAGATTCCCTATCTCCGCAGTGTGGCCAGCCCCTGGGATGCGAAGCTGAATCCGGCCTATAAGGAGACGGTTACCTTGAAGCTGAGCCGTGTATTGCACAAGCTCGGGCTTGACCAGGCAAGCGTGCCTGCCAGTGCGCAGAAGGGCAATGCGGGAAGTCTTTTCAAGATCCTATCAAGCACCACAGGACATAGAGTCAAGGAAGCAGAGATAGGCGGGAGCAAGTTCAGCGGGAGAGAGATTCGGGAGAAGCTGGGCCTGCGGTCTAGCCAGTTCCGTTTTGATATAGAAGGAGATGAGGTCAGGATTACAACCTACGGATATGGCCACGGCGTAGGAATGAGTCAATGGGGAGCTAACGGAATGGCCCGGGAAGGCCGCACGGTGACTGAGATCCTGAAGCACTATTACACGGGAATCTCTTTGGAACAAGCCTCCAGGCTGCTGTCCAAGAGTTAAGGCGGGCTTTACAATCGTGATGGTGGTATAAAGGTTCACAATATGATTTACCATTAGGAAAGAGCGTGAAATGGGTGGCTGGGTTATTTTACAAATAAATAGGATTGCCGAAGTATAAAAGAGTTGTCCCCGGTAACACTGGTTACTGAGGTGATAAACTATGAATGATCAAAATCAGAAGAATCAAAAGAATGAGGAATCTCCTAAAATTGGATTGGGAGAGCCGGTAGTCCAGGCATCCTCATGGAAAAGGCTGTTGTCAAGAAAGTGGGTATACCCGGCAGCATACATGGCCACCGCGGCAATCATACTAACCTTAGTGTGGGTCTACCAGGATGCCAGCCGTCCTAAGCCGCAGGTCAAAGAAACAGCGGGAATGACCACAACGGTGGACAATACTCCGCTGGTGGATTCCAGCAAGACCGAAGAAGGTGCGTCCGTCTCTACTGCTGCTACGCCGGAAGATTTCGTATGGCCGGTGGCTAACGCCGCCGAGGTTACTGTCGTTAAGCCGTTCTATGACAAGGATGGCACAGCCGAGGATCATGTTGCCGCAATGGTGAAGTACAACGATACGTTCTTCCCGAACACAGGTATTGACCTGGCGCGCGGGGATAACAAGACTTTTGAAGTCAAGGCTGCCTTGAGTGGTAAAGTTACCCGAGTGGAGCAGACTCCGCTTACGGGGTATGTGGTGGAGATCACGAATGCCAACAATCTCAAGACGGTGTACGAAAGCTTGACGGATGTGAAAGTGAAGAAGGATGCCGAAGTGAAGCAAGGCGACACGCTGGCTAGCGCTGGAAGCAGCGAGCTGGAGAAGGATCTTGGCAATCATGTTCACTTTGCTGTATATGAGGACGGCGCACCGGTGAACCCGGCAACCCTTCTTCCGCAAAAATAATGGCTGTACCCGGGCGGGGAATCGTGAGATTCCTCGTCTTTTTCCTGTCCCCATTCAAAAAATAGGTCTTAGTAAGGCTTGTCACGCTTGGAAACAAAGAATATATAGGCACGCCCCTCATATACTGTACCAAACTATCTCGAGTTGGGAGGCGGGAGCGTGCATGATTACATCAAGGAACGTACCATTAAGATAGGCCGCTGCATCGTGGAGACGAGGCATACAGTGAGAACTATCGCCAAGGAATTTGGCGTGTCCAAGAGCACGGTGCATAAGGACCTGACCGAACGGCTTCCGGAGATCAACCCGGATCTGGCTGACCAGGTGAAGCATATTTTGGAGTACCACAAGTCTATTCGGCATCTGCGCGGAGGAGAGGCGACCAAAATTAAATATAAAAAAACAACACCCTCCAAACGTGAGGTGATCTCGGCAGTCAATTAAGCCTAATTTTGTATGCCAAATGTCTCAGATTGCAGCAGTCATGGATGTCATGGAATCGACAAGATCAAGGCTGTGATCCTGCTAAAAAAGACAGTATTGTGATTGAATACGTCCCCCAAAGTATGATATTTTTAAATATGGTATGAGAATGCGGGTAATTTATCCATTCATCCCGGAATTTAGGTTTACAGAACGGACTTAAGATGTGTTTTTCAGGTCTTTCTATGTAAAACTAACGGATTTTCTGTCGACTACGGGTTACCATAGATGAGAATTTCTTTTACCATTTAAAATACGCTTTGGGGGAGCTTTGTAATGATGAGTAAGGATATCGGAATTGACTTGGGCACGGCGAATGTGCTTATCCATGTAAAAGGGAAAGGTGTAGTGCTCGACGAGCCTTCGGTAGTTACCATTGAGAGCGATACCAAGCGTGTGCTTGCTGTCGGCGAGGATGCTAGGCGGATGGTCGGCAGAACACCAGGGAATATTGTGGCAATCCGTCCGCTTAAGGATGGAGTCATTGCGGATTTCGAAATTACGGAGACGATGCTGAAGTATTTCATTAACCGTGTTGGCGGCAAGAGCTGGTATAGTCACCCCCGAATTCTCATCTGTGCCCCAACGAACATTACCTCCGTTGAGCAGAAGGCGATTCGTGAGGCCGCTGAGCGCAGCGGGGCCAAGGAAGTCTACTTGGAAGAAGAACCGAAGGCAGCTGCTATTGGAGCAGGAATGGATATATATGAACCGAGCGGAAATATGGTTGTGGATATTGGAGGCGGCACGACAGACGTAGCCGTACTCTCTATGGGAGACATTGTTACCGCGTCTTCCATCAAGATGGCAGGCGACAAGTTCGATTCCGCCATCATTCGTTATATCAAAACAAAGTACAAGCTGTTAATTGGCGAGCGTACAGCCGAGGATATCAAGATCAGAATCGGAACCGTTCGTCCCGGCGGCCGTCAGGCTGAACTCGACATCCGGGGAAGAGATATGGTATCGGGACTTCCGCTTACCATTACAATTTCTTCTGCGGAAGTACAGGAAGCTTTATGGGAGCCTGTATCTTCCATTGTAGCAGCAGCAAAATCAGTCCTGGAGCGCACTCCGCCAGAATTGTCAGCGGACATTATCGACCGCGGGGTCATTCTGACTGGCGGAGGCGCTCTGCTGAACGGATTGGACGAGCTTTTGGCTGAAGAACTCCGTGTGCCTGTTCTCGTTGCTGAAGATCCGATGCACTGCGTCGTGAAGGGTACGGGACTTATGCTGGATAATTTGGACAAAGTCATTAAGAAAAAGTTCTGACCAGCCGATATAAACTTAAGAACCTTCTTGCCCCAAGGGCAATTGTAATATAAATCATATACATCATGGTCTGTCTTATGTACAACTAACCATGACTAGTTCGATAGAAACAGGTAATTTATTACAGTAGTGCTGATAAGGTATGTCTCAAGTAATAGCTCATAACAAAGTCAGCCTGCAAGTGAATTTCCGCCTAGTTATCAGCCTTAGCAATTAGACAAGGAAGTACACCGAGTAAGAACACCGAGAAAGTACAACAAGTAAGTAAACCGAGTAAGTAACTAAGTAAGTAAGTAAGTAAGTAAGTAAGTAAGTAAGTAAGTAAGCAGACAAGCTAGTAACCAAGCCAGTAGACAAGTAACTAATTCTAGCAACTAACACAACAAGTAACTAAGCAATTGACAGTAAGAACAGGGCTTTGCAGCCAACTAACCACCACAAGCAGGAATGGCAACGAATCAATCAGCATGTCCTAGCCAGTAACCAGCCACAATATGTTCATTCAAGTCAGTCAACTCGCTAAATTTAGTTAGTTAAGGTTGTAGAAAACGAAGGAGGTTTCCCACTTGCTAAGAGGACTCTATACGGCTGCCGCGGGTATGATGACCCAGCAGCGGATGCACGATACGGTGACCCAGAATATAGCCAACATCAATACACCAGGATACAAGTCGGTGAACGAAGCAGCCCGCTCCTTTCCAGAGGTGCTTATTTCTCTGACTGGCGGGAACGGACCCGGCACAGCACAAATTGGCAAGCTGAATACCGGCGTGTTCGCCGAAGAGACACAACCTACTTATACGCAGGGAGACCTCAGAGAGACCGGCAAAAGCTCGGACTTTGGACTGGAGTCCAGCCTGGAGCTGGTTGACCCAGCGACAAATCAGCCGTATGCTTTTGACCAGTCAGGTAAGTTCGTGAAGGAAGATGGCAGCGTGGTGTACCGCCCTCAAGCCTTCTTCACAGTCCAGGACAATAACGGGAATATCCGTTATACAAGGGATGGCAGCTTCCATGTCAATGGAGCGGGAGAGCTTCTGAGTTCCACGGGCTTTAAGGTTCTCGGCAGCAACGGTCAGCCGCTGGTTCTTGATCGTCCTATTCATGATCTGCAGACAGATAACAAGGGGAACTTCCTGTATAATGGAATCCCTACCAATCAGCAGCTGCAAATTACGGTAGCCACGTCTCCTTATGAGCTTGTTCGTAACGGAAATGGTGTCTATGAAGCGGCTGATCCGCAGAGGGCAGGGCTTCGTAATATGGAAGCCGCCGATGCGGTAACCGTACGTCAGGGTTCTCTTGAAGGCTCGAATGTGAATACAGCCCAATCGATGGTCGACCTAATGACGGCTCAGCGTGCATATGAAGCGAATCAGAAGGTCATTCAGTTTTACGATAAAAGTATGGACAAAGCCGTCAATGACGTCGGCCGCGTGTAGGAGGTACTAAATGAACAACTCCATGATTAGTTCCGCGGTCTCCATGGCTGGAATTCAGCAGCGTCTGGATCTGCTTGCGGATAATATTGCGAATGTTAACACAGTCGGATATAAGAGCAAGGGAGCTACCTTTGAGGACACCCTAACCAGTATTGTGAAGCAGGAACCAGGGATGGGCCGGACAAGCAGAGCCACTCCACTTGGAATTCAGGTGGGATATGGTTCCCGTATGACTAGTATTACCCGGGACTACTCCCAGGGGGCCATCAAGGATACAGGGAAGGACACTGACCTAGCGATCCAGGGCAACGGCTTATTCGCGGTACAAGCGAATGGTCAGAAGGCCTGGACAAGAGAAGGCGACTTCCATATCCAGCCGGACCCGATGGACAACCGATTGGCCTATCTGGTTACCAGCCAGGGCCACTATGTACTGGATAAGAATAATGCGCCGATTACCGTTCCTGCGGGCTCGAAGCTCCAGATCGATGCCAATGGCAATATCAAAGCCACTCTCGGTCAGACTACGTCTAATCTGGGACAGGCCATTCAGCTGGTATCTCCACAGCGGCCAGAGGCGCTTGAACAACGGGCGGACAATCTGTTTGTGCTTACAGCAGGCGCTAATGAGGCTGATGTCCTTGCAAGCAACGATACGCTCCCACAGAATAAGCAGGCATCTCTGCGTCAAGGCGCGCTTGAGGAGTCTAACGTGGATTTGACCACAGAAATGTCGGAGATGCTGCAGGTTCAGCGGGCGTATCAGCTTTCGGCACGTGCCTTGACATCGAGTGATACGATGACGAATCTGGCGAACAATTTGCGTGGATAGGTGGATGAATCGATGAGTCAAGAGAGTAAACCGGCAGCCAAGCGCCCTGCTCTGCGTAGAAGCCTGTTCATTCTGCTGCTCCTTTTTATCCTCTTCCTGGCGTTATTTGCGGGTATGGTTGTAGGATATGTTGTACTCGGGAAGCAGAGTCTCGGCGGTGTCTTCCAGTGGAGTACCTGGCGTCATGTGTATGATTTGATTTTTGCACCTTAAGGAATGCGGCATCCCGGTAAGAGCGAGGCGATTTGCTCCGCCGGCCGTAACAACTCCCGCTCATTGCGGGGGCTGCTTACATAGAAGTCCTGTAATAACTCCGGCTTATGCGGGAGCTTCTTACACAAAGACTCTGTAATAACTCCCGCTCATGCGGGAGCTTCTTTCACAAGAACTCTGTATTAACTCCCGCTAAGCGGATTACCACATTGAAACACAGTGGAAATTCCGGCGTAAGCGGGAGTTTTATTTTTGAACAGGGAGAAGGTATAATTGGGGGAGGAATGTCCGCATTAGGCAGCCCATATCTTTTTCAGCAATAGCAAAAGGGTTCTATCCGCAGGACGGCTCAAGAGCAGCCCTGCGAATAAACCCCTTATCTGAACCTTCGTATCTGCAGAGACGAAGGATAATTACAGTGTGGCCGTGGACACTTGTTTTTATACGGGAATTCCCGTTTAAATACAATTACCCGGAGAGTGGGCAAATCAGAAAGGGGCAGTACATAATCATGTTAGACAATCGGCAGGTTCAAGACATTATCCCTCACCGTTACCCGTTCCTATTGGTGGACCGGATTATCGAGATGGAAGAGGGGAAGCGTGCAGTAGGCATTAAGAATGTAACTATTAATGAACCATTTTTCCAAGGGCACTTCCCAGGGTACCCGGTAATGCCGGGTGTGCTTATTACAGAGGCTTTGGCGCAAGTGGGAGCCGCCGCTATGCTAAGTGTGGAGAGCAACAAGGGGAAGATTGGATTCCTTGCGGGACTGGATGGATTCCGCTTCCGTGATATGGTGTTCCCGGGAGATACTCTTCGCCTTGAAGTGGAGATTATCCGTCTGAAGGGTTCTATCGGCAAAGGCCGCGCTACCGCCAAGGTTGGAGATAAAGTGGTGGCTGAAGGTGAGATTATGTTTGCACTCTCGGATGGAGAATTGAAATAGTCCAACAATAGAAGGGGAGCAGAGACACATGAGCGAGATCAATCAGTCAATTCAGGAGAAGGTTCAGGCATGGCTGCAGGATGCAAGCATTGATGAGGAGACCAAGCAGGAGCTGCGCTCGCTTGAGAGCAGTCCGGCTGAGCTCGAAGATCGATTTTATAGAGAGCTTGAATTTGGTACAGGCGGACTTCGTGGATTAATTGGCGCAGGAAGCAACCGGATCAACCGGTATACCGTGGGCAAGGCTACTCAAGGCTTTGCACAGTATATTCTGGATGCGCACAGCAAATCGCAAGCAGAAGGCCAACCTTCTGTTGTGATTGCTCATGACTCCCGGCATTTCTCGCCGGAATTCGCCTTGGAGGCCGCTCTGGTGCTGGCGGGCAACGGGATTACCGCGAAGCTGTTCCCTTCCCTTCGTCCAACTCCGCAGTTGTCCTTCTCTGTGCGTTCCCTTCAAGCAACGGGAGGCATCGTCATTACCGCGAGTCATAATCCGCCTGAATATAACGGATACAAAGTCTATAATGCCTCGGGCGGGCAGCTTGTTCCCCAGGAAGCTGAGGAAGTCATTGCTTTGATCAAGGAAGTGTCTTCTTTTGCCCAGGTCAAGCGTCTGACCCAGGAAGAAGCGGAATCCCAAGGCCTGTTAGTCTGGCTGGGTGAGGCGGAAGATGAAGATTTCGCGAACACCGTAGCAGCTGCGAGTGTGAACCCTGAGATGCTGGCTTCAGGTGCTGCCAAAGATGTGGTAATCGTCTTCACTCCACTCCATGGAACCGGTAACGTTCCTGTTCGGCGCGTGCTGGATAAGCTTGGATTCACACAGGTCCATATTGTAGCCGAGCAAGAGCAGCCGGATGCGGAATTCTCCACAGTGAAATCCCCGAATCCGGAGGAACGTGAAGCTTTTGCCCTGGCCATTGAGCTTGGGAAGAAAGTAGGCGCTGATCTGCTCATGGGAACAGATCCGGACGCGGACCGTATGGGTGCCGTGGTTAAGGATGCGAACGGGGAGTATCAGATCCTGACGGGGAATCAGTCGGGTTCCATTCTGGTGCATTATCTGCTCAGCCAGCTGAAGTCTGCAGGCAAGCTCCCGGAGAACGGGGCTGTAGTCAAGACGATTGTAACCAGCGAGCTTGGTGCAGTAATTGCACGCCACTATGGGGTGTCGGTATTTAACACGCTGACAGGCTTTAAATACATCGGTGAAATGATGAATCGATTCGAGCAGTCCGGTGAGCATACCTACCTCTTCGGATACGAAGAGAGCTATGGCTATCTGGCTGGCAACTATGCCCGCGACAAAGATGCGGTTGTGGCATCGACTCTAATTGCTGAAGCTGCGGCATACTACAAGACACAAGGTAAGACGCTGTTCGATGTTCTTGAAGAGCTGTATCAGCAGTTCGGTTACTACCGTGAGTCTCTTATCTCCCGTACGCTCAAGGGTAAGGACGGCGTTGCCAAGATCCAGTCTCTTATGACGGACTGGCGTGATCACAGTCCGCAGGAAGTTGCGGGCATTAAGGTGAAGGAAGTTGAGGACTTTTCCAAGGGGCTCTATGGATTCCCTAGAGAGAATGTGCTTAAGTTCATACTGGAAGACGGATCCTGGTTCTGCTTGCGGCCATCCGGCACAGAGCCTAAGATTAAAGTGTATTTCGCCGTACGGGGAGACTCCAACGAGGAGTCACTCAGCACGCTTGGCAAATTGCAGGATGAGGTTATGGCTAGAGTTGACGCTTAGTTCGCATTGGAATGCAACAAAGAAATAGCGTGTTTACTTAATATTCCGAAGTCTCGGGATGCTCCGGCTTATGGGCTGGGCTATGAGACTTCGGAGTTTATTCATGAGGAGGTACCTTCGTGTATCAAAGATGGCAGAAGTGGAACAAAGCGTCCCGCAAGTGGCTTTGGATTCTGGTCGTAGTAGGCATGGTAGCTTCATTGCCGCTGATCTACGGACGTATTCAGACCGAGCAGACAGCCAAGAACGTGGAGCTTATTTTCAATTATCGCAGCTTGCTGGAGAGCTCTTATTATCAACCCAACCCTGAAGCCTATATGAATGAGCAGCTTGATAAGCTGCAAGGAGCCGGTGTCGGCACGATTGCGATGTTTGAAAGCAATCTCGACGAGTTGTCCAGATCCCGCCGTGTGTTGGTGTACAGTACACAGGATCTGATCAACATGAACAAGCTGCCTGTATCCAGTGCGGCAGCCGGGAATCAGACTTATGTCGTATTCACGAATGAGGAGAACGCACGCGCTTTCCAGCCTCTGATTGAAGAAACTTTCCAAATGTTCGATATCGCTGTGGCTCCATGGAGCTGGGAACCGGGCGTAACGGCTGTGCGCATTAATACATCACCAGCCAATGCTCTAATTAAATCCTTCGCTCCTGATCCGGTTGCCATGAAGATGCTGCGGGATAAAGGCTTTAACATCCTTCCGCGTATGAGCGATAATATGCCTTACGATCAGGCAGCGGTAGACAAGCTGCTTACGATGTTCCAGGAGAACAATGTGAAGCACATTCTCTTTGAAGGAGACGCGGTCAAAGGATTCACCGATGATCCGGAGAAGAAGAGCCTGAAGGCTTTTGCCGACTCGCTCAAGGCTCATGGAATGGGTATTGTGACCATTGAAGGTCTTAAGAAGCCACAGGCTGGATTTAACAAGCTGGCTTATGACCTGGATTACAATGTGGTACGTCTATATTCCTTAAGCGATAAGGATGCGAAGCTGGACACCGACGTTCTTGCCGACCGCTTCGCTCTGGCTGTTAAGGACCGGAAGATCCGCATGATCTACATCAACAGTATGCCAAGCAAGGATACGTCGAAGTCCACAATCACGGATTCAGTGGACAACATCGTAGAGACCTTGGGTGAACCGGGGAATGCGGTCAAGCGGATGGAGAAGGACGGTTACCAGCTTGGACAAGCAGAGCCTTTCACAGTCAATTCCCACTCTTGGGATAAGATTCTCAAAGCCTTGGTTGTACTGGGCGGAGTCGCCTTCGTCTCCATCCTTGTATCCTACTTCCTGCCATCATTAACGCTGGCAGCTCTGATCATAGGTCTGCTTGGCTGTGCCGGGTTGTTCGTCATTCACAAACAGCAGTTGCTTGAACAAATGCTGTCCCTGCTTGTGGCGATTAGCGCCCCAACGATCGCTATGCTGCTTGCAATCAGGAAAGTACAGGAGATTCAAGGCGCGAACCGTTCAATGTCAGCCGGCCGCAGGTTGACACACAGCCTTGTGCTGTTCATTAAGACTTCGTTATTGTCACTTTGCGCCGTGCCTTTCGTGATCGCGCTGCTGAATAATATCACTTATGCTCTGGTCTTGAATCAGTTCCGCGGGGTAAGCCTGCTGCACTTGCTTCCGGTCTTCCTGGTAGCTCTGTATGTCTTCCTGTATCAAGGGAACACCGTATACAGCGAGCTCCGCAGATGGCTTCGGATGCCAATCACTGTCCTATGGGTAGTCTGTGCGGCGATTCTCGCGGCAGCTGGGCTCTACTACCTGTCCCGGACAGGGAACTCGGGCAGTCTTCTGCCGGGTGAGGCGGCGTTCCGTTCATTCCTGGAGAATACGATCGGTGTACGTCCAAGGAACAAGGAGTTCCTGGCCTTCCATCCGCTGTTCATTATGGGCGTATTCGCGGCCCTGCGTTTCCCTAAGCTGATCTATGTGCTGATTATCGCTTCTATTGGCCAGTTATCTATGGTGGATACCTTCGCTCATATTCATACCCCAGTCTTGATCTCCTTGATCCGCGGGCTGCTGGGCATGGGCTTTGGCATCATCATCGGACTTATTGCAGTTGGAATATGGATTATTATTGAAAGGTGCTGGACAAAATGGTCACCCCGTCTGTTACAAGACTAGTCATCTCCGGTTACTACGGCTTCCGCAACAGCGGGGACGAGGCGGTGCTCAAGTCGATTCTGACCGCGCTGGAAGAGGAAAGCGCCCGGGCAGGAATTAGAATAGAACCGGTTGTTCTGTCTATTGACCCGGAATGGACCACCTCCATGTACGGTGTGCAGGCTGTGCACCGTATGAAGCTTGGAGAGGTCCGGCGGGCCTTGAAGGATAGCGATGGTCTGATTAGCGGCGGCGGAAGCCTGCTTCAAGATGCTACAGGAATGACCACAATTCCCTATTATTTGGGCATCATTAAGATAGCGCAGTGGCTCGGTAAGCCAACTTTCATCTACGCTCAAGGTATTGGACCCGTGAACAAGGGATTCTTTCATCCGTTGATTAGAGGAGTATTCCGCAAATGCAGCTACATCTCTGTTCGAGACAATGAGTCTGCGGGGCTGCTGGGTACGATGGGGCTAAGCCGTGACAAGATCGAGGTTGTGCCGGATCCGGTTATGGGACTTCCGCTGCCTGAGGGTATGGAGATGACAGGTGCCTCTGGGCAGAACGGGCAGGACCTGCCTGTAGTCGGCATCTCGGTTCGCTATTGGAACACAGAGCGCAAGGAGCTAACTCAGCTTGCAGCCGGTCTTACAGCGCTTGCTTCGTTCATGCCGGTTCATTTCCGCTTTCTGCCCTTTCACATACCGGGGGATGATGAAGCGTCACGCTATGTTATCGAACGGATGGAGGGCGTGACCGCACCGGGGAGCATCATTAGTGTAGCGCCAGAGACAGTAGATCCGCAGGAAATGCTTGCCGAGGTGAGCCGCTGCCAAGCGCTTATTGGCATGAGGCTGCACAGTCTGATCTATGCGGCTTCGCAGCGTGTTCCTCTGATTGGTATTTCCTATGATCCGAAGATTGATCACTTCCTGGCGCGCCTGGGCTCCGTTCCTGTAGGAACAAGTGATCAGCTTGATCCCCAGATCGTGGCATCCGAGCTTCGAGGCCTGCTCCTGGATGGAGAGTCCTGGCGCAGCCGGAATGCATCCAGAATCGATACACTGAAGCAGGAGGCCCGCCAGCCGGCGGAGCGGATTGCTGAATTTTTCAAGAACAGAGGGTGAATCAACATGAAGCAGCCGGCAAATGTGCCAACCGTATCTGTATTTGGCATCCCAGTCTGCAAGTGGGGAATGGAAGATACCGTCAAGTACTTGACGGAGGCCGTACAGTCCGGGAAGCCGCACCAGATTATTACCGCTAATCCCATTATGGTGATGGCCGCATTGGAGAACCCTGAGTATAAGACGATGATGCAGAATGCCGATCTGATCGTGCCTGACGGAACCGGAGTGGTATGGGCTGCCCGGAAGGGCGGTCAGCCGGTGGCCGAGCGTGTAGCCGGATTCGATCTGCTGCATGAACTGATGAAGCAGGGGGAGCAGCTCGGGTGGACCGTGTTTCTGCTCGGCGCAGCGCCTGAAGTGATTCAGGAAGCATCTGCACGGTTACAATTGCAATATCCGAGAGTGAAGATCGTGGGAACCCGCGATGGTTATTTCGGTCCACAGCAGGATCTTGAAGTTGTGGCGGAGATTGTTAAGGTGAAGCCGGATCTGTTGTTCGTAGCCCGGGGGGCAGACACACAAGAGCCGTGGATCGCCAAATATAAGGAACAACTCGGTGTCCCTGTTATGATGGGAGTTGGAGGAAGCTTTGACGTGATCTCAGGGCGGACCCAACGGGCACCGAAAATCATGCAGAAGATGCATCTGGAGTGGTTCTACCGTCTTCTCCGCGAACCTACAAGGATTCGAAGAATGCTTGCGCTGCCGAAATTCACCGTCAAAGTACTGCGTGAGGGAGAAAACCTCACGAAAGTTCGGTAATTAGGCGGAATCCTCTGAAAATCAGCGGAATTTTGCTGAAATACAGAGTTGGTAGTTTGTTCGCATTCGGAGTATAATTCATTCGGTAGATAAAATGGGGGTTGAAAATTGACATGTTGATGATCTATATCATCGGGTTTATCGTCTCGCTCGTTCTGGCGCTCGGCTTGACGCCGCTGGTGAAGAAATTCGCGATTAAGGTTGGCGTAGTTGACGTTCCGAATGCACGCAAGGTGCATACCAGAGTGATGCCGAGACTCGGTGGACTAGGCATTTATTTATCTTTCGTAATCGGATTAGTCGCGCTACTTCCTTTTATCCCGGATAGTTATATCTCTTCCAGAGACCTCAGCTTTGTAGGAGCTTTTCTAGTCGGCGGAACTATGATTGTAGTATTGGGTGCTTTGGACGATCGATTTGATCTGTCTGCTAAATTAAAATTACTAATCCAGATTGCAACCGCGTGTGTGGTGGTGTTTGGATTTGATATTAAGATTGAGTTCGCTAATATTCCGTTCCATACTTATTCATCTGTTGAGGCATGGATGTCGATTCCGTTCACCATCCTCTGGATTGTTGGGGTAACCAATGCGATCAATCTGATTGATGGACTTGACGGGCTTGCTGCTGGGGTATCTGCGATTGCAATTGGTACCATTGCGGTAATGGCCTTTATTATGGGGAATGAGATCACAGCCGTATTGTGTCTACTGCTGTTGGGCAGTATCTTAGGCTTCTTATACTTCAACTTTCATCCGGCCAAGATCTTCATGGGAGATTCGGGGTCCTTATTCCTCGGATTCAGCTTGGCGCTGTTATCCCTGCTAGGGTTCAAGCAGGTCGCGATCGTATCCTTCCTGACGCCGCTGATTCTTATTGGTGTTCCTCTGTCGGATACCATGTTCGCGATTGTGCGCCGCTGGATGCAGAAGAAGCCAATCTTCTCGCCGGACAAAGGCCATCTTCATCACTGTCTGCGTGAGCTGGGCTTCAGCCATCGCCAGACCGTACTGATCATCTACGGAATCGCCGCATTCTTCGGAGTGCTTGCCATTATCCAGTCTTCGGCCGCGCTCTATTCGGCCAACTGGGTCACCTTCGTGGTCATCTGTATCATGGTCTTCTTCCTGCAGATTGGTGCGGAGGTAATCGGACTGATTGGCAAGACGAAGCGTCCTGTCCTTAACTTCATCGCAAGGCTGCGGATGAAGGAGAGCGCGGAACGGGGATCGAAGTAATTCTGAATATTTAGATGTTTTACTGGTAAGAACACCTCTCGTCTGCGGTTACGGGAGGTGTCTTTTATAATTTCGGTTGTTAGGATATCAGCAGAATGAAGTTTCTCAAACAGCACAAGTGATGTATACTAAGGAAAACAGTCAGCAGATGAGAAAACAACTCTAAGGAGGGGTTTGTTTTTGAGTGAACAATTGCTTCGTCAGATTCTGGACAAGCTGGGACGGATCGAAAGTGAGCAGCAATTCATGAAGACAGAAATACAGGACGTTAAGGCAGAAGTCATCGCAATTAAGGATACGCAGGAGTTGTTCCGGACGCAGCTGAGTGAGACAAATGAGATTGTCAAGGCCATTCGGGATCGGCAGGAGGAGACGGATGCGAAGCTTGATGCCCTAAGTATGGATGTCAACAAGCTGCACGGACAGTTCACCCGCCTCAAGGAAGGTCAAGAAAGGCATGACAAGCTTCTGGAGAAGTTGTCCGTGCGCTCTATTGAACATGAAGCTGATATTTCAGAACTGCGCCGAATCAAGTGAGTCGTATGTAAGTCAATTCTCACACGAGTTAAGAAGCCCGGCTGTGTATTAACACAGCTGGGCTTTTTGTATATCAGAATTCAAGAAATAGCACATGAATCATCCATATTGAAGGCGAAATTCCATTAATCTGGATTTATTTTTCCATTTTTCCTTCATAATCTCTCTCCCTTGTCCGATAAATAAGATAACTGACTTCAAAAAGGAGAGATTCATACATGCAGCGCGTTAAGAAGCCGTTAGTATGGCTTATGTTGTTGACAATGATAGTTTCTTTGATACCGGTGGGATTGACCGGGATAGCAACAGCAGCTACCTCTTCGGCGGCTACTTATTTCATTCCGGATTCGACCGGCATACGTCAAACCGCTTTGCTCACAACTGAACCAGGAGCTCAGCAGATTAACCGGAGCAACGTATATGCAACCAATAACTCAGCGCTCACGATTGGCGGTACGTTCTCATATGTCGCTAAAGATACAATGAAGGTCAAGGTCGAGCAGCTAGTGTCCGAGCCAGTAGTTGGGAACGGTGTACGCTGGGTACCGGATGGTACACATTTTACAACAAGTTCTGTTACTGCAGATCCGGTGAATCTTCAGAAGTTCACTGCAACTAATTTGGGACTCTTCGCAGGCTTTAACAAAATTACCTTCACAGGGATGCAAGGAAGCATCGAGCGTTCTGATATCTTCTACGTTCTCTATGATAAAGTGCCTTACGTGGATTCCTTGAAGATTTACGGCAGCAGCCAGGGGGCAATCCTTCTGAATGAAGGTACACAGGTTGTTGTGGATAGTAAGACGGTTACCCTGCAAGGGGTAGCACAGAATACAAATAAAGTAACCGTGTCTGTTAACGGTGGAACAGCGCTTGTAGCTACAGTTCTTCAGGATGGCACTTTCTTCTCTCCAACACTTAATCTTAAGTCTGGGCAGAATGATCTGAAGGTATCCATTCAGAACGGATCCGATGCCGTGGCTATAGCCCGTACGGTATATTTCTTTGACAAGATCCAGCCATTCACGGGTCTGCAGGCAACTGTAGGAACAGAGACATTACCGATTCTCGATAATAAGCCAACGTTCACTAAGGATTCTAATATTACGAGCGGCTACATTACAGGGGAAGTCCTGGTGCCTTATGTATCGGATAGCTTCAAAGATAAAGGGATAATTACAGTTAACGGAGGCAGCCAACTGTCCTTCGATATATTGAAGGATGACGGGTCTATCGGTACGGCAAGTGATGAGAAGATCATTCCAGGTCCCGATGGAATTACTCCAGCGTATCGACTTGTTAAGTTCAGAACCAATGTTCCGTATAATCTTCAGACCGATTCTGGTTCACCAGCCAAGGTGCTGACTGAGCAGAAGGCAACGATTGCTGTAACTTACGGCACACTTACTGCCGCTTACCCTGCTTCGTTCCGCTACTTGCCTGGCGATACGGTTATTACCGATATGAAATATCTGGAGAAGTTCAAAGTCGGGGATGACATTACCAAGGCAACTAAGCTTCCGCTGAATGGGGCCAATGTGGACTCCCAGGACTTCTACATCCTGGTTGAGTCTAATACGGTTCCTTCTCAAGCACTCATAGCGAATTATCTTCCGCTTGGAACCAAAGCGGTAACTTTAAGCAAAGTTAGCGTAACTGGATTGCCAGTCAATCAAGAGGTCTACCATGTAACAGGCTTCTCTAATGGACAGCAGAAGGTTCGTTTCCAGTATTCTGGATCCAGTTCATGGTATAACGCAGACATCTCCTATGTATCCAAGAATTATATCTATATCGATAACCTGACAGATGGACAGACTTTCGAATTCGACTCCCGCACCACGAACCGGCTTCCAATCAGCGGTAAATATCTCGGGTTCGAGAATATTTCCAATGCTGAATATTTTGTGAACGGGATAGCGGGTACGACCCTTAACGCTGGAGTAGATGGGGATGACACAGTTCTAGGCGTAACCGGAACAACTCCATCGTTTGCTCTGAATCTTAACATTACCGCTTCAGGACCGCTCTTCTATGGGGACAACAAGATTGTATTCTCAGGCACATCTATGGATGGAGCAGGTAATAAACGGGTTATCACTAAGGAACTGCATATTTACATTATTGATAAAAATATTTCTAAAATTGATTCATTCCTTCCGAATGCAGCCTTGGATACACGGACACCGTTCACCAAGGATGTAGCTGGGGACAATGATATTGCCAATATCCTAGCACCTTCTCCTGAATTTGTGTTTGCAGATGGAAAGTACACAACAACTCAGCAGAAGTATGACTTAGTGCTAAGAGGAAGCGGAGCTACAGTCCTGAACCTGAATCTGGGAACAGACTTATTCTTCAGCTCCAGCACAGATAGCCTCCTCGGTGATCCTAAAATCTTGAAAGCACCAGGAACGTTCTCTTACAAAGGCACTACTTACACTTACGATTTCTCGGGTAATAAAGATGACTTTATTCTTCGTATCCGTAATATCGCCTTCGATGCTCCAGGCAGCCATGTATACAATCTGGAGATGATTAACGCTACAGGAGCACGTGCTAACCAGCGTCTTGAGGTAGTCCGGGAAGTATCTCCTTATCGGATCCTTGCTCCGCAGCCAACTGTCGGCAAGCAGTATATTGTTAACAAGAACTTCGTTCATTTCGATATTGAAGCAGAAGGAGCTACAAAAGTCATTATCGGTAAAGAGGAAGCGACTAAGCGTCCTGATCTGGGCACAGGGAACCGCTTCTTGTATGACTATGTAGGGCTCAAGCCAGATAAAGCCACAACCATCAAGATCCAGATCGTTCGCAACGGTGTTACCCTTAACGATACGATCACCGTGTACTATACAGGTACAGTTGCCGTGGATTCTCAGTTCATGGCCGAGAAAGTAGCTACGAAGTACAGTGTATTTAACAAGTCGTTAGAACTATCGTTCCCTAAGGGAACTCTTATGAAGACAGCTAGTCCCGACGGGAATAGCGTAACCAAGTTCTATCCGAACACCAAGCTGTTATTTGGTATCGCCGATCCGAAGGATGGCGTTGTCGAGCGGCGTAACGATTACGGTAATCTGCTGGGTATTCCTAACACCGGAGTTGTGAGTGGATTCCCTAGCGTAGCACTCGATGATCTGCTGCTGCTTAAATTCACATCCAATGCCAACACAAGCAACTTCAGCCGTGTATCCGATATTTTCTGGGTTAGTGGTGGTGTAGGAGAGAAGGGTGACTTGGGAAGCTCCGGCTACAAGCCAGCGACGAATGGTGTGGCTCCTTACTCGTTGGAAGGTCAGTTCACCAAATTCGAAGCTGAGCGCAAAATTGTGCCTTCCAACCGTGGAACGATGAAAATTGGCTTCAACAAGAGCATTGTTGATGAAGTGGGATCGACCATTACAGCCTTCCGTTATACGGATCAAGGTGTATGGGAGAACATTGGCGGGGAAGTAGACATGAAATCTCATACTATCTCCGTACCTTTCGACGAGTTCGGCTACTATACAGTTATGAAGCTTCGTCTGGGTTACAACGACATCACGAATCATCCTTGGGCAAGGAACTACCTGAACGGACTCTATGCCAAAGGAATTATGAACAACCTGCGCTCGGACGCCTTCGGGGCCGATGACCGCACAACTCGCGGCGAATTCGCGACTCTGATTGTCAAAGGGCTTAACCTCCCGCTGAACTATGATAATAATCAACAGACGTTCTTCGATATCAAGCCTACGGTCAAAGCGCCAACGTGGGACTTCGAACATCTGGAGACAGCAGCTAGAGCGGGTATCGTTACAGGACTTAGCGATGGATTCTTCGGTCCAGACCAGCCGTTGACCAGAGAGCAGGCTGCAGTGATGATTGCAAGAGCCTTGAAGCTGAAGACAGCTACGAATGACACCAAGCTAAAGGCGACACTTGCCAAAGCCTTCACAGATTCAGGCACCATGGATAGCTACTCTATGCCATCCATTGATGCGGTAAGCAAAGCAAAGATTATGAGCGGTAACCCTCAGACGGTTGCCGGGCAGAAGAAACCAACTTATGCGTTCAACCCTAAGGGTACACTTACTCGTGCTGAAGCCGGTAAGATCGCAGTTGCACTGCTTCTGAAGAGCACCAAGATCTTCCCTAAGAACTTGAGCTAGTATGAACTTGGATACCCGTTTGTGAGCGCGAGCTTACAGGCGGGTATTCTATTGTATATCCAGTACAAATAGGGACAATCTGTAATTACCAATTACATCTTTTTGTAATTATACAGAGATTAGGATACAATAACAGAGTAATAGACATTTTTTGCAAAAGGGTGAATATGCACATGAAACCGTTATTATCAAAAGCTCAATTGGATTATATGAAAGCAAAGACGAAATTTGAGGATAGAGCGAAAGTGTTAGAGAAGAAGATCGAAGAGACTCAGAAATTGCAAGAGATTACTCAAGAGGTTATGGAAGGGCTTGTAGTAGAGACAGGCTTTCATGATGCGTTCAATGAGCTCACCGTTGCCGAGAATGCTCTAATTGACTGGTCACATGCCACGATGAAGCATGAGAAGTCTTACAAGGATAACAAGCAGCCGATCGAGAACATGTACGCGAATTTGAATTCCGATCCACAGATGCGTGCACGCATTATTGAACTAGCTATGAAAGTAAGGTAATAATCCGATTTATTTGTAATATATATAGTAGAGACGTCCAGTGTCATGGGCGTCTTTTTTATGTGTTTAGAGTGGAACTATTTAGGGTATTAGATTGGGAAAAGTTGCTTAATGACTGGTATAATACCCCATGGTATACTAATAACCGTTAAGACCCATTGCTGTAAGAAAGTTGAATTAAAGGATGCGAATAGTAAGTGTTAACAATACTTTAATTTTTTTTCGCAACCCGCAACTTTTTGAGATTACTTGCGTTTAAGATGTAGAACACGAACAATGGTGAGCAATTTTAGACAATCCAATATGTCCCTCGTAGGGAAACTTGTCTATTAACTAGAAAAATGTTCTTTACGCCTCTAGAGACCCATTGTATAATGTCAAAGTAGGATTGGGTAACTACTCTATTTCTACCTGTGCCAAAGTTTACAAGTTTCTGTGGCACCGTTCACAGACATAATTTATAGTAATTCGCTCAACTCGGGAAAGGGGGTGTATCGGCTAATGAGTAACACGAGCTATACATTTAAAGAAAACTCTTATATGAAAGATATTCAAGGAGGAGACAAAAAGGTTATGAAGAAAATTTTATCCGTAGCACTCTCTACAGCAATGGCATTCTCCATGTTTGCATCTGTAGCATTCGGTGCTGAATCTACACTTACACCGCAACAACAATTTGACGCTCTAAGCGCAAAAGGTATTCTTAATGGTTATCCAGATGGTTCCGCTCACCTGGAGAAAACAGTTACTCGTGGAGAGCTTGCTAAAGTAATCGTTAAGACTCTTGGTCTTAAAGAAGTTACTGGCGTATTCTCTTACAAAGATAAGAACTACAACGCTAAGAACTGGGCAGCTCCTTACATCGAAGCAGTAACTGCTGCGGGTATCATGCAAGGTAAAGACACTGCTAAGAAAATCTTCGACTTTAACGGCAACGTTACTGCAGAAGAATTGGCAACTGTCTTGGTTCGCGCTTTGAAACTTGAAGTTCCTACTACTGGCATCGACAACAGTGCAACTGCATGGGCTAAAGGTTATGTCCAAGCAGCAATCAACGCTGGCCTTCTTGAGAAGTCCACTAACTTCCAAGCAGCAGCAACTCGTTCCCAAGTAGTTGTAGCCGCTTATGTAGTAGATCAAAAGAACACATTGGCAACTGTAACTGGCGTATCTGTTGCTAGCCCTAATACATTGACTGTTACTGGTACTGGTCTTGGCAAGCTGACTGCAGCACAAGTTACTGTTGGCGGCGTAGCTGCTACAGCAATCTCTGCATCTGCTGACGGTAAGACTGCAACTGTTACACTTGCAAGCAACCTGCTTCCTAACGCAGAGTCCACTGTAGTTGTAACACTTGATGGTAAAGCTACTGAGTACAAAGTAACTAACGGTGTTGTAGTTAACTCCGTACAAGTTCAAAAAGCTGCTTATGACCAACAACTTAAAGGTCAAAAAGTTAAATTCACAATCAACGGTCAATCTACACCTGTTGATGTAGATTACCTGGCACTTGCTGGTTACAGCGTAACTTTCGTTGCAACTAAAAATGGTGCTGTTGCTAATATCTTAGATAACGGTGCAGGGACTGCTACTAACTCTAACAATACTGGTGCATTGCTTTCTGCTACAGCTATCCCGGCTGGCGAATACAACATCGAAGTACAAATCGTTAAAGGAAGCACAGTTGTAACTGGATCTGAGAAGATCACTGTTGCTAACTTGAGCACAGCTGCTACAGCAGTTGGTGATGTAGTTCTTTACAGCTTTGGCGCTGATAAAACTGATGAGTCTTCTGCTAACTACAATGGCACACTTGCAGGCGATGACTTCCTTCTGAACAGCACTACGCTTGTTGCTGGTGAGAAAGCTCAAGTCTACAATGTTAAAGCTACAATTGCTGGTGTAGTTGGATCCGCTCCTGCAGGCAGCGTATCTGTAACTACTTCTAACCCTGCTGTAGTATCCGTTAATGGCAAAGTTTTGACTGCAGAATCAGCTGGTACAGCTACACTTACAATCACTGTTGGTGGTAACGTAACTAAGACTGTGAACGTTACAGTAACTAACTCTGCACGTGCTGTTAAATCTATCACTGCAGATCCGGTTTCTGTAAATGCTGTTAAAGGTGTTGCAACAAGCGTTAAGCTGACTGCAAAAGACCAATATGGCGATCCGTTCAAGCTTGTCACTGGTGCTGGTGCAGGTAACCAAGTTGATGAAGTAACTCCAGCATTTGTTGGCGCAGTTCAAGTTGAAACTGATACAGCTAACAAAATTGGTACTCAAACATTGACATTCACTCCAAATGCAACAGGCACAGGTACTGTGTACTTCAAAGACAAAGATGGAAATATTGTTGGTTCCTTCTATGTGAATGCAACTGATGTGAACAACGTTGCTTCTCAGAAGCTTGAAATTTCTGGTGGAGAGTCCTCGGACCTTACACTTGATAAGGCTAAAGCTGATGACGACACTGTTACTTTCGCACTGAATAACTATACTACTAATGGTGTTAAAACTACTGCTGAGACTTTGACAGGCTACACAGTAACTTCTTCTAACACTTCAGTTGCAACTGCTGCTGCACCAACTGGTACAACATTTGTTGTTACTGCTATTAAAGCGGGTACAACTCAAATCGTTCTTAAGAACGCTGCTGGTAACTTCGTTGCCCAAGCAACAGTAACTGTAGTGGACAACGCGCCTGCAATTGCATCTGTACAATTCAAGTCTGTTCCTACAATTGATTACATTGGCAAAACTGTATCTTACAAAGATGTTCTGAACGTAACAGAGCAAATTTCTGTTGATCCAATCGTTAACGGTGTTACTTTGAAGACAGCTTCCCAATATCAAGTACGCCTTAATGTAGCTTCTGCTCAATTGTACCTGGATACAAACGGTAACGGTGCTTATGATGCAGGAACTGATTCCGTACTTGGTACACTTGTAGCGAGCATTGCTTCCGGTGGTACAGGTAACCTTGCAACTGCAACACCAACAATCTCCAGCGTTGTAACAACAGCACGTGGAGACAAGGGTACTATCTTGTTCAAAGTTCTGACAGATGCTAACGATGCAACTACTGCAGTTGCAGCAACTTCTGTAAACGTAGACGTTAAGTAATAACTTCTACAGCGAAAACCCTGATGAGAGTAATCTCATCAGGGTTTTTCTATTTATATAGAAATAAGCATAATATCTATTAGCAATAACACTATATTAGATAATTATAGAAACTTTCTCCAAATCTATACGTTTATAGGTTAGAGCATAATTTTCCCATAGGAGGAAGTTAAATTGAATAAGATTACATATACAACTACATCGACTGTATTAGGCTTGAGTCTCCTTGTCGGAGGTCTAGCTACAGGACCGCTAGTAGAAGCCGCACCCAACACATCGACTAAATCTACAGTTTCAACCTCAATTTCTAAGTCCTCTTCATCTATTGCAGCCAAAAAGAATACCCAAGCAAAACCCGCAAAGAAAAAGTCCGCTCCTGTCGTTCATACCATCAATGCTTTGCCAGCCATCAAGCTAGGCGGTAAGGCCTCTGTTCGCTTGTCTGAGGTAAATTTGTTGGCACAGGATGAGGGAAGCATTCTTACTTATACACTTAGCTTTAACAACGGTAACTCCAAAAGCCTTGATCTGACAGATTACTGGACCCGGGTGCGTTCAGCAGGCGGCTCTGTGTATAGTGCAACACTTAAGTCTGCCGATGCCGCCAAGAAAAGTGTGGCTCCCGGATCTACAGCAGCCTTAACCTACATCGTGAAGGTTGGCAGAAATGTTAAGATTAATGATTTTGCTTTTCAGATAGTTAAGTGGGATTTCAGCCAACCTAACTATGAGAGCAGCCTGGGCGCATTTAAGATACCGGCATCCTATCTGATATCTACACCAGCCGGTCAGTCCAAGACATTTCGGATTAATGAAGCACCTGTGAAGATGAAGATAAGCCAAGTCACAAGCTATTTATCAGGAGATTATAATTATGTAGGTGTGAATGTAGATCTACAGAATATTGGCTACAAATTGTTTGAGGACCCGAAGGTGAAAATGGTGGTCAAGACAGCCGGTGGTTCCAGCTACCCGTTAACAGCCGATTCTTTGGGAACAGATTACCGAATTCAACCTCAGGATACGAAGAAGTTGAATTTAATGGCGTCCATTCCTAAGAGTGTGTCTCTTAAGAATCTGGAGCTTCAAATTATTCAGGATGATGAAGCAACCAAGCTGAGTCTACCGCTCGCAACCCTTCAACTGCCTGCTGTTAAGAATCAATCAATTACGGTTAAGCCTTATGCGGAGAAAGTAATTGTTCTTCCCGCCGGCAAGATAGCTGCAAGCGTTAAGGGAGCATGGGTGAATCAAAGCTATGATGATAGCGATCTGGCTGTTCAATTTGCTATCCGAAATGTCGGTACAACTACCGTTGCTGTACCAAAATATGATTTTGTACTGCATACGGCAGGCGGGAATACCATTCCTTTTACCGTAACTGGGATAGACAACATGACATTGAAGCCGCAAGAAGAGAAAAATATAAGAATGAATATTACGGTTCCGTCCAAGCTGGTGAACAGTTCACTTCAATTATTCGTTAATATTCCTCAATCCTCCGGGGACATTCCTAAGGATGCAACGGGTCAGGCACCAAGTGTAAGTAAAGATCCGGTGTTCACTTATCCGGTAGGCGTGTTCGCCCTGCCAGAAGCCAAGCTCCTTGAAAACACTACCGGAGTAGAGCAGTACATGCAGACAAATAACGGCCTGGTTGGTCTAACCTTGTCGAATATTCAACGATTACCATGGACGGATGGCGACTTGGTGACAGCGAAGATTGTCGTTGCTAATCGTGGGAGCAAGACCATCAATTTGCCGGATCTGGCTGGACAGCTCACGGTAGATTCCGCCAAATTGAGTGCGGATACGAAGCTGATAAGTACCCAAAGCGCGAGTCTGCTTGGAGTAGGAATGACGACGGACTTATATATTGTAGGGAAAGTGCCGTCTTATCTTAATTTCGCCCAGCTGCAGATTGCTCTGCTCGAGAAGTCGGGCGATCCTGCATCCCCAACTACTTCACCCTGGTTCCAGTTCTCTAACTTTGGTGTTCTTCCGGGATTGAATAAAATTAATAAGGACGCTGCTTACCAAATATCAACGAATGGACGCAAAGAGGAATTCAAAGTATTGAGGACAGCTGTATACCCAGGGGCTTCTTCGGATATTGTATATTCGGAAGTTGAGGTCAAAAACTTGGAGGATCACCAGATCGATCTCTCCCAGATGGTCGGTTTTTACAAAGCTTCTAGTGGCCAGAGCTATAAAGCTAAAGCTATTCAGATAGAGACCCCTGCAGGACCGCAGGAAAAAAGTATCGTTGCCTTCTGGACGAAGATTCCTAGCAAAAATAGTGTCTCTGATATGAAGCTGATTCTAGGTGAAGGTATCACCGACAACAAGCTTACTCCAGTAAAGGGAGATCCTACTGGATATATTAATGCGGCTGAGATGGAGGTTAATTTCCAACCTACTGTCTTAAAAGCTGGCTTGAAGGATATTCAGCTGTTCCCGTATACTTTGAGTGTCAATAAGTTAGATGTGTATCTAACTGCTTCTACCACAGTGAATGTGGATATGAATTACACTTTAAGCAAGAATACAAGCTACAACGTTGGGGAGTTAGGACACAAACTGCTAATTGAATTGAAAGATTCAACCGGTCGTATATTTGAGAAAGAGGTAGCACCTGAGACAGAATTGAAACTTAGTGAGAATGGCAGTTTTGCATATACTGTGGACGATGCAATTTTTGATGGAATGAGTTACGGTGCCTACTCTCTATCTGTCTATGATGTGTTCCAAGGCCAGAAGGTGATGCTGGCAACCCACAATGCGTATTACAATACTTCACGTATGTACAATTAATAAGTTGATAAAAGCTCCGAATCCCCCGCTTGGGGGATTTTGCTTGTCTCTCCCTAGTAAAACCTCTATCATTAGTAGATATAGGATATGAACTTAAGAGGAATAGAAGATTTCCAAAATGGCAGGAGGCAGCTCATGAACAGAATGTGGAAAGTCACGGCGGCAGCCGTTTTAATTGGTGGTGGATTGATAGCAGGGTCCTTGTTGAACCTTCAAGCAGAGGGTGCGGGAGTAACGAACCAGCCAGGTACTGCAGATGATCCGGTAGTAACGAAGAGTTATGTAGATCAGCAGATTCAGAAGGTGCTTGGCAGTGGATCTGGAGGCGGCTCGACAACAACACCAAGCACGGGAAGCGGAACAGGCACTTCCACGGGAGGATCCTCTGCTAGTGAGGGAATTGAAGTGGTCACTCTGAAGCCGGGTCAGACTTTGATCGCAAAAGCAGGTGCCGAGTTCATTGTTCGCGGCGGCAAAGCCGTTATCTATAGTACAGATGCCAACGGTGTGGCGGATCTGACCGACGGCAAGGATGTCGCGAATGGAGGAGCAGCTGTAACTAATCATCTGTTATCTTTTCCAAGGGAAGGCCGGGGTATTCAGGTTGCTGATGGGCAAAAGATGAGCGTGACTGTTATGGTTCGCGGAGGTTATGTTATCAAGTAATCGGTGTGCTGCCGGCACTCCAATAATTACTTCTGTTAACAAACATTCGTACGGCTACAAGTGTGCAAGTCAGAGATACTAATCCTGTATACAATTTACTCAGGAGGTGTATTCTAATGGCAAGAGGTAGTCGTAACAATCGTCAAATTGTACCGCAAAGCCGGGAAGCGCTAAGACAAATGAAGTATGAGATTGCAGCCGAGTTCGGTCTGCCGGTAGGTTATGGTGCTGGACCTATGGGCTCGGCCGATACTGAGTTCGCCGGAGAGCTTGGAAGCATCGGTAATGGCCATACGACAAGCAGCTGGGGCCATCTGACTTCACGCGAGAATGGTTCCGTGGGCGGAGAGATTACAAAGCGGTTGGTGGCACATGCGGAGCAGCATTTTACATTATAAAGAGCACTTTCAGATACTCTGCAATTATTAATCGGATACAAGGAATAATATGCTCTTCCCCTTGATTGACAGGGGGTTGCAAATACGTTAATATGACTTTTGAGGCTTGTACTTCGACCTTTTCCGAGCGGAAAAGGTTCATTTTTTGTGTAGGATCGGTTGGCGATTGCCACACTATCCATATGGGAGGTTGAGAATTCATGTCCATTAAAGGGCGACATTTGTTTACTTCCGAGTCCGTTACCGAAGGACACCCGGACAAGATTTGTGACCAGATCTCTGATGCGGTACTTGACGCATTTCTGGCTAATGACCCTAATGCTCGTGTTGCTTGCGAAGTGTCCGTTGCGACGGGCCTGGTGCTCGTAATTGGTGAGATTAGTACGAGTTCCGAATACGTAGACATTCCGTCTATCGTACGTAAGACCGTCAAGGATATTGGTTATACCCGCGCGAAGTATGGTTTTGACTATAATACCTGCGCAGTGCTGACGTCACTAAATGAACAGTCCGCGGATATCGCCCAAGGCGTGAATGCGGCACTGGAGAACCGCGATCCTGCCCAAGTGGATAAGGAGACAGCTAACATTGGTGCAGGGGACCAAGGTCTGATGTTCGGATTTGCTACGAACGAGACACCTGAACTTATGCCTCTTCCGATTGCTCTGTCCCACCGTATCGCTCGTCGTCTCTCCGAAGTACGTAAGGACGGCACACTGGACTACCTTCGTCCAGACGGCAAGACACAAGTTACAATTGAGTATGTGGACGGCAAGCCGACCCGTGTCGATACCATTGTTGTATCCACACAGCATGCTGAAGAAGCAACTTTGGAACAGATCCAAGCAGATATCAAAGAGAAGGTTATCCTTCCTGTAGTTCCAGCTGAGCTTCTGGATGCAGATACTAAATATTTCATCAACCCTACTGGCCGCTTCGTTATCGGCGGACCTCAAGGCGATGCGGGTCTGACGGGCCGTAAGATCATCGTAGATACGTATGGCGGTTATGCGCGTCATGGCGGCGGCGCATTCTCCGGTAAGGATCCTACTAAGGTAGACCGTTCCGCAGCTTATGCAGCACGTTATGTAGCGAAGAACCTTGTAGCCGCTGGCCTTGCTGACAAAGTGGAGATCCAGCTCGCATATGCGATTGGCGTAGCTACACCAGTATCCATTAACGTTGATACATACGGAACTGGCAAAGTGTCCGAAGAGAAGCTGGTTGAACTCGTAAGCAATAACTTCGACCTTCGTCCTGCCGGAATCATCCGTATGCTTGACCTTCGTCGTCCAATCTACCATCAGACTGCAGCTTACGGTCACTTTGGCCGTACCGATGTGGATCTTCCTTGGGAACGTGTGGACAAGGCCGAGCTGCTTAAAGAGCAAGCGGGTCTGTAAGACAAATACGTAATATCAGAGCACTGGAGCTGTTATGGCTTCAGTGCTTTTTGTGTTGGGAAAATATCTAGTGGAATTTAGTACCTCCTTTATTCAAAATATCCATAAATACCCGATATATAACTTGTAGGGTTTATATTATATGCATCTAACGAATCTACTTGGAGGACACAAATGAACAGATTACAGAAGTATTCGGGAATTTTGGCTTGTTCCGCACTATTGTTGAATTTTGCAGTTGGACCTAAAGCAGAAGCTGCATCATCAAGTTTTACAGATATTGATAATTCTTTTGCCAAAGAAGCTATATTGGAATTGGTGCAGTCAGGAATTATTAACGGTAAGAGTCAAGAGGGGTTTGACCCGAGAGGTCAGATAACGAGACAGGAATTTGTGAAGATTCTTGTTAAATCAATGGGACTGGATACGAGCAATATTCCTAGTACTCCTACATTTAAAGATGTGCCTGCAAATCATTGGTCTTTTGCCTATGTAGAAGCCGCGGCCAAGTCAGGACTGGTTAAAGGCTACACATACAACATATTTGGTGGTGGGGATATCCTTAGCCGGGAGCAAATGGCAACGCTCTTTGTAAGAGGTCTAGGTGTTGACGCACAGGGCTATGGGGACAAACTGACCTTTAGAGATGCGAATAAAATCTCTAGTTATGCAAAAGATGCCGTAGGCTATGCACTGGCGAAGGGGTTAATCAAGGGTAATGAGGATGGGACCTTTAATCCAGGGGGAACTGCTAGTCGTGAGTCTGTTGCAGCCGTTGCTTCAAATTTTATTAAGGTTAAAGACGAGGTGAAACAAGTGCCTGTGCCAGCACCGGTACCTGATCCAATCCCAACACCAAGTCCAGTATCGGTACCAAATCCAACACCAAATCCAACACCAACACCGGATTCAACGCCAATACCGAATCCAGTGCCAACACCGGATCCAACACCGATACCGAATCCAGTGCCAATACCGGATCCAACACCGATACCGAATCCAGTGCCAATACCGAATCCAGTGCCGACACCCGATCCAACACCGACACCTTCACCGGATCCAACTACTGACCCAGAGCCGGTACTGCAAACTTTAGAATTTAGTAACCTTACCGGGGATAGCAATCTTATAGCACTCTATAATCCTAACGAGACCAATAAAGTAACATTAAGTGAAGGCGAGACACTCGAATTGAGTTCGACTGACACAGAAGTTGCATTTGTTGAGGAGAATGAGTCGTTACCTGGGCAAATTGATGTATTCCCATTGGCAGAGGGTTCAGTAACTATCAATGTAGCTGTTAAAAACCAAGATGGAATCATAGTTAAACAAGGAAGCTTTGCCGTAGATGTCGTACCGTATGAATTAGATTTTCTGGAGAATGTTTCAGTTGACGTAGGATATTGGAAGAGTCAGTTTATTATAGGCTTAACCTCTGATTATATAATTGAGACTTCGTCTTCCAGTAATCCTAGCACAGTTAAAGTTACAACCGGAGATGATATAGCAGACGGACAATATGCGCTCTATATCAAGACTGAAGGCTTGCCAACTGATATAGAGACTACCGAAACTATAAATGTGAAAATTAAGAAGGGCAATAAAGTAGCTTGTGTAGGGTCATTTGATGTGACGGTTACACCAAGTCCTTAAGAAAGTTTATTAAGTTTCAACGTAAGTATAACTTGCAATTCGTATATACAAATGTTGTCCTCTACCGTAATCTTCAGTAAAAAAGCCTCACTTTACAGTGAGGTTTTTTTACATTGGTAAGTAGTTTGCTTGATGTGATAATTCAAAGAATCTCCTTAAGAACCTAAAGATTTACAGGATATAAGCCGAAAATAAGTATACGACTGTTCTTAGGTTGTGGGCAGATTATACATATTTCAAATATATAAGCTTGACTTGAAGGGAGAAGTTACTAGAGTGAGGAGAAGAATTGCTTTATGGTTGGTACTGGTCATGGGGTTCAATGTGTTGACTGCAGCGGCTGTCGGTGCGGCGCCAATTCAGCAGGATCCAACGCTTATTCCTGTAGTTGCCACACCGGCTAACGGATCGAAGGGGATCGATCCGGCGAAGGTAGATTTGAAGGTGCAGTTCGACAGGAAAGTGAAAGCGGGTACAGGTACGATTACGGTAACCAAGGATCCCGCCGGGGCATCGACGGTGGTAGGAACGATACCAGTGACGCCAAGTGTGGTAGATGCTTATAGTGCTATTCGGAATATTGATACTTCCGGTATTACCTATACGCCGGGCAGCTTCTACAGGGTGAGTCTGTCTGGAGGTACCTTTGCAGATGAAGCGGGGAATACCTCTGCGGCCTATTCGTATACCTTTAAGACACTTACAAGCGGAAGCGTACCGCCAACTGCAAGTACATTTACGCCAGTGAATAACGCTATAGTGAATGGGACTTCCCAGACACTTAGCGTCACTTTCAGCAAGCCGATTACCAAGGGGAAGAGCGGCAATATTACGGTAAAAAGGGCTTCAGACAACACAACAGCGTTGTCCCTTCCCGTGACTTCAACTCAGGTAGCTCTGAGCGGGGGAGACACGGCTTCTTTCCCTGTAACGGGATTAACCCAAGGAGAGCGTTATTATGTCCTCATTGATTCTGGTGCGTTCTTGGACGAGGATGATCAGGCTTTTGCCGGAATTACCAGTGCTCAGGGATGGGTCTTCAATGTGCGGGGGACGGCGGTACAGCTGGTCTCTGTAAGTCCGGCCAATCTTACATCCAATGTAGCGGCTTCAAGCAGTCTCAAATTAACCTTCAGCCGTCCGGTCTATCCGGATCAGGGGTTCATCACGATTAAGCCGTCTGGACAAGCGGCACAGAGTATAGCCATGACTTCATCGAGTGTAACAGGCGGAGGCACCAATACGATTACGGTTACGCCCCCGACTTCATTGCTCTCAGGGACAAGTTACACCGTAACGGTACCTGTAGGAGCTTTTACCGACAGTGACAAGAATCAATTCCCAAGCAGTGTGGACTATAGCTGGGGCTTCACTACGGGTGCGCAGGACACAACGGCACCGGTTCTGCAAAGTACCCAAATGTATAATAGTACAACGATTCGCTTGCAGTATAACAAAACGCTGGATTCCACGGTGAATCTGCAGCCGTCGAGTTTCCAGATCTATGTGAACGGGGAGTCGCGTCGAATCTCGAGTGCTTATGTGAGCGGAGATTCAGTCCATGTTGTCTTGGAGACAGGGGTTTCTCTGGGCCAAAATGTTCGAATCAGCTACACGGGCAGCGCGGGGAGCTCCATTCAAGATATTTACCAAAATACAGCTTCCGCCTTCTCTCTACGCGAGGTGGCCAACGGAGTGGACTCCTCCCTGCCTCAGACAGAGGATGGGTATGCTAGCGGCAGCACCGTTGTACTGGCGTTCCGTGACACGCTCAAGAGCGTATCCAGCTATGCGACCGGCCAGTTCTCAGTGAGCTCGGATGGAGCCTTCCGGGGGATTAGCAGTATTTCGCAGAGCGGGAACCGGATATATCTTAATCTATCAACCCCTATAGCAAGCGGAGAAGTAGTGAAGGTATCCTATTCGCCGGGTTCATATCCTGTTCAGGACTATAGAGGGCAGAACATACCTGCGTTCAATAATATGTTTGTGCGGAATATGAATGATACGAAGGCACCTGTATTTACCAAGGTTGAGGGAACCGGTAACTCACTGGTTCTTACTTATAACGAAGCGCTTAAGCCTAACGGGATTCCTATGAAAAGCCAATATTCGGTTCTCGTCAATAATGCGCCGGTCTATGTTACTGCAATAGCGGTTAACTCCAATCAGGTTACCTTAACCTTGGCTTCCTCATTTAGTGTATCGCAGTATGTGACGGTCTCTTATGTTCCGTCGACAGATGGAATAAGTGATCTGAACGGTAACTTGGCGGGGTATCTCAACCAGGAGCGGGTTAATAACAGTTCTCTAACGACAGGGCCAAGCATTCGCTCCGCTACGGTCAAGGGAGACACCGTAACTCTTGTATATAATGGATCGCTTAGATCTAGTTCATCCGCAATAGCGGCCAGCCAATTCTATGTGACAGCGGATCAGCTGTCCAAGGGTATTCAATCCGTTGTCCTGGATGGAAGCACGCTGGTTATTAAGCTTACTTCACCAGTCACGGCGGGGCAGATTGTAGACCTGTCTTATGCTCAAGGCAGCACATTGATATATGACGGCTCCAATGCTCTGATTGCCAGCTTCAGCCGTATGGGCTTGCAGAATATAACCGATGCGGCGGCTATCCATACAGGTCTTCCAACTTATCTCTCCCTGCTTCAGTCTAGTGAGTTCGGTAGAGCGGCTTTCATGATGAACTCTACTACGTCTGCCAGATTAACTGACCGCTCACGTATGGGACAGGATATTTCGAGATACACCTTGGATAATAGCAAAATGTCAGAAGCTTATAGCTATCTGGCAGCATCCGGTCTCGAACGCACGCTAGGTTTTGAAGTGCCTTCTACCGAGAGAGCAGCAAAGGTAGCCATTCCGCTGCAGCCGTTATTAGAGGCCTATACACGCGGCGGGAATCCCTCTTTTGTGGTTAGGTATGGGGATGTTCTCTATGAAGTGCCTCTGGCCAAAATATCATTCGTTGATATCTCCCGGCTAACAGGGGGCTCCACCTTGTCGTCATCCTATTTGACTGTACAGCTGGAGCGGATATCCAAGACGTCGTTAATGGGCCAATCATCAAGTACGGGAGCCGGTGTGTCCTACGTGGCTGTTGAAGATCCGGTTGAAGCCTATATCAGTGTGATGTCTTCAACACTGCCAGCGGATCAAGCTGTGACGCTTAACGGTAAAATGATTCTACGTACAAGCAAGAATGCGCCAACCGCTCAGACGAGCATGCTGAAATTTGATGCCAATACGCGAACGGGTTCTTTTCTTCCTTCAAAGACTTCTAAATTGGGAAATTATACTGTTCTGACAGCATCCATACCAGCGAATATCGTTGCAGGACCTGCTACAGGTATTACATTATTCTCGGATCTGAACACACACTGGGCCCGTAACGATGTAAATGAACTTGCAAGCAAACTCATCATCGACGGTCGTAGTCCTAATCTATTTCAGCCCAATCAGAGTATCACCCGTTCTGAATTCGCCGTGTATATTGCCAAGGGATTAGGCCTGACTCCGGTTGTATCATCTAACAGCCAATTCCGTGATGTGTCTCCAGCGTCATCTTCAGCCGCATATATTAACGCTGCTGCTAAGGCGGGGATCATCACGGGGAACACGGACGGCACGTTCCAGCCAGGCAGCCCGATCACACGGGAACAAATGGCCATCATGATGGTTCGTGCGCTGAGTTCAACCGGGTATAACGTAATCCTCGGTACTACGCCATCGCAGACGCTGAGAGTATTCAAGGACAGCAAAAAGATCACTTACCAGGATTTCGTGGCGAAGGCCTACCAGGAAGGGATCATCCAGGGTACAAGTACGACAACCTTTGAGCCCAAAGGCAATGCTACGCGGGCTCAAGCCGCGGTTATGCTGAAGCGGGTGCTTACGAAGCTGGGGTATTTATAAGAAATTCAAAGGGCGCTTTGTTGTTTTTTACAGCAGGGCGCCCTTGTTCTATCTATTCAGCCAACCATAGTGTATGAGTGAGGATCGATAGCTTCACACTCTACCTCCTCTATTTGAATTCCCTCCATTTCAATAAAATAACAAATTCCTGGAAAAAAATGCAGCTGGAGAAAATTCGCTATATTTCGTAACTTTTCCGCCTAAATGAAGTCTATTAATAGTATGCGAGAAGTACTACAACTAGATTTTGTAATGAAGATGGGAGAGTAGCTTTATATTATGAGTGATAGAAATCAAGGGAAACGTGCAGGATTCGTCGTCAGCCGGGGGAAGCGTCTGGCTATTATCACTTTAGCGGGGCTGATCTGGATTCAGCCTGTACTAAGTGTGGGTCCCCTCTCACTTCCAGGTGAACGTGTCTACGCGGCATCAAGTTCAGTCGTGAAGCTGGGAGAAGAGATGATTACATCGGGCGCGAAGCTGGTCCATTACCAATATGCTGTCAATCGTTCCGGAGCTGCGGTCAAAGTACTCGCGGACGTGATTCAGGTCGATTTAACCAATCCTTATGTCAAGCTGGATGTTATGACCGGTAAAGGAGGACAGGTAACCACCCGTCAGTCCGTGCAGGGTATGGCCAAAGAGACCGGCGCGGTAGCCGGCGTCAATGCCGACTTCTTCAATGTGAACGGTCAGGGGGTCCCTATGGGCGCCTCCATATCGGAAGGTACGATGATTACAAGTCCGTCTGATCTGCAGGGCATGTATGCTTTTGCGGTAAGTAAGGGTGGAACCCCGACGATTGATGAGTATACATTCGATGGCAGCATTCGCGCTCAAGACGGGACGACCTTCCCGCTGGCCGGGATTAATAAGGAAGCCTACCGTACAGAGCCGGACAAGGGCTTCAGCCATGTGAATGCTATGTATATTTATACAAGTGCCTGGAAGTCCAAGGATCGGCCAAAAGACAGCTCTACGACCCCAACCGAGGTTCTTGTCCAGAACAATGTGGTACAGCAGATCTCGCCGGGTGCGGCTATTCCGGGTGAGATCCCGGATGGAGCCTATATCCTGCGTGCCCACGGCACCGCGGCGAGCTATATTACCTCCCACCTGACGGTAGGTCAGCGGGTTGACGCGGATTACCAGCTGCGCTCCTTGACTACAGGGAAGACACTGGATCCGAATGCCCAGGCCATGATGGTTGGCGGTCATACCCTGCTCGTAAGCAATGGGGCCGCCGCCTCCTTCACCCGTTCAACTACTTCAATCAGCGGCAGCAGTCCGGTTGCCCGTACGGCTGTAGGATATTCCAAGGATGGACGCACCGCCTACCTGATTACGGCCCAGAAGAACGAGAACAGCAGCGGAATGAAGCTGAGCGAGCTTCAGGGCTTCATGACCAGCATTGGCGTGTGGAAAGGCCTTAACCTCGATGGGGGAGGTTCGACGACTATGGTGAGCCGTCCGCTTGCCGAGACCGAAGTGGGGCTTACCTCTGGCACATCCAACGGGGGAACGACCCAGCGCCTGGTGGCGAGTGGTCTAGGTGTGTACAGCGAGGCGCCTCAAGGTACTCTGAAGGGCCTTAAGGTAAGTGGCAGCAGCTCGCTGCTTATCGGTCAGGAAGCGGCTTACAAGCTCAAAGGCTATGATACGTACTACAATCCTGTGGATGCATCGGGGATTCAGGCGAGCTGGAAATCAAGCACAGGCAGCCTGGTCTGGACAGGCCAAGGCTTCAAGGCAGCAAAGCCTGGAACAGCGGAGATTACAGCGATCAGCGGATCGGCCAAGACCAGCATGAAGGTCAACGTCCTCGGCGGAGCGGACCTTAGCAGCCTCACAGCCAGCACACAGTCCTTGCCTCTGACGGCGGGTACGACTGCCAATATTTCCGTAACAGCCCAGCTTAAGAATGGCAGCTCGGTACGAGTCCCTGCTGAAGCGCTCAAATGGGAATTTATCGGCTTCAGCGGCAGCGCGAAAGACGGCACGTTAACCGTGCAATCTGTCAAGCCGGGAGCCCAGGTAGGCTACGCCATCGCCAGATATGACGGCTTCAGTACAGTAATTGTCCTCAGCCAGGCTGGTCAGCAGGCTTGGGAGAATTTCGAGAACGTGTCTTACCCGGTTGCGTTCACAGGACTTCCGGCAGAAGCGAAAGGGAAAGCGCAGGTTGTACAAGGAACAGGCGACCATGCAGGCTCCAAGGTGCTTCAGCTGGATTATGACCTGACCGGAGGAACGGGGAACAAGTATGCTTACGCTCAGCTTAATGGAACATCCGGCAGAAGTGTGCCGGCGAATCCAACCTCGATGTCCATCGATGTCATGGGCGATTCCAGTCTGAACTGGGCGCGCGCGGAGTTTGAAGTTGGCGGCAAAGCGGTCTATGCGGATTTGGCGAAGCAGGTTGACTGGACAGGCTGGAAGAGCCTGAATATCGATCTTGCCTCCTTGGGGCTGGGCTCATCAGCCAAGCTGAAGCGCCTGTACCTGGTCAACCTGGCTGAGGGTCAGGATGAACGTGCGCTTGCAGGGAGCGTGGCTTTTGACAATATTCAGTTCTCCGTACCGAGCCTTAGTGGGGCCGCAAGCTCGAAGAGCACAACAGTTGTTATGACGGTAGGGCAGAAGACGATCGCGACAGGCGGGAAGAACATAGCTGTAGATGTGGCACCGGTTGTTAAGGGCGATGTCACTTATGTGCCGATTCGTTATGTCGTTGATTATTTCGGTGGACAGTCGAATTGGGACGGAGCGAGTCAGCGAATCACCGTACTTCGTGGCGGGACATTGATCGACTTAACCCTTGGCAGCAGAGACATTATTGTGAATGGAAAAAGAAAACAGGTTGCGGTTTCGCCGATTTTGATCAATAATAGGACCTTAGTCCCATTAAGACTCGTCTCCGAGCAGCTAGGTATAGCTGTAAAATGGGAACAGAAAACGAAGTCGATTACCCTCCAATCATGATATGATAGGTTTGACATATCACGGAAGAAAGAAATGGAGAATTGCCCAAGTGGATTTTCAAGCCGACGCGATCGACCGCGTTATCAAGAACGCTATCAACGTGATGGAGAACAGCAAGCACCAGATGTTCGAAATACTCGATTCAGCCCGTCAAGAGCTGAAGACGCTAAATAACGAAGTGCAATTGATTATGAAAGAGACCGCTGAGACCGTAGAGAAGGTTGATCAGCTTGAACTCAATTATCGTCGTTCACGAATCCGGCTGACTGAAGTCAGCCGGGATTTTGTGCGGTACAAGGAAGAGGACATCAAGCAGGCCTATGAAGTGGCTACACAGCTTCAGCTGGATCTGATGATTTACCGTGAGAAGGAGAACTATCTCAAAGCCCGGCGGGACGAGCTTCAGAAACGGGCGAGGAATATAGAAAAGTCGGTGGAACGCGCCGAGACCATAGGTAGTCAGATCGGAGTAGTTCTGGAGTATCTGTCCGGTGAGCTCGGACAAGTCACCCGCATTCTGGAATCCGCCAAGAATCGTCAAATTATCGGCCTGAAGATTATTTTGGCCCAGGAAGAAGAGAGAAAAAGGATCTCAAGAGAGATTCACGATGGTCCTGCCCAGCTTCTGGCCAATCTAGTTCTTAGGACGGAAATTGTTGAAAGAATGATTGTGAAGCAGGAATTTAAGATGGTCCAGGAAGAAATAGTAGACTTGAAGGGTCAGGTTCGGGCCAGCCTGGAAGAGATGCGCAAAGTTATTTTCAATCTCCGGCCTATGGCACTTGACGACCTTGGACTGATTCCGACTCTCCGTAAATACGTTCATGACTATGAAGAAAAATCGAAAATTCGTGCAACTTTCGAGACCAGAGGGAAAGAGCAGCGCCTGTCCTCCGCCATGGAGGCAGCAATATTCCGGTTGGTGCAGGAAGCCCTCACCAATGCGGCAAAGCATGCTTACCCTACGTTTGTTGGGGTTGAGATAACTTACCAGGCTCAAATGATCAAAATTATGGTGCAGGATAACGGTCTTGGGTTTAGAGTAGAATCACTGGAGCAGAAGACCAAGGAACATTCCCACTTCGGGCTGATCGGCATGCGTGAGCGTGTCGAACTGCTGGATGGAAGAATGGAGATTGAATCCGCCGAGAACCAAGGTACCAAAATCATTATTCATATCCCGACTAACGTAGATAAGAGAAAGGAGCAATAGGATGGATAACCACAATTACACTAGTAAACGACCAATTAAAGTTCTCTTAGCTGACGATCACCAACTGTTTCGGGAGGGCCTCAAGCGTATTCTGAATATGGAAGAAGATATAGAGGTTGTGGGCGAGTGCAGCGACGGTTCCCAGGTACTGGAATGCTGTCAGCGCTTCGGCCCGGAGATCGTATTGATGGATATTAATATGCCGCTTCTGAACGGCGTGGATGCTACAGAGAAGCTTCGCGTCTCTCATCCGGATATTAAAGTGATTATCCTCTCCATCCATGATGATGAGAGTTATGTATTTGAGACCCTGCGCAAGGGAGCAACGGGTTATCTGCTGAAGGATATGGAGGCTGAATCGCTGATTAATGCGATCCGTTCCGTGGCTGAAGGTCATGCCTTCATTCACCCTAAGGTGACGGGCAAGCTGATTCATCAGCTTCGCCGGATGGAATACTTGAACGAGACTGGAGCAATTGCCGAGGATGGTGCGATTCGCGAAGCGGGCGTGAAATTTGTAGCCGGCGATGACAATCCATTGACCCGCCGCGAGGCTGAGGTACTTAGGCTGATGGCTGAAGGACGCAGCAACAAGATGATCGGGGAATTCCTCTTCATCAGTGAGAAGACGGTTAAGAACCACGTCAGCAGCATTCTGCAGAAGATGGAAGTGGACGACCGGACTCAGGCTGTTATTAATGCCATCAAGTACGGGTGGGTAACCCTCTAATACATATCTGCATCCTAGAAGGTGATCAGCGGAAGCTGATTCGCCAGCAGAGTTGATTAGTGAAGATGGGCATTAACTTATGTGAATAATTATAAGTCAGTCAGTCTCTCCCTCTTCCTTCGATTCAAGGGGAACCGAGGTAGCAGCCGGATTGATGGGGAACTGGGCATTTGCTTGGCACGCTATGGAACCGACAGCCTTATGGCGGCATATATTGTCGCTATAAGGAGGTGAGCAGGGTGGTCCCTGTATGGATCTTTTTGTGCTATGGTCTGGCCGCAGTGCTGGTGCATCTTATGCATAGAATATATGTCCGGGGAAGAACCGGAGCTCCTGATCGGGAGCATTATATTCTTGTTACCCGCAATCATGGGCAGCAGATGGAGTGGTACCTTCGGGCAATCTCCTGGTATGCCCGGCTGAGGGGGAGAGACTGCCGGATTACGGTGTTAGATGAGGGATCGGAAGACGATACCTTGGCCATAACCCGGCGGATGAAGAATTCAGGGAATTTGGAGCTCTCGGTGTACGGGTTGTCCGGACAGCAGAGTGAAGAGGACCTCAGACGTCAAGCGGCTCCGGCTGAAGGAGAGACCGCGCTCTTGATCGATCTGAGAGTGCCTATGGAGGCGGCCAAAATCCCATATGTCCATGTCTGAACGGTTACAAAAGCACGGAGCTGACAAAGCGTTGGCATACCTCCAACCGGAGCGCTTCCTTCGCCAAGCTCAAGCTCCAATATACGATAATTCAGTGTGAAGCACACTCATTAGGCTGCGGCCGGGAGTGTGCTTTTTTGCGTGCAAAGGCAGGTTCCTCTGCCTGAGGGGACGTGAACCTGGAAGGTGGCGTTCGGGTATTGGGAGGTATGGTGGGGGGGCTGCTATGCAGCTTATTGCGTGGTGTTATGCAGGTCATGGCGTGGTACTACGCAGGTTATGAAGCACTGCTACGCAGCTTATGGAGCACTGCTACGCAGCTTATGGAGCACTGCTACGCAGCTTATGGAGCACTGCTATGCAGCTTATAGAGTACTGTTACGCAAGTCCTGGAGCGCTGCTACGGAGCTCATTGCGTGGTGCCAGCTGCATAGAGTGGTCGGTTAGTTGGGATTTGGTAGGAAGGTTCGGAGGGGAGAGGGAAGAAGATGAAAGCTGCGCTATATGTGGTTCACAGACAAGTAGGATGGGAGTGTTACATAAGCCTGGATATCAAGGCCGATCTTCACTGGTGGATACACCGGGGCGACAGTGATGCGAGAAGTCTGTTGCTTCTTGCTCGCGAGACCCCGCTTGGTAAGGCTGTGGCTTTACGGGATGAAATGGTCAGTAGACCGGAGATGGATAATTATACGTCCGCAAAGTGGGCAGCTTGGCTGCATCGTGCAGAGTCGGAAGGGAGCGGTGTAGGGGGAGAGAAGCTGGATAAGCGGAGGGACCGTGGTAGGGACGGAGATTGTGATGGAGAGCGGGGGACAGATAGAGGTGGGGATGGAGATCGGGATAGAAGCCGAGGGATGGATAGAGATGGGGATGGAGATCGGGTTAGAAGCTGGGGAATAGACAGAGGTAGGGATGGAGATTGGGGCAGAGGCCGAGGGATAGACGAAGGTGGGAACGGAGATTGGGGCAGAGGCCGAGGGACAGATAGAGGTAGGGACGGCGATTGGGATAGAGGTCGAGGGATAGAAAGAGGTGGTGATGGAGAATGGGATAGAGGTCGAGGGATAGATAGAGGTAGGGATGGAGATCGGGATAGAGGCCGAGGGATAAATAGAGGTAGGGACGGCGATTGGGATAGAGATCGGGTTAGAAGCTGGGGAATAGACAGAGGTAGGGATAAGGATCGTGCAATGTATGTACTGAAAGAGAAGGACTCTCAGCCTGTCTGGTTGTGGGCGAAGGAGCGAGGATACAGTCCTGCCGGGAGGGACCTTTGCTTCGGGGAGGAGCCTTACTGGAAGGACTTCGGTCATGCTCTCGAAGCTGCGAGACTGCTCGCCTGGGCTCTTCAAGGGCGCTCGCTGCTTGTGCCTGAGCTGAAGCAGCTGCTGGAGAGCCGTCTGCCACAGCTTGCGGACGGCTGGCGGGGAGCTGCGCAGCTGGCACATCTGCGCGGCGAAGTGCAGCTCACATCCGGCGTGGCTCCGGCCGTCCGCCGCAGCCTGCTGCGCCGCGGGCAGCCCCCGCGCTGCCGCCGCTGCGGAAGCGCCGCGCTCACCGCGGCACCCTGCGCCTCGTGCGGCAGCCCGGCCTGCGCCTACTGCGCGGCCTGCCTCGCCCTCGGGCGCAGCCGGGCTTGCGCGCTGCTGCTGCGCGGCGCGCCGGAGACGGCCGCGGTTCACCGCGCGGCCGGCCGGGAAGCCCCCACCGGTGCTGCGCTTGACCGGTGGGGGCTCAGCTCTGCGCAGCGCGAGGCGGCATACGCCGCGCTGCGGTTCTTGGCTGAGCGGCCTGCCGGGGGCGACCGCTCAGCAGGGCGGCGGCAGGTCTGCGGGCCGCCGCGGTTCCTGCTCTGGGCGGTCACCGGCGCAGGCAAGACCGAGATGATCTTTCCACTGCTGCGCCATGTGCTGGATCAGGGCGGACGCGCCTTGGTAGCTACGCCAAGGCGGGATGTGGTGCTGGAATTGGCGCCGCGGATCGCCAAGGCTTTTCCGGATGAGCCAGTGGCTATACTCTACGGAGGAAGTTCCCATAGGTGGGAAGAGAGCCGGCTGGTGCTGGCAACAACACACCAATTGCTTCGCTTTCACGGCGCGTTTGATCTCGTCATTATCGATGAACTGGATGCGTTCCCGTATCATAATGACCCAATGCTGGCCTACGCCGCTGAGAAATGCTGCAAGCCGGAGGGACGGTTCATTCTTCTGTCGGCAACCCCACCGAAGCCGATCCAGCGGGATGCCGCTTCAAAGCGTATGCCTCATGCCAAGGTTCCTGCGCGTTTTCATGGACATCCGCTGCCTGTGCCGATGCACCTTACGGTAGATACAGTGGAGAGCTGCCTAGGCGGCAGACGATTACCTACAAACCTTATGAAAACCTTGAACCAATCTGTCGCCAGAGGCGCCCAGATCTTCCTGTTTGTCTCACGGATCCGGCATATCGAACCACTGGTTCACTTGATCCGCATATCGCTGGGAGGCAGAATTCCGGTAGATGGCACCTCCTCCAAGGATGAACTGCGGGCCGACAAAGTGCTTGCCTTTCGCTCAGGCCAGATTCGCGTACTAATTACAACCACGATCTTGGAGCGAGGGGTTACTGTTCCGCGCAGTGATGTGTTTATTCTGGACGCGGACAGTGGGCTCTTCGATGAAGCTTCCCTTGTGCAGATGGCGGGTAGGGCAGGACGTTCCAAGGAGGATCCGAATGGCAAGGTCATCTTCGCCTCGCCGCAGTGGACAGCCTCCCAGCGGGGAGCAATTCGCCAAATTAAGCATATGAACAAAATAGCCATGAAGAATGGATACTTAAATGCTAGAACAAATGAACGATAATTATGGATTCTAGCTGTACGAGCACTTGAACACCACGATTACGGAACACTTACTCCGACACCACCACTGGCCGGCACTGAGCACCAAGCACAAGCACCAGGCACCAGGCACCCAATACAAGCACCCAACACAAGCACCCAACACAAGCACCCAACACAAGCACCCAACACCCAAATACAAATACCCCATTCAGGAGTGATGGTTATGAACTGGGCCCAGCTGTTTGCGCCCTTGAACGGACTTCTCGCTCCATCGGGGACGAACTGCCTGACATGCGGAAAACTTATGCAGAGAGGAGCAAGAGAGTACCCCGAGATCTGCCACGAGTGCGCCGCGGCGATTCCTTGGATTTGGCACCCGCGTTGCCCCAGTTGTGGACGGCATATTGGCTGTCCAGACTGTACCCGTCCGGGAGCGAAGGCACGTCCTTTCCTGCTGAATCGCAGCGCGGTTGCTTATGACCCGCGAATGCGTGAATGGCTTGCCGCGTACAAGTACCGCGGCCAAGAGACACTTGCCCCTATGCTGGCCCGCATGATGGGCCAAGCTTACAAGCTGCTGGCGTCAGAGTTAGCTGCTACTTCCAGCAGCAGCAGACCTTGGCGGATCGACGCCGTAACATGTGTGCCGCTAAGCAGCCAGAGGCTGGCTGAACGCGGCTTCAATCAGGCGGAGCTGCTCGCCTCCGGTGCGGCCGCAGCCGCCAAGGCCCCGCTCATCGCCATGCTCGAGCGTACACGTAATACCGAGAAAATGAGTCTCAAAGGCAGAGGACAGAGACTACATAGTATGCAGGGCGTGTTTCGCACGCTGCCGCAGACCGAAGAAGTCTTGTTATCCGTATTACATAAGAGAAGTAACAGGGATTCATCAAGAAAGGGAGCTCGGCTGCGGCTCCTGCTGGTGGACGATATTTATACAACGGGAAGTACGGTGGGGTACTGTTCCGAAGCAATTCTGGATACCTGCCGGGAGGCAGGAATACCAGCGGAGATATACTGCCTGACCTGGGCGAGATCATGAGCCAAGACGCTTTTCCCTCAGCATGTCTCTCAGCATGTCCCAGTGCATGTCTCAAAGCTAGTTTCATGAAGCCGCAGACTATCCAGCTAGCCTAGATGTCATTGTTAGGAAATCGAGGACTGGCACGAGTTCGGAAACTAATATTTTGACAGCGGTGCCTGGTCTAACGGTTATGTTCAATTTCCTGGAGAGCCCTACTCTGGTAGTGAGATGAGTGCTGCTGAGTGAAAAAGATGTTTGAAATAATTAACCATCCGCGATTGTGATCTTTCGAGTGTACGTGTTATTTTCACTCTGCTATAATGAGGGTCAACTATACATGGACGGAGCAATTCTAATTATTAGGACAAGGAGTTGGATGAAAATGGATATGGAAATAGTAGTTCAACAACAGCATGAAATGCTTACACAACTGATTCAGATGGTTGCTGAGAATAATAATAAACTGTCCAAGCTGGATAACATGGAACTCAAGATTGATCAGATCGACCAGAGAATGACCGGCATGGAGCACAAGATGGAACAAATGGATAAGAGAATGACTGGCATGGAGCACAAGATGGAACAAATGGATAAGAGAATGACCGGCATCGAGCACAATATGGAACAAATGGATAAAACAACGACCCGCATGGATCAGAAGTTAGACCGCCTTACAGACCAATACGACCATACCCGTGACGAGCTCCATTCTCAGCGCAGGTATGTTGCCGGAATGGAGACAGACCTTAATCAGATCCTTCGCCGCATTGAAAGATTAGAAGAACACACACAAATTGAACTGTAGATGTCACATATTTTTGAAATCTAGCTTAAAATTGATGTTAATATCATTAATTATCGAGGCGTTCTGCCGATATATTTTATATCCGACACTTTTGCTGAAGAAGTAGCCAATGGTTTACTTGGGAAGCAGCTTACCCTACTGGAAATGCTGGTAGGGCCTTTTTATTATCTTTTTGCGAATAGGCATAGACGTAAGTTGTAACTTTAATGTAATCTGTAGATTAAATAAGGATGTAGAACTATTTGGAATTTGTTAGGCACGGTATTTTACAGTAGAATGAAATGAAAGAGGTAATTTCCATGAATTTAGACAATTGTCCTCGCTGCGGGAAGCTGTACGCCAAGAACTTCAAGAATATTTGCTCAGCCTGTATTAAGGCGATTGAAGAAGAATATGAACGGTGTTTCAAATTTCTCCGTGAGAATAAGGGGTCAACTATTCATCAGCTTTCTGAAGCAACTGAGGTGTCTATCAAGCAGATTACCAAGTTTATCAAAGAGGGCAGGATCTCGGTTGAGAATAACCCGAATATGATGTACCCCTGTGAAGTGTGTGGGATTCTGATCCGGGATGGCAATATGTGTGATGGCTGCCGGTCACGATTGACCCGGGATCTCACGGCTGCGGCCAAGGACGAAGCGGTGGCTAGAGAATCAGGACAGTCCACGTCTAGTTCCGCTTACAGGGCAGTGGATCGGCTTCGTAAGGACTAGAGAACGAGTTATTTGTACATTTGGAACTAATATAATGATGTTGTCTGTGACCTTGTTAACAGCGAGGAACCAGACAAACTTCATTCCCTGGAACTATTAAAAATGTTTCATTTGATGCCGATAAACTTAGTAGAGATTATCGGTATTTTTATTTTTGAGAAGAGAGGTGTAGGTTATGAAAATTAACGAGACCGGACGAATTGGGTCGATAAATTCGTATCAACGCCAACTAGATAATCAGCGGCAGCTGACTGACAACAAGACTAAGCGCAAAGATGAAGTATCTATTTCAACCGCAGCACAGGAGCTTTTGCAAGCTCAGGCAACTGAGAAGGCTTCCGATCCGCAGCGGGCGCAGCGCATTCAGGAATTGAAGGCACAGGTGGCAGCTGGAACTTATAAAGTAGATGCCGATAAGCTTGCTGAGAAGCTGGCACCCTATTTCAAATCTTAGAATTATAACTAGACGGAGTGAACTAAAGGGTGAATGTCCTTAATGGTTCATAGGTGAATACCAACAATCATGTGTTCATTACTTTAGTTCATACGTATAGGAGGGCAACATGGCATTACAGGCATTAATTGACTCGCTGGGACAGCTTGAAGATGCACATTTAACTATGCTGGAATGGGCTGAGAAGAAGCGGAACGCCATCATGGAGAACCAGGTGGATGAGCTGATCGGGATTCTGAATCAGGAGTCCCGGATCGTCAAGCAGATTGAGAAGCTTGAAGATGCCCGCATAACTGCATGTTATGCCTTTCTGCAGGAGAGAGGCGTCAAGTCGCAGCTGAATCTAACGATTACAGAACTCTCCAGGCTGGTATTTGACCCGGAAGAGAAGAAGGCGTTGCTTGATATGCAGAAGAAGCTCTCTAATACGCTGTATAGACTCAAGGAACTGAACGATTTGAATCAGAAGCTGATTGAGCAGTCGCTTACTTTTCTCGATTACTCACTTGATCTGCTGGTCGGTGAGCCTGAACAGGCAGCGACATACCAGCATCCGGCTGACAAGAGCGGCGGCCGCGGCCGCCCCGGTCTTTTTGATACACGCGCCTAAGGCTCATTTGAGGAGGAAGTAAGGTCATGACATCCACATTTCATTCAATAGAAACCGCCAAACGAAGTCTGTTCACCCAGACAGCGGCGTTAAATACAACAGGCCATAACATTTCAAACGCAAATACAGAAGGATACTCCCGCCAGACGGTGAAGATGAAGCCTTCCCTATCTATAGAAGCTTACGGACTTAACCGTTCCAATACTCCAGGACAGCTGGGTGCCGGGGTTGAGTATCAAGCGATTGAGCGAATCAGGCAAGGCTTCCTCGATACTCAGTATCGCAGCGAGAACAATGCAAGCGGAAGCTGGAATATCAAGGCAGATACGCTGGACAAGCTTGAAGGGATATTTAATGAGCCTTCCGAGACCGGAATTAGCAAGGTGCTTAATAACTTCTGGAACTCCTGGTCTAACCTTAGTAAAGATCCGGAAAGCGCTTCAGCCCGTAAAGTTGTCAAAGAGAATGCAGCGGCATTAACCGATGCCATGAATTATATGAGCGGACAGCTCACCAAGTTAAGTCAGGATTTGACGACTAACGTCGGGGTAAAAGCAAGCGAGGTTCAGAACTATCTGACCTCGATTGCAGATCTCAACCAGTCCATTGAACGCATAGAGGGGCTCGGCGATCAGGCTAATGACCTTCGGGATCAGCGGGATCTGCTGACGGATAAGCTGTCTCAGATTATTAACATTACTGTTCAGGAGACAGATCAAGGCTACACCATCTCTATGGGCGGGCAGAATCTGGTTGAAGGCAGTCAGGTCCAGGTGGATGTCGATGGAACAGGTCCAGATGACAGAGGCGCGTTCCTTGAGGCCGCTTATGCTTCCGGCAACTTGAATGGTGGAGAAGTATTTGGCATGATCGCTTCACGCGAGAACTATGTCAAGGACTATCAGAAGCAGCTGGATAACCTGGCGAACACTCTGGCCAATGGAGACATCAAGATCACCCTGCCCAAGGGAACAGTGCTTCCAGAAGGCGTAACCGTCGATGGGGTAACCGGGCGTAATGTAACCCAAGATACCGTAGTCACGGTCAAAGGTCTAAATGGTCTGCACCAGCTGGGCTATACAATGGATGGTACCACTAATGGCGGCCTGCCTTTCTTTGAAGCTAAAGGCGGCGGGGATATTACAGCAGCTAACATCAGTCTAAATGCCAAAATCGCAGATAACGAAAATTTGATTGCCACTTCTATGCGTACAGAGGGCACAGGTGCAAGTGAATCGGTTGTTAAGGGCAGCAATGGGCTTGCTCTATTGATGTCTAACCTGAAGCAGACTGGTTTTGTTGCAGTAGACGGTTCACGGACAGCTACAATCGATGGCTTCTACAACTCTGCAGTAGGTCAGCTCGGTGTGCAGTCACAAGAAGCTCAGCGTCAAGTACAGAATTCGGACATTCTGGTCCAACAGGTTGAAAGTCAGCGCCAATCTGTTAGCGGTGTATCACTGGACGAAGAAATGTCGAATCTTATCAAATTTCAACATGCATATAGTGCAGCGGCGAGGTTCATGACAACATTCGACCAGTTGCTGGATAAATTAATCAACTCTACAGGAACAGTAGGCAGATAATACTTAAGTAAAGGAGGTTACCGCTAATGTTAAGAATCACTTCAAATATGATGAGTTCCCAGCTGATGCTCAACTTGAATCGCAACGCCCAAGCCATGAATAACACCCAGAATCAGCTGGCCACAGGCCGCAAGCTGAACAAGCCTTCAGACGATCCAGTGGGTATAACCTACTCTCTTCGCTACAGAGGTGAGATTGCTTCGAATGAGCAGTACACCAAGAATGTAGATAGTGCTCTGTCTTGGCTGGATTTCAATGACACGGTGCTTGACCAGACGGGAGATGTTATTCATAAGCTTCGTGAATTGACGGTTCAAGCTTCTACGGGTACGAATCCGCAGTCCGCTCTAGACAGCATCAATAAAGAAGTTAATCAGTTAAAAGAGCAACTGATTGATATCGCTAATAGTAAGCTGAACGGAAAATATATATTCAATGGTGAAGCTTTTAATCGCAAGCCGTATGATTTTCCTAAAAATGCTGACGGCACCTCGGACACATCCGGTCTAGGCACATTAACTACCGATACGGGCCTGATTAACTTTAGTGTTGGTGATAGTGTGCAGCTGCCAATTAATATGACAGGCACAGCTGTATTTGGTACAGGAACGGATTCAAGTAATATTTTCAACATCATGAACAACTTGTCTGCAGCTCTAGCCTCCGGAAATGTCCCTGGTATATCTGCTGAGCTTGAGAGGATTGACAGCCGCATGGAGACGGTTCTTACCGCTCGGGCTGAACTCGGTGCTAAGACTAATCGGATTGAGTTAATGCAGGAGAGATTAAGTGATTTGAATACCAACCTAACGGATCTTCAAGCGAAGACTGAAGATGCGGATTATGCTGAATTAATCATGAAATCTAAAATTCAGGAGAACATTTATAATGCTTCCCTGTCTGCTGGCTCGAAGATTATTCAACCAACACTAGTGGACTTTTTGAGATAGAATTGGAGGTTTGATTTATGCAGATCCTGCAGATACGTCAGACCCCCGGATTAATTAGTATTGACGCGGATCCAGGCAGTTACTCCATCAGCCAGCCGAAGGCCGATCTTAACATTCAGACACGCAAGGGAGAATGGGAGATACGCCAGTATCAACCTGAGCTTTCTATAGACCAATCTAAAGCTCGGGCAGCCTACGACGGCGGTAACTACTTGGAGATGAATCAACGTATTTATTCGGGTATCCAGCAGCTTTACTTGCAGGGAATAGCCAACCGAGTAGAGCAGGGGAACCGAATGGCTGAGTTTTTTAAGCCGGGTAATACAATAGCTAATGTGTATGGACAGGATTGGAAGCCAAGGTCTTTTCCTGAATTTCGGGGCCCTGCCTCTATGGATAACGTGGATGTGCGGATTGAGACAACGCCGCCTTCAATTGAGTATCACAAAGGTGGAGTGGACATCCAGGTTGAGGTCCATAAGCCGGAGATTGAGTATATGCGTGGGAAGCTGGACATTTATATGCAGCAGTACCCTTCCGTGCAGTATATACCTCCAGAAATTGATAGAGCTGTATAAAATAAGTTAAGGTTATGGATGAGTTGGTTTTACGTCTATAACCTTTTTTTTATAAATGATCAGGGTAAATGAGTTTTAAGGAGGAATTAAGGTGATTATTCAAACAGCTACATGGGGCGAACTTGAAATAAATGAAAATGAAGTCTACCGCTTCGAGAAAGGAATTCCAGGTTTTGAGGATAGCAAGTCCTTTGCTTTGGTGGATCAGGGAGACAATCCGTTCTTTTATATGCAGTCTACAGAGGACAAAGAACTGGCATTCGTTGTAGTTAATCCTTTTCTGTTCTATCCGAATTATGAGTTTGAGCTGGCTGAGAATGAGAAAGAAGAGCTGGATATTGAATCCAATGTGGAAGTGTGGTGCGTCCTAACGGTAAATAAACAGGTTGAACTGTCTACTATTAACCTGTTAGCTCCTATTGTGCTTAATCCGGAGAAATACACTGGTAAGCAGATTGTGCTGCACCAAACCAATTATCAGACAAGACACCCTTTACGCCAAGTAGGAATCAACCAATCCAGTCCTGAAAAGGAAGGTGAGTAATATGCTAGTCCTTTCCCGCAAAAAGGGTGAGTCGATTGTAATCCAGGATAACATTGAGATTACGGTGCTCGGTGTAGAAGGTGATACTGTAAGGATAGGAATCTCTGCCCCTAAGCAGGTGGATATATTCCGTAAGGAAGTGTACTTGTCGATTAAGGAAGCGAATAGGGAATCCGCGGGGAATATTGAACAAGATCTAAGCGCATTGAAGAATCTGATACATGATTCTCAGAAATAACCAAAATTTTTAGGGATTACGGTCAAATGCTATTAAATCATTTGATTTATTGTCGATATATAGTACAGAAGCTATTTTGAGGGGCGGCCGACCTGAAGAAATAGCCGAAAAAATACCACATGGACGTGGGATAACATATTTCAGGGAGGAAATAAATCATGATTATCAATCACAATATTGCAGCATTGAACACACACCGTCAGTTGGCGGTAAATACAGGTAACACTAACAAGTCCATCGAGAAATTGTCTTCCGGTCTTCGCATCAACCGTGCTGGTGATGACGCAGCGGGCCTGGCAATCTCCGAGAAAATGCGCGGACAAATCCGCGGTTTGGACATGGCTTCCAAGAACGCACAAGATGGTATCTCTTTGATCCAAACAGCTGAGGGTGCACTTAACGAAACTCACAGCATCCTTCAACGTATGCGTGAACTCGCTGTTCAATCTGCGAACGATACGAACACAGATAAAGACCGCGGTGCTCTTCAATCCGAAGTGGATGAATTGGCTAAAGAAATTACTCGTATCTCCAATACGACTGAGTTCAACACTAAGAAATTGCTGGATGGTTCTGCAAGTGTGAGCTCAGGTGTATCTGGTGCAGCCAACCTGACATTCCATATCGGGGCTAACAAGGATCAAAGTATTACTCTTTCTGTTGGTGCAATGGATGCTAAAACACTTGGTGTGGCTGGGGCGTCAACAGCGAACGCAACTGCTACAGTCGCTGGTGGAGCAGTAGCAGTTGAAGGTATTGGTATCTCTACACAATCTTCTGCAAATGCCGCTATTACAACAATTAATACTGCGATTGAAACAGTATCTACAGAGCGTGCTAAATTGGGTGCATACCAAAACCGTTTGGAACACACAATTAACAACCTCAACACTTCTTCTGAGAACCTGACTGCAGCTGAATCTCGTATTCGCGATGTAGACATGGCAAAAGAAATGATGAGTCAGACGAAGAACAATATTTTGGCCCAAGCAGCTCAGGCAATGTTGGCTCAAGCAAACCAACAGCCACAAGGCGTTCTGCAATTGCTTCGTTAATATTTACTTCTCTAAAAAAGGACCCTGGTGGGTCCTTTTTTAGATTTAATTTTACCAAATTATTTAGAAAAGCTTGTGGAAAATTTTAATATAGCTATTAATAATATGACTTCTTAGTCGATAAATATAATAAGAGCTATTTTAAAGGGCGGCCGACCTGAAAAGCAGCTTAAAATAAACTAACCACATGGATGTGGGATAACATATTTCAGGGAGGAAATAAATCATGATTATCAATCACAATATTGCAGCATTGAACACACACCGTCAACTGGCGGTAAATACAGGTAACACTAATAAATCCATCGAGAAATTGTCTTCCGGTCTTCGTATCAACCGTGCTGGTGATGACGCAGCTGGCCTTGCAATCTCCGAGAAAATGCGCGGACAAATCCGCGGTTTGGATATGGCTTCTAAGAATGCTCAAGATGGTATCTCCTTGATCCAAACAGCTGAAGGCGCACTGAACGAAACTCACAGCATCCTTCAACGTATGCGTGAACTAGCTGTTCAATCCTCGAATGATACGAACACAGATAAGGACCGCGGCGCTCTTCAATCTGAAGTGGATGAACTCGCTAAAGAAATCACTCGCATTTCGAATACAACTGAATTCAACACCAAGAAGTTGTTGGATGGTTCAGCTGCATCAGGTTCTGGCGTAACTAGTTCTGCAAATCTTACGTTCCACATTGGTGCTAACGCAGGACAGAGCATCACTTTAGAAATCAAAGCGATGGATTCCTCTACATTGGGTGTAAGTGCATCTGGTGCCGGTAACGCTTCGGCTACAGGCACAACTGCTGCTGCCGTGACTGGTGGTATCAGTATTTCGACTCAAGCTTCTGCTAATGCAGCAATCACAACAATTAACACAGCGATTGAGACAGTATCTACAGAGCGTGCTAAACTGGGTGCTTACCAAAACCGTTTAGAGCACACAATTAATAACCTCAATACTTCTTCCGAGAACCTGACTGCAGCCGAATCCCGTATTCGTGATGTAGACATGGCGAAGGAAATGATGAGCCAAACGAAGAACAACATTCTTGCTCAAGCAGCTCAAGCAATGCTGGCACAAGCCAATCAGCAGCCGCAAGGCGTATTGCAACTGCTACGTTAATTATTGTTGTAAAAAGGAACCCCAAGGGGTTCCTTTTTTTGTTATTGTTATTTTCTAATAAATGGCTGATCTTACTCCGATATATGTATTAGATACAAAGAGCCTTTACAGAGAAAGGATAGCTGTCATGAATAAAACAATATCATTATGCATGATTGTTAAGAATGAAGAAAAAGTACTTGCCCGCTGCTTGGACAGTGTCAGAGATAAAGTAAATGAAATCATTATTGTAGATACGGGTTCCAGTGATTCTACATTGAAAATAGCAAGACAATATACCGAGCAAATCTATGATTTTGAATGGGTGCACGATTTCTCTGCGGCTCGAAATGAGTCAATAAAGTATGCAAGTTCCGACTATATTTTGATACTGGATGCAGATGAGTACCTGGATGTAAGGGCTGACCTTCAAGCAGATTTGCAAACAAATTTGGACTATTATTTGCTTCAAATTAGGAATGAAGTATCTCTAGGGCGGACATTTTCTCACCTAGCAGCACGTTTATTTAGAAATGATGGTCGACTGTACTATGAGAATAGATTACATGAGCATTTAAATATAACTGAGACTTCTTTAAATTTCAAGGGAGGACAGGGACAGGCCCTGATTCATCACTCTGGTTACAATGATGAAACCATGATTGAGAAGGATAAGCTTAATAGAAACCTTCCATTGATGCTTAAGGAAGTTGAAGAGAATCCTACAGCCTATAACTTGTTTAATATGGGCAAAACTTATCTGGGAATTGAGAAGCATGAAAAGGCCATTGAGTACTTTAAAAGGGCTTATCCACTAAGTCATGGTCGAATCTTCATGCCTGAACTGCTTACCAAACTTGCTTATTGTCTTGGAGAACTGAACCGTCCTGAAGAAGGACTCCAGATACTAAAGGATGCGGTTAAAGTTTTCCCCCTAGAGACTGAGATGAGATATATACAGGGAAGGTTATACACAGAAGCCGGCTATCATAAGGATGCTATTGATTGTTTTTATGAATGTATTCAGATGGGAGATCTAGGCTCCACTGTAACTGAGGGTAGCGGGGGGTATATGGCTCACTATCAGTTGTCCGATATCTATGAACAAGAGGGTCGTTTAGCGGATAGCTATAATGAAATCGTTAATGTTTTAAAGTTGAAAAGAAATTTTGTGCCGGGTTTTAAAAAGTTCCTAGAGATCACGCTTAAAGCTAATATCTCAAATGAAGAGGTCCAGCAGAATGTAGATCAATTGTATCATTTGGGCAGTATTGAAGATCTTCAGTTTATGTTTAATATACTCTACAGTCTACGTCACCCGTTATTGAATCACTATATGGTCAAGTATAAAATAAATGCCCAGAGTCATATTGAAGCAAGCTCTAAGCTATATGCCAAGGAATACGAACTTTCAAGGTATTTATGGTCACTAATAGATCAAAAATTTGAGGAAAGTGGACAGGATATTTTATTGCTATCTATTATTTTGAAAGATCCGGATTTATTCATGGCCAATAAATCACTACTAAATCTGAGCAACAAGGAAGCGGAAATAATAAATCAGATTATTCTAGGAGAAATTACGAAGCCAACTCATATTTCAACACAACTAGAAGATATTTTATTAGAAACTGCACGTCAACTTATTGTGTTAAGGGAATTTGACCTATTTCAAAGTTTTTCGGAATTATTAATGAAGCAAAAAACTAAAACCAAATTCAGGCTCTGTAAGTTGCTGAGCGAATATGGGTTTGACGAAATAGCTATAGACCTGTTAGTCAAGATCTTTGAGGAACAGTCTAATAACATCGACACTCTCCGTCTTCTGGGAGACCTTTGTTATCGAAATGGATATCTTGAGGACGCTCAGTTGTTCTACAGCAAGCTTTTGAATTTAACCTCTCAGTATAGTTCTTATGAACGGAGCTACGATTTACTACAAAAGATGAATGACTTTGAGAGTGCAAACGAAATTAAGCAAGAAGTAATAAGGCTCTTTCCACTAGCCAACTGGATTCTAAAGAAAAGATAACTGGAATTGAGGAGATCAAAATGAATCATAAAAAACGCGTCCTTGTTGGAAGTCCTGTTCGCCAAAAACCTGAGATTCTTAAGGAGTTTCTGCAGTCTCTTAAAGAGCTAGAGCAAAAAACGATAGAGCTCAGCTTCCTATTGATTGATGACAATGACAATGTACAGTCCAGTCAGTTGTTAAATCAATTTGCTAATAGTTGCTCTAATGTTATGCTTCACAAGCATACTAGCTTCGATACCTATAATCGGAATGAAATCACTCATTCTTGGAATGAGCAACTGGTATGGAAGGTTGCTGATTTGAAAAATATGATTATACAGATCGCCTTGGAGTTCAATTACGATTATTTATTCTTTATCGACTCTGATATTGTACTGCATCCATTTACGTTAGAACAGCTGAAGAAAGCAGAGAAAGAAATCATATCAGAAGTGTTCTGGACCAAATGGCAACCTGACTTTCCAGAGCTTCCTCAGGTCTGGCTTGAGGATCACTACACCATGTATTACAAACACCGTAATGAACAATTAACTCCAGAGGAAGCTCTATACCGTCAAGAAAGGTTTGTTCAGAAGCTAAGAGTTCCTGGAGTGTATGAGGTTGGAGGACTTGGAGCATGTACATTAATAAATAGAACTGCCCTAGAAAAGGGAGCGAATTTTAAAGAAATTAAAAACGTCTCTTTTTGGGGAGAAGACCGGCATTTCTGCATACGGGCTGCTGCCTTGGGCATCGAGCTACATGTAGATACTCACCTGCCGGCCTATCATATTTACAGGGACAGTGATTTGGCTGGTGTTGCTAAATTCAAAAGTTCTTATAATAAATCAGAAGAACAGAAAGTGGAAAAATTTGTCGAAGAGGCAATTACAGCTCTAGGCACTTTTCATTACAAATTAGGCTATTCTGTAGACTGGAAGCCATTGTTTTCAGATGAAATCAGAGATTTATTGGTAGGACAACTAAAGGAGCAACAGGAGCAGAATTCGATCAACCGTGTTAAGGTAAAAGCTTATGTCGAGAATTTGTCTTATGTGTCCAATGATCAGCAGACTAAGACTCACCAGGTTACCTTTACGCTGCATAATTATATTCTGCAGCAGGGTGAGAGGGAAGAGAATCATTATAGCTGCACATGTGAAGTTTTAGAGAATGATAATGCTTACTCTATTCTTTCATTTAGTATTGTTTCCGTGTTGAACAATAATGTAATCTTTCCACATCATAGAAAGCCTCCTAAGCTAACGCTGTCCATGGTGGTGAAGAATGAATCAACGAGGTTTTTAAAGCGTGTTTTGGAGAGTCATTTGGGGTATATTGATAACGCAGTAATTATTGACGATGGAAGTAGTGACCACAGCGCCAAAGTATGTAAGGATATATTAATAGGGATTCCTCACAAAATAGTCAGTAACAAAACCTCCAAATTTAGCAACGAAGTAGAGCTTAGAGAGCAGCAATGGAAGGAAACTATTGAAGAGGCACCAGATTGGATCATTAACGTGGATGCTGATGAAATATTTGAAGATAAATTCCAGTTTGAAATACATGAGTTAGCGGAAATCGAGCAATACAGTACTATGTGCTTCCCTCTGTTTGATATGTGGGATGAAGAGCATTATCGTGAAGACGAATATTGGTTTGCTCATAAAACTCACCGTCCATTCATTGCCCGATACTCTCCGAAGACAGAATATGAGTGGTTGGATGAAAAGCAGCATTGTGGCCGGTTTCCTAAGAATATTTTAGAAGTTGGGCCAAACCTGCTCTCTTCTCTTAAACTTAAACATTTAGGTTGGAGCAGAGAAGAGGATCGTTTAGAGAAGTATAGACGTTATCAACTTTTAGATGTGGACAAAACGGAATTTAGAGCAAATCATTATGAGTCAATTTTAGACAAGACTCCAAATCTTGTTCTTTGGAAAGATTAGGGGAGATATTTATATACTTATTGTGGGGAGAGAGTAATTGCAGTGCTTGAAAGAAATAAAGGTTTATTTGATTTAGAGCAGTTAATTTTAGATATGTTATTACTTATGCTGCACCTCCAACGGGAAATCAAATTGAATACTATGGATATGTATTCTTCTAATATGATTTCTAACGTCAATACATTAGTTAGCGGGCTAGTAAAGCTAAATGAAATATCCGTTGGTTTCTCACCAGATACTCACTCTACTAAGCTAAACGATTTGTTTGGGGAGATTGGAGAGACTTTCGAAAGCATAATTCTGGCATATAATGATTCGGAGGCTCTCCACGCTACTAGAATTAAATCATATTTTGTAGATCGACTAGTCCCGCTATTTGTAAGTTTTAGAAATGACTTTGACAAATATATAGAGGCCCAAACCGGGTTGAAAAGTGTTCTTATTAGTGGCCTGAATTATATCTCTATAAAGAGCAAAAACCTCATTAATTCCAATAGGGGCCGTATTGTGGCATACATCTCTGATGAAGAAGAACACCAAGGAGGATTTATTGACAATGTTCCTGTACTTCATTCTTCTGATATTGAACAATTTACAGGCTCGTACCTCATTAAAACTGACAGTTTAAGTTTTTTTAACAAGATAGAATGTTCGATTGATCTTAAGGAGTTTATTGATAATTGCTATGACTTTGAAGTGTATCGTGCTAATCAATACTTTAACTCCTATAAGCCAAGTGAATTGAACGGCTTTGTTACGGGGCTATCATACGCTGAAGTTGGTGTTGATAAGGAGGAAATGCTACCTTATAACATAGTTAACTTAGCAGTTTCTAGTCAAGATTTATATTATGATTATCAGTGGATAAAGTTGATAGTAAATGAAACAAAAGTTGACTTTGTATTTATAGGATTAAGTTATTATAGCTTTGAATATGACTTGTCTAAGAGTAAACTTAAAAATAGATTGGAAGTATATTCTCCTATCTTTGGTAAGGGGGACGAAAAGAAGACTCCTTACTACAATTCTTTTGAAAACAGATTTTCTCAGATAATGAATGACCATTTCGCTGAGAATCTCTATGACATTCTCAGAACACAGGGAGAATCTTGGTGGACTAATTATGTTAGCAGAGTAATGAGTGATGAAGACATTAAACAGGGTAAGGAGATTGCACTTATAGATAGCAATAAAAATTATCCTGATACCGTCTTGTTAAATAAGAGAATATTAACAGAAATGATTCGCCTCTTAAAAAGGCACAATATAAAGCCGATTTTATTAGTGTGTCCGACTAGCAAGTATTACCAGGAACACTTCTCTAAGAGGATTAAAACAGAATTTGAAGAGCTCATAAGCGATATCAGAAATGAGGACGATATTGATATATTAGACTTTTTCTCATCTGAAGAATTTATCGATCAGGATTTTTATGATGTATCTCATTTAAATAGCCAAGGTTCTAAGAAATTAACTTCGATGTTAAAAAGCTATCTAAAAGAGCAGTATTTCATGTAATTAGGGGGTACAGTATGAAAGGCACATACATTGGTGATCAAAAAATGCTCATTTCCCCTGCATGGGGAGGCAAGTTAGTTATACCGTCAAACGATCTAAGTTTAGCGCCGGATTTAATCATAAGTGGAGTATTAGAGTCTCCTCTAACAAAATATTTTGTTCAAAATGTTAAACATGGTGATCTTGTTATTGATGTAGGTGCTAATATAGGATATTTCTCTGTATTATTGGGGTATCTGGTTGGAAGCCAGGGGAAGGTATATTCTTTTGAAGCAAATAAGTTTATATATGACTTCCTAGTTGATAATTTATCTATTAATTATTTGCACGATAGGACGGAACACTTCAATCTTGCTGTTTATTCTGAGGAAAAAGACATATCTTTCTTTTTATCTAGAAGGTACATGGGGAACAGTTCTATTCACTCCCATAGTGAAGAGTATAAAAAACATTATAAGGATAACATCGAAGAGATAAAAATTCCTACGGTTGTTTTAGATAGAATGTTTTCAAATGTCGAAAGAATTGATTATCTAAAGATTGATATTGAGGGTGGAGAGTATCATGCCTTTAAGGGAATGGAGTGCCTAATTAAAAGTAACAAAATTAATAATTTGGTATTTGAATTAAATAAGAGTATGATGCAGGGTGATTGGAATGACTTTAGAGAGTTACTTCTTGAACTAGATTTACTAAATAAAAAATTTTATCTACTTTCAGAAGAGGGAAGTTTAATAGGTGTAAAAGTGGAGGAGTTAATAGCCAAAGAGGGATATCCTTATGTTTTGATGAAGAACACTTGAAGTTCCAAACTAAGTGGAGAAGCATGCAAATAACTAATTTTCTATTTCATTATTTTTTATAGAAATCAATTTGAACAGTACAAGTCCTTCTAAGTCGCGTCTCCGGGACACCGATATGGCCAAAGAAATGATGAATCCGATGAAATTAGGTATCCTACTGCAGGCCGCTCAAGCTAATCAGCAAAAGCAAAAAATTCTCCAATTTCGCGTTACTTATTTACCCTAAAAGAAGTCCTAGTCTCAATAAAACCAAGAGATTAGGGCTATTTTTCTAACTTTCTCTTCACATCCTGGGAATAGTAACCGATAAAAATAATAAACATGCCATCGGAGGTTGTCACATGAACCTACAGTTCTCTTTTTCGACAAATACGGTGGGCGGCAATACAACTACTAGCAATGTCAGTCAACCAAGCGATAATGCTCCCACTAATCAGAGTCATCAACTGGTACAAGCTGTAAAGAACGGAAGCGATTTAAGTAAACTCGAGAAACAAGGCGTACCTATTTCTGTAGGAGATGAGCAACTCATCCGCGCCATAGATAGAGCGGTTAAAGCATTGGAAGGCCCTTCTACTACTCTGGAGATGAGTGTGCATGAGAAAACTCATCAAGTGATGGTAAAAGTATTGAACAAGGATACCGGTGAACTGATCAGGGAGATTCCTCCTGAGAAGACTTTGGATCTAGTTGCAAAAATGATGGAAATTGCAGGTATCCTAATAGACCAGAAAGTATAAGGAGGTTGAGGCATGCGTATTAATGGATTTTCTGGTATGGATATAGATAGTATGGTGAAGAGTCTGATGGCAACCCAGCGTGCTCCGCTAGATAAGCTGAATCAGCAGAAAACAACTCTTCAATGGACAAGGGACAGTTACCGTGATCTGAATATTAAGATCATTGATGCAAAAACAAAGATAGGTAATTTCAACAAACAAGCCGCGATGAATACACAGGCCTCAACGGTAACGGGGAACACTTCTGCAGTAAAAGCATTAGCCACTGCAGCAGCCTCGAGTGCTTCCATGTCCGTGGAAGTGTCCAAAATGGCTACCAAATCGACCTTGCAAACTGCAAGTGGTGCGGGACTGAAGACAACAGATACCACTCCTGGTACAACGGCTACCCTATCGACAACCTTGGCTCAACTGGCTACAGGAACAGTATCTGATACCTATGAGCTTAATATTAATGACAAGACCATCACGTTCTCAAAAACAGATACGATCTCAGCAGTTCTTGGAAGAATTAATTCCTCTGATGCGAATGTGACAGCCTCCTTTGACGAGGTTAGCGGAAAATTCTCTATTTCTGCCAAGGATTATGGCTCTGCCAATGAACTTAAGTTCACAGCTGCCGACAAAACAGTGAAGTCCAGTACATTTCTTGATTTAATTCATATTAATACTGCTGACACGACTAATAACTTCATTAAAGCAGCTAATGCGGAAGTGAAGGTAACTTCGGATGGGGTCGCCAAAACTTTTACACCTAGTGAGAACAAGCTTACGGTTAATGGAGTGGTTCTGACGCTGATGGGAACTACTACAGCAGGTGGCCCGGCAACCATAACTACTCAGGCAGATCCCACAACCGCGCTTAATACCATTAAATCCTTCGTAGAGAACTATAATGATCTGATTAGTACCTTTAATACCAAGGTCGAAGAACAGAAATATAGGGATTTCCTGCCTCTTACCGATGATCAGCGCAGTAACATGAAGGAAAATGAAATCACAGAATGGGAGAAAAAGGCTAAGAGTGGTCTTCTAAAGAATGATACGATACTTAAGTCCACAATTGCTTCCATGCGCGAAGTTATCACAACACACATTGGTGATTTAAGCTCAGTTGGAATTACAACAGGGCAGTATTATGAGAATGGTAAGCTAACTATTAATGAGGATAAGCTAAAAGAAGCGTTGCAGAATAATCCCGATAAAGTGTTAAGTATTTTCCAAGGGCCGAGCGGATCGGTGGACTCAGGAATTTATGCCGAACTCAGTAAGAAATATGATGGCACACTCGACTTATTAGTGAAAAAAGCAGGTACATCCAAATTCAGCACCGATGTTAATGCGGTATACAAAACCGAAAGCATTATGGGCGATCAGCTCAAGAATTATAATAGCCGTATCTCCAATCTTCAAGATCGATTGGTAGACATCGAGAATCGTTACTACAGACAGTTCAGTGCCATGGAGAGCGCCATGAGCAAGCTCCAATCCCAGTCCTCAAGTCTCTTTGGAACTCAAGCTTAAAATTTTTAACAAGTAAAGGGTGAAGACAATGATTACATCTCCTTATGAAAAATACCGTCAGTCATCCGTCCAAACATCTACACCAGGTCAGCTGCTCTTAATGTTATTTGATGGAGCTATCCGGTTCATTAGGTCCGGTATGGATGGGTTGAACAATCAGGATATCTCGAAAGCCAACCTTAACCTGGGCAAAGCACAAACAATTATAAGCGAGTTAATCGTAACACTGGATCATTCCTATGAAGTATCTCAAGGGCTAGCTTCTCTTTACGAATATACGAACTACCTTCTAATTCAGGCGAATGTGAAGAAAAGTGCTGCGCCTGCGGAGGAAGCGCTGGAATATTTAACTGGGCTTAGAGAGACTTTTGCTCAAGCAGTTAAAATGACTGCAGGCAGTCAAGAGCTCCAGCATGGATAAATTGATTGAGGAACTCAAGTCGTTGACAGAATCGATTGTGGCACGTCTTCAGTTCACATCCTATGAGGAATTAGAAGACTTCGTTGCAGAACGTCAGCGAATCATTGACGAGCTGAACAGGTTGAAAGATTCAACCCCGTTTAATTCATTTGAGCGTGAGCAGCTCGAAGAAATTCTGAGGGCTGACTCCGTTATATTAATGCGGATGGAAGTATTGAAGAATGAAGCTTCAGACTGGCTGCAGCAGCGCGGACAGGCTAAGGTGCAGCGGAATGCATACGAGACGGCCTACACCCCAGACAGCATACTAATGGATCGCAGAAAATGAATAAGCATGATTAGTTGAAGGGCCTAGTCTTAGTGCCCAACCACCATATTACCAAGAGTCCCCGCACCCTTCGCGTGGACTCTTTTTTTGTCGAATTTAGACCTGCGAAAATTCGCTAAAATCAAACAAAATACCACATTTTATTTACCGAAAAAACCTTTTCATTTCCAATTGACAATGGGAAAGTCAGGATGTTATATTCCAAATGTGAAGAAATCTTCACACTTTCATTTGACTAAGAAGGGAATGTTAGTGCATGCAAGGTAAAGTTAAATGGTTCAACGCTGAGAAGGGTTACGGTTTCATCGAGACTGAAGATGGAGGCGACGTATTCGTTCACTTCTCCGCGATTCAAACCGAAGGCTTCAAGACTCTTGAAGAAGGACAATCCGTAGAATTCGATATCGTCGAAGGTGCTCGCGGACCTCAAGCCGCTAACGTAATCAAGCTATAATCATCCCGGCTCAAGCCGACCTATATATTTGGTAACGATGGTTAACAATTGAATTCGCTAGCAACAGACTCTGGACTTTCCAGGGTCTTTTTTTGATCAGTATAGATGTTGCACAGCTTGTCACAATTAGGTTCGATATTTGGCTCATTTTGCGGAGTTAACATTTTAACTTGGGCTTTACATATGGTATAATATAGAGGCAAAGGAGGATTGCCCTATGAATTACAGTATTCGAGGACAACAGATTGAAGTGACTGACGCCTTGTATGATTACGTAGACAAGAAACTCAGCCGGCTAGAGAAGTACTTTGATACACCTCCCACCTCAGAAGGACATGTAACGCTGAATGTCATCCGAGGATTGCACACAGTGGAAGTTACCATTCCATTAACCGGTGTAGTGCTCCGGGCAGAGGATAAGAGCGATGATATGTACGCATCCATTGACGAGGTAGTGGACAAGCTCGAACGCCAGATTCGTAAGCACAAGACCAAGGTGAACCGCAAATTCCGTCAGGAAGGCAGCTTGAAGACGTTATTCGTTGAAGAGCCTGTTGATGGACCTATGCTTGCAAGCGATGATGAAGATGCGCTAACCGATGATGAACTCGAGGTTGTTCGTACCAAGCGCTTTACTTTTAAGCCTATGGACGTGGAAGAGGCCATACTTCAGATGAATTTGGTCGGGCATGATTTCTTTGTATTCTCCAACGTGGATACCCGAGAGATTAATGTCGTCTACAAGCGTACCGATGGGAAATACGGGCTAATTGAACACGCTTGATCCAATGATCCCGTGACTCAACCGTACTTGAATTTATTTTACTCAACTATTACGTAAGAGACCGAGCCTCATCCGCCTCGCGGGTAAGGCTCTTTATTTTATATATGGGTGAATTTGCCGCGGCACACGGCTCCAGCTTAAGTTGCGGCAACCTTGACAAACTGTTACAATTTAGGCAAATCATCTGTTTATGCGTGAAAGGGGAAAACCATGCTAGGACTAGTGAAAAAGATATTTGGCGATACGAATGAACGTGATGTCAAACGTCTTATGAAGACAGTCGACATTATTAATACATTGGAACCTGAATTTGAGAAGCTCTCGGACGAGCAGCTTCAACATAAGACGGTAGAATTTAGAGAGAGACTCGAGAAGGGCGAGGATATCGACGATCTTCTTCCTGAAGCCTTCGCCACGGTACGTGAGGCCTCCAAGCGTGTGCTGGGCAAGCGTCATTATGACGTCCAGCTTGTTGGCGGTATCGCGCTGCACGAAGGGCGTATTGCGGAGATGAAAACCGGGGAAGGGAAAACACTGGTCGGAACCCTGCCGGTTTATTTAAATGCACTTTTGGGCAAAGGCGTTCACGTAGTTACGGTGAATGATTATTTGGCACAGCGTGACAGCGCGGAGATGGGTCAAATCTATAATTTCCTGGGTATGACCGTAGGGGTCAACCTGAACGGGATGGAACATGAAGAGAAGCAGGCGGCTTATGCCTGCGATATTACGTACGGAACGAACAATGAATTCGGGTTCGACTATTTGCGTGACAATATGGTCCTCTACAAAGAGCAGATGGTTCAGCGTCCGCTCTATTTCTGCATTATTGACGAGGTAGACTCCATTCTTGTCGACGAGGCCCGTACACCGCTGATTATTTCCGGACAAGCCCAGAAATCGACTGAATTGTACTATGCGGCTGACCGCTTCGTGAAGCGTCTGGAAGCGGAAGAGGACTACAATGTGGACATTAAGGTGAAGGCCGTATCTCTTACCGAGAAGGGTGTAGCCAAAGCCGAGAAAGCCTTCGGTATCGAGAATCTGTATGACCACGCTCACGTAACGCTTAACCATCATATTGTACAAGCGCTCAAAGCCAATGCCATTATGCGTCGTGATGTGGATTATGTGGTGACTGAAGATGAAGTCGTGATCGTAGATGAATTCACAGGTCGTCTGATGGCGGGACGCCGTTACAGCGATGGCCTCCACCAGGCGATTGAAGCCAAGGAAGGCATCGAGGTTCAGAACGAGAGTATGACGCTGGCGACGATTACGTTCCAGAACTATTTCCGTATGTATCGCAAGCTCGGCGGTATGACCGGTACAGCGAAGACCGAGGAAGAGGAATTCAAGAAGATCTATGGTCTTGAGGTTCTTCAGGTTCCTACGAACCGTCCGAACCGCCGCGTGGATAACCCCGATATCGTGTACAAGAGTGAAGCTGGCAAGTTCAAGGCTGTAGTGGAGGAGATTGTGAGCCGCCATGCCACCAATCAGCCGGTCCTTGTCGGTACGGTGTCCATTGAGAACTCCGAGCTTCTTCATGAAATGCTGAAGCGCAAAGGCGTTCCGCACAAGGTGCTGAATGCGAAATACCACGCGGAGGAAGCCGAGATTATCTCCCGTGCGGGTGAGCCGGGCTCCGTCACGATTGCGACCAACATGGCTGGGCGGGGTACCGACATCATCTTGGGTAATGGCGTATCTGAAATCGGCGGTCTGCACATCATTGGTACAGAGCGTCACGAGTCCCGCCGGATTGATAATCAGCTGCGCGGACGTGCCGGACGTCAGGGCGACCCGGGTTCTACCCAGTTCTATCTGTCCCTTGGCGATGATCTGATGAAACGGTTCGGGGCAGACAACGTGCTGGCGATGATGGACCGCCTTGGCTTTGACGAGGATTCACCGATCGAGAGCAAGATGATCACACGTGCCATTGAGTCCGCCCAGAAACGGGTAGAGGGCAATAACTTTGACGTGCGTAAAGTCGTGCTTCAATATGATGACGTCATGAATCAGCAGCGGGAGATTATCTACAAGCAGCGCCGCGAGATTCTCGAATCGGAGAACATCAAGGATGTTGTACTTGAGATGATTAAGCCGGTAATTGAACGGATCGTCATGGCGCACTGCAGTGATGATATTCCTGAGAACTGGGAGCTCGAGGAAGTAGCGGAGTATATCAACAGCAAGCTGCTTGATGAAGGCCAATTGACCAAGGATGAGCTGTGGGGCAAGGAAGCCGAAGAGATCATTGAGTATATCTTGGGCAAGGTAGTTGAGAAGTACAATGCCCGTGAAGAGCATATCGGCGTTGAGATGATCCGTGAGTTCGAGAAGGTAATCGTGCTTCGAGCTGTTGACAGCAAGTGGATGGATCACATTGATGCCATGGATCAGCTGCGTCAGGGGATTCACCTCCGTGCTTACGGCGGTACAGATCCGCTGCGTGAGTACCAATTCGAAGGCTTCGAGATGTTCAATGAGATGACGGCGAGTATCCAAGAGGAAGTCGCAACATATATTATGAAAGCACAAATCGAGACGAATCAGGAGCGTCAGACCGTAGTGGATGAGAACCAGATCTCCACTAACGGCGAGCCTGCGGAGAAGCGCCCTGTTCAGCGCGGCGAGCAGATCGGGCGCAACGATGATTGTCCATGCGGCAGCGGCAAGAAATACAAGCACTGCCACGGACAGAACGCGTAAGGATAGCGGTTCCTATAGGATGGACTAAGCAGCAGGCACGCAGGCAAGGGAGTACCCTTTCCGGGGATAGAACGACCCTGGACATTTGCCTGCGTGCCCTCTTTATCCCTTGCATAGTCAACAAGCCTATAACAATTAGAAGGGGTGACGATACAGCATGATCGATCCAAGTATCAAGCAGGATCTGCGTGAAATAGCCAAGAAATTATCCAACCTTAGGGGGTCTCTTTGACTTAGATCTGAAGCAGGAGATGATTGCGAACTTTGAGGAAAAGATGGCTGCGCCCGATTTCTGGGATGACAACGAGTCCGCCCAAAAAGTAATTGCAGACATGAATGCCGTCAAATCTTCCGTCGATCAGTATCAGAAGCTGCAGTCCGAGAATGACGACATTGTCGTCATGATCGAGCTGGCAGAAGAAGAAGGAGACGCGGAGCTGCTCTCAGAGGTTGCCGGGTCTGTGGAGTCGCTGCTGAAGCGTCTCGAGGAGTTCGAGCTTCAGCTGCTCCTCAATCAGCCTTATGACAAGCTCAATGCGATTCTTGAGCTGCATCCGGGTGCTGGTGGAACGGAGTCTCAGGACTGGGGTCAAATGCTGCTCCGGATGTATACAAGATGGGCGGAGAAACGCGGCTTCAAGGTGGAAGTACTCGATTATCTTCCCGGGGATGAAGCGGGGATCAAGAGTGTGACGCTGCTGATCAAGGGATATAACGCCTACGGCTACTTGAAGACAGAGAAAGGGGTTCACCGGTTAGTCCGGATCTCCCCGTTCGACTCTTCCGGCCGCCGTCATACTTCCTTCGTGTCCTGCGATGTCGTGCCTGAGATTACGGAAGATGTGGACGTGGAGATCCGTACGGAGGATCTGAAGGTTGACACCTACCGGGCCAGCGGTGCCGGGGGGCAGCACATTAACACCACGGACTCGGCTGTCCGGATTACCCATATTCCAACCGGCGTGGTAGTAACCTGTCAGAATGAGCGCTCTCAGATCAAGAACCGGGAGCGGGCTATGACGATGCTTCGATCCAAGCTCTATGAGCGTAAGCTGGAAGAGCAGCAGAAGGAGCTGGATGAAATCCGTGGGGAACAGTCCGATATTGCCTGGGGCAGTCAGATTCGTTCCTATGTCTTCCATCCTTACAGTATGGTTAAGGATCACCGTACCTCCGTGGAGACGGGAAATACAGGTGCGGTGATGGATGGGGAGCTGGATGCCTTTATCGATGGATATCTGCGAAGCCAGATCAAGACAGAGGCGGAGCAAGCCTGAGCCTGAGTTCAATAAATATACAATTCCTGCACAAGATAACTTGTGCGGGAATTTTTTTGACCATTAACACTTTGACGTAGTGAAGGAGAACTGTATCATGCCCCCAAAAGGCCGTAAACGCAGAATGAATGAAATATTTCCCGTAGGTGGTCCAGCCAGGCTTGTACTGGATAGTCTGATGATTGTAATTGGATCTTTTATCACGGCTCTTGCTTTCAATATGTTCTTGCTGCCGAGTCATATCGCATCAGGAGGAGTATCAGGACTCTCAATTGTAGCGAACTCCCTGTTCGGGATTGAGCCTGCCTATGTGCAGTGGGCGCTGAACATTCCCTTGTTCGCTGCAGGCTTTCTGCTGCTAGGCCGGAATTATGCGATTCGTTCCCTGCTTGGAACGATCGTGCTGCCGCTGTTCGTCTATTTGACCAAGGATTGGATCGTGCCTACCACAGATCCGCTGCTCTCCTCTCTTTACGGAGGTATTGGGGTTGGTCTGGGACTGGGAATCGTGTTCCGCGGACGCGGTTCAACGGGCGGCCTGTCTACCCTGGCTCAGATTATTCAGAAATACAGCGGCTTTAGCCTGTCTACATGCGTCGTGATGATGGATGGACTTGTCATCGTGCTGGCCGGTATTGTACTATCTCCCGAAAAGGCACTTTATGCTCTTATCGGCCTCTATATCACAGGCAAAATTATAGACGCGGTGGAGCTCGGACTGAATTATACCAAGGTGGCTTATATTATCGCTGAGAAGACAGAGGAAATATCGGAGGCCGTGCTGGTCCACCTGGATCGGGGACTAACGAAGCTTAGCGCCAGGGGCGGATATACGGGCGATGACAGACCTGTATTGATGGTTGTCGTGGGCCAAAGTGAGGTTACCCGCCTGAAGACGCTGGTTCAGCAGCTTGAACCAACCGCCTTTGTGATTATCACGAATGCGCATGAAGTGCTTGGAGAAGGCTTTAAGAGACAAGCCTAGTTAAATAAAGTCCAGCACCGGTATTTCAAGCTGAATAAGGTAAGGGATTACCTGATTCAAGACATTGAAAATTTTGTCGATTTTTATCGAAAAAGGTAGTTCCATCTCGGCTGATCTCAGTTATACTTAAACTGTGGTAATAGTAACCAGCCAAGCACATCATGAGAGGTGGTCTTCATTATGAATAGGGGAAAATCAGTAAAAACAGTAGCAGCCGGAGTTATGGCATTCTCTCTGGCGCTAGGCGGAGGTATTCTGGCGACCGGACCTGCAAGCGCAGCTGCAGGGACAAGCAAGGTGCAAGTACAGAAGGCCACATTACAGCAGGACAACAAGCTTGAGGGCTTGGGCAGATTCGAGAAGCAGCTTCTTACGCTCCTGAAGCTGGATGCGGCAGCGCTTAAGGAGAAGCTGCAGACCCAGACTCTGGCTGAGATTGCTGCGGAGCAGGGCATAACCAAAGAGGCTCTCAAAGCCAAGATCGTAAGCTGGATTGCCGCTGAGCAGAAGGCTCAATTGGCCAAAGAAAAGGAAAAGCAGAAGCAGGCAGAGAAGAAAAAACAGCAGGAGCTTGCGAAGCAGCTGAAGAACAAGAAGTTAAGTCCGAAAGCAAAACAAAAGCTGGAGCAGCAGTTCAAGCAGGAGCAGGAGCAGCAAAAGAAGCAGATCCAAAAGAAGGAACAAGCCCTTAAGCTTGAAGCTGCCACAACAGCAGACAAGCTCATGGCGTTCACTACAGAGAGCAAAGTGGACAGTAGTGTCCAAGACGCTCCGATTACAGAACTCCAGCATGCCGATGAAATCGCTAAGCTATTGAATATAACTACCGATCAGCTCTGTGCAGGGTTGAAGGCCGGCAAGACGCTTGCCGAACTAGCTGGTGAGTACAAGGTTGAAGCTCAGGCTGTCATTGATCTGTTCATCGCAGCCGATGTCAAGGAACTGGATGCCAAGCTGGCAGCTGGTGAGATCACTCAGGAAGAATACGATGCCCAGAAAGCGGCCAAGACTGAGGCGGCTGCACAGCTGGTGAATACTAAGTTCCCAGGTGTCATTGAGGGAATTGAGGATGTTGAAGGCTCAGGAAAGTTCGGCGCCTTGGCCAAGCTGCTGGGAATGACAGAATCAGAGCTTAAGGCAGCCATGAAGTCTGGCAAGAGTCTTGCGGATATTGCGGAGTCTCATAAGGTTACGGCTCAGCAAGTGGTTGATCTTCTGATCAAAGACCGACTTGCGAAGCTGGACAAGAAGCTGGCAGCCCGGGAGATTACGAAGGAAGAGTACGACAAGTTCAAGAAGAGTCTGACCGAGTATGTGACTGCGCAAGTGAAGAGAGTCCCTTCTGCCAAGGGATCGAAGCCGGAGGACGGCAGCAAGGGCCACGGCTGGAATTTCAATAATTCTCAATCGTCAATGAGTCAAGGCAAGAACAAGTAAATAAAGATTCGTATTGAGAGACGCTAATTGCGTCTCTTTTGCATATGGCAGTAATAGCCTATACCAATCTGGAATAGCTTAACTTATATTCATGATTGTTATCCCAAATTTACCCTGTATAATAGGTTCTATAAATAATTGACCAAAGGGTGATTAATGATGAAATTCAATGAATACCCGTATTCCAGACCCGACATCAAGGATGTCGAGCGTCAGTTCAGGGATTTGCTAGAGCAGTTCAACGAGGCGGCTAGCTTTGAGGAGCAGGATCAAGCTTTTGAGCGAATCAACAAGCTGCGCAGTGAATTTGAAACCCTGGGTACCATTGTAAGTGTGCGTCACTCGATAGATACAACCGATGAATTTTACAAGGCCGAGCAGGATTATATGGATGAAGTGGGGCCCCTCTATCAGGAGTATGTGACCAATTATTATACAGCCGTTGTGCAGTCTATATTCCGGGCTGAGCTTGAGCAGAAATGGGGCCGCCAGCTGTTCAGTCTGATGGATGTGTCCCTCAAGACCTTCAAGCCCGAGATTATTGAGGATCTTCAGCAGGAGAACAAGCTTACCACCCAGTATAGTCAGCTGATCGCGTCCGCGAAGATTCCTTTTGAAGGAGAAGAGAGAACCCTTTCTCAGCTGCGTCCGTTCGAAATGTCCACAGACCGCGGGTTAAGACAGCGTGCGGCTGAAGCGCGGTATGCTTTTATGAGCGAGCATGAGGAAGAGCTTGACCGGATCTACGATGAACTAGTCAAGGTACGGACCCGGATCGCGGGGGCGCTTGGCTATGAGAATTTCATCCAGCTGGCTTATGACCGGCTTAACCGCACGGATTACAATGCCCAGATGGTGGCTAACTTCCGGGATCAGGTGAAGGAGTTCATTGTGCCTGCAGCCCAGAGGCTGAAGGAGCGTCAACGGGCCAGAATCGGTGTGGATCAGCTGACCTATTACGATGAAGAGTTCAGCTTCGCTTCCGGCAATGCCGAGCCTAAGGGTGATCCCGACTGGATCGTTCAGAACGGAGCCAAAATGTATGCGGAGCTGTCTCCGGAGACAGATGAGTTCTTCACATTCATGCAGGATCATGGGCTGATGGACCTTGTCGCCAAGAAAGGCAAGCAGGGCGGTGGCTACTGTACATATCTTAGCGAATACGAAGCGCCGTTCATTTTCTCGAACTTCAATGGCACGTCCGACGATATTGATGTGCTGACCCATGAGGTGGGTCACGCGTTCCAGGTGTTCCAGAGCCGTCAATACAAAGTGCCTGAGTACAGCTTCCCGACACTCGAAGCAGCCGAAATTCATTCCATGAGCATGGAGTTCCTGACCTGGCCATGGATGGAGCTGTTCTTCAAGGAAGATACCGAGAAGTATAAGTTCAATCACCTGTCCTCGGCGCTCCTCTTCATTCCGTATGGTGTTGCTGTCGATGAGTTCCAGCACTATGTCTATGGGAATCCAGAAGCTACGCCGCAGGAACGCAAGCTGGCTTGGCGCGAGATTGAGAAGAAGTATCTGCCTCATCGTGACTATGCGGGCAATGCCTATCTGGAGCAAGGCGGATTCTGGCACAAGCAAGGACATATCTTCAGCTCACCGTTCTATTACATTGACTACACCTTGGCGCAGTTGTGCGCATTCCAGTTCTGGAAGAAGTCGCAGGAAGACCGCGAGGCGGCCTGGACTGCTTATCTCGAGCTCTGCCGTCAGGGAGGAAGCAAGTCGTTCACAGAGCTCGTACAGGCTGCGGGGCTGATTTCTCCATTTGAGCAGGGAAGTGTGGCTTCTGTCATTAACGAGATTGAGCATTGGCTGGGTCAGGTAGATGATAAGAAGCTGTAAGGATTAACATACGAATTACGATAGCCTGTCTTGTCTGGGAATGTATCCGGATAAGACGGGCTTTTTGTTGTATTGGGAGACATTTAGCTAACGTTAAGCGCGCATTCAGCGTGAATTCAGTTAGGTGGAATAAGATGCATATTGTAGGACGCAAGGAACATACAATCCAGATGGACGAAAGGCGGTATTTTAATGAAAAAGACAACAATTTCAACAAAAACTTTAGCAGCCGGTGTATTGGCCCTCTCTTTAACTCTTGGTGGAGGAGTCCTGGCAGTTCAGCACACCAGCGCAGCTTCAGCCAAGACTTCATCCTCAACAACGCAAGCCCAGAGAGCGGGACATGACCGGGGAGACAGACACATGGGCTTTGGCAAAATAGAAGAACAGCTGCTTGCTTACTTGAAGCTGGATGAGACAACGTTCAGAGAGAAGCAGAAGACCCAGACACTTGCTGAGATCGCAAGCGCCCAAGGGATTGCACGCGCAGACCTGAAGGCGAAGCTGGTAAGCTTACTTGAAGTGGAGCAGAAAGCTGACTCGACATCCACATCTGCTAAGGTGGACAAAGATGGAAAGGCCTTGGATGCCTCGGCCTTTGCGGACAAGCTGCTAGATTCCAAGCCGGGTAACGGGTTCGGAGGCAAAGAGCACGGGCCGCTCGGATTCGTGAAGAACAATGAGGAGCTTGCGAAGCTGTTCGGCATCACAGCCGATGAACTGAACACTCAATTGAGATCAGGCAAGACGCTGGCGGCAATTGCGGGTGAACATAACGTAACCGTCCAGGCGGTGATTGATCTGGAGGTATCAAGCCTGAGCGCTGACCTTGAGAGCAGATTAGATGCCGGTGAGATTACCCAAGCTGACTATAATACTCAGAAGGCCAAGCTGACAGACATGGCGACCCAAATCGTGAATGGCCAATTCCCTGCTCCAGGTGAGGGAAGAGGGCATGGCGGCGGGCATTTCGGTAAATTTGATGAGGTAGCCAAGCTGCTTGGGATCACGGAGGATGCGCTTCGTACTGAGCTGCAAGCTGGCACAACCTTGGCAGCCGTAGCAGCAGAGCATAATGTCACCGCACAGCAGGTCATTGATCTTCTGGTTAAGGATCGTACCGCCAAGCTGGCTGAGGAACTCGCGGCTGGTACAATCACTCAGACTGAATACGATAAGCTCAAAGCGGGCCTAACCGAATCTGTGACCAAGCAAGTGAACAGCACTCTGCCTAAGAGTGGGGATTTCAAGGGGGGACGCGGCTGGAATAAGGATAAGAAGAGTCCAACTTCAACCTCAAGTTCAACCGCTTCTGCGGCCAAATAAATAAATACTAAATGAATGCTGCAATTGTAAGACGCCAACCGGCGTCTTTTTGCATATAAAAATAGTCTATGGGCTAGATAACGGTTGTATTTATATGAATCGGTACGTATAATAATACATAAAATCAACTCGGATATGCATAAATATAAATGGGGATACAGAGAAAGCGGGGATACATGTGAGCGGAGATATTATAAAAGCAGCTATAGTCGGTTCCACCGGGTATGGAGGGGTGGAACTGATTCGTTTTTTATTGGAGCATCCAAAGGTAAATATCATATCGGTCATCTCGGCATCGAGCAGCGGAGCGCCGATTACAGACGGATTCCCACATTTGACGAACCTGGTTGTGCAGAACCTCGACGGAGTGGATGTGCAGGAGATTGCAGCCAAGGCGGACGTTGTCTTCACGGCAACCCCATCGGGAGTCAGCGGCAAGCTGGTGCCTCAGCTGGTTGAAGCCGGCTTGAAGGTCATTGATTTATCGGGAGATTTCAGAATCAAGGACGGTTCTGTATATGAAGAGTGGTATAAGCATGATGCACCTGACGACGCACTGCTGGAGCAGGCGGTGTACGGTCTTAGTGAAATTTATGGGGAGAAAGTCAAGGGTGAACAGCTCATCTCGAACCCGGGCTGTTACCCGACTGCGACGCTGCTCGGTCTGATTCCTGCGCTCAAGGCGGGCTGGATTGATCCGGCTACGCTCATTATCGATGCGAAATCGGGAGTATCCGGAGCGGGCAGAGGCACAAGCCTGACGGCCCATTATGCGGAGATTAATGAGAATTTCAAAGCCTACAAGATCAACAAGCATCAGCACATTCCCGAGATTGAACAAGTATTGACAGACGTATCCGGCTCGCCGGTTACGGTAACCTTCACCACTCATCTGGCACCGATGACACGGGGGATTATGAGCACCATGTACGCCACATTAACGGGTCCTCGTACGAATGAGGATTTGATAGAGCTGTACCAGCAATTTTATGAAGGCCGCAGGTTCGTACGTATTCGCCCAGCGGGGCAATGGCCGGCGACAAAAGAAGTCTTTGGTTCGAACTACTGTGATATTGGTTTTGCGGTGGATGCGCGTACGAATAGAGTCACGATTGTCTCTGTGATCGATAATGTGGTAAAAGGGGCCGCCGGTCAGGCGATCCAGAATTTGAACTTGATGATGGGCTGGGACGAAACCCTCGGGCTGAAGAATGCCCCGGTATATCCATAGAACGGAGGACATGATGGGAGTAGCAAGTTTGTATAAAGTAGTTGAGGGCGGTTCAGTAACATCCCCGAAAGGGTTCACGGCTGGGGGACTGCACTGCGGTCTGAAGAAAACAACGCGTAATGATCTGGCTGCGATTCTATGTGAAGTGCCGGCTGTTGCAGCTGCCGTCTATACCACCAATGTTTTTCAGGCGGCGCCAATTAAAGTAACTCAAGAAAGCCTTGCTGCAAGCCGTAGCCTGCGTGCGGTTGTGGTGAACAGCGGCAATGCGAATGCCTGCACAGGCAAGCAGGGCGAAGAAGATGCCTACACGATGCGCGAAGAGACGGCTAAGGTACTGGGCATTGCCCCCTCGGAGGTGGCCGTGGCATCAACTGGCGTGATCGGGGAACTGATGAAGATGGACCGGGTTGTAACAGGTATAGCGGAGCTTCCTGCAGTGATGTCTGCGGATGCGAATGGAGCCGAGCAGTTCAGCCAAGCGATCCTGACTACGGATTTGGTCAAGAAGGAAGTCTGTGTCTCTCTGATCATTAATGATCGTGAAGTGAAGATCGCCGGAGCGGCAAAGGGATCAGGGATGATTCATCCGAACATGGCAACCATGCTGGGATTCGTCACTACGGATGCGGCTATCCACCCGGATGCCCTTCAGTCCTTGATCAGATCAACGACGGATGTTACCTTCAATATGATAACCGTGGATGGAGACACGAGTACCAATGACATGCTGCTGGCTATGGCCAGCGGGCTGGCCGGCAATCAGGAACTGACGGAGAAGCATCCGGACTGGGACGGATTCGCCGCGGCGTTCAGGCATGTATGCCAGGTGCTGGCCCAGGCGATTGCCCGTGATGGCGAGGGCGCGACTCGTCTGGTCGAGGTAGAGATTACCGGCGCGGTAAGCGATCTGTCCGCCCGTGCCATTGCGAAGACGATTGTCGGGTCTAGTCTGGTGAAGTCGGCTGTATTCGGGGCCGATGCGAACTGGGGCCGTATCATTGCCGCGCTTGGGCGCGCAGGCGAGCCGGTGAACCCGGAGACGGTTGACATCCACCTGGGAGAGATTGCGGTACTGACCGGATCGAAGCCGGTCGCCTTCGATGAAGATGCGGCGCTGGCCTACCTCAAAGGCGACACAGTCCGCATTATGGTGGATTTGAAGAACGGCGAAGGAACAGCCACCGCATGGGGCTGCGACCTGACTTATGATTACGTGCGGATTAACGCCGCTTATCGGACTTAATGTCATCAAAATATAAGGTGCTTCTAAAATTTTAACATTTTGGATGTTTGTAATTACAGGGAAGTTAAGCGCCGAACTCAGCGGAGAGGGCGGAATCGTACTGAAGAAGCGAAGCGTTCGCCTTTGTCCCCGGATTTCACCCGCTTAGCGGTCCAATCAGGAAATCGGGAGACAACAGCGATCGGAAGAATGATCCGTCATCGTAGCGGCTCAACGACGTCCACACTAGCATTTCCAAACAGCCAGAGTGGATTTCATGCACAACTCTTTCCCGATATCACAGTCTACAATAAGGATAGACAATAATATAGCTTTCACATATTCGCATAGCAGAAGGGAGCAGCACCATGAATTCAGCACTACAAGGTGAGCAGAAGGAATTGGCCGGAGAGCAGGCCTACAAGACATTCGTCATGAAATGCGGAGGCAGTACGTTGAACGAGCTGCCGGATTCCTTTTTTGAGGACTTGATCGAACTCCAGCGCAAGGGAATTCAGCCGGTGATTGTTCACGGCGGCGGTCCTGCGATCTCGGAGAATCTAGCGAAGCTCGGGATAGAGACGAAGTTTGTCGGCGGGCTGCGTTATACGTCTGAAGAGGTGCTTGATGTCGTTGAAATGGTGCTGTCTGGAAGCATCAACAAGCAGATTGTCCGCCGGATTCAGTCGCTCGGGGGGCAGGCGCTCGGACTGTCCGGAGTGGATGGCTTCCTGATCCAGGCCAAACCGGTAGCTGCCAGTGCGGAAGTCGGCTTGGTCGGAGATGTGACCGATGTGAAGGCTTCGATTATTGAAGGCGTGACAAATCTCGGATATATGCCGATCATTGCTCCTGTGGGTGTCGGCGAGAATGGGCAGCGGTATAATATTAATGCCGACACCGCCGCTGGAGCCGTAGCTTCCAAGCTCGGAGTGCAGCAGATGATCGTGGTAACGGATGTGCCAGGAATTCTGAGCACGGTAAATGGAGAGAAGCGGGTGCTTCCAACCGTAACCGTGCAGCAGATTGAAGATATGATTTTAACGGGTGAAATTTATGGCGGGATGATTCCTAAAGTTCGCGCAGCTGTGGCCTGTATTCATGGTCAGGTAAAAGAAGTCGTTATCGTGAACGGCAGTGAGCCGAATGTGCTTAGCCGCGTGCTGTCCGGGGAAGCCATCGGGACCCGCATTGTCCGAATGAAGACCAGTCGCTCATAGCATGGGGCGGCCGGGAATTCACGGAATTTGAAGCGGGTACTTGCTTAGACCATTTTTTAATTTAAGGAGGTAACGAAGACGATGGCAGAATCCAAGTTGCAGGAACTGAGTCAGGCAGAAGGTAAGGAACAAGAGGCCAAGGACAACCGCGGCGAGGCGGCAAGCGCGCTGTTCCCGAATTACGGGGTACGGTTCCCAATCTCTTTGGTAAAAGGACAGGGAAGCTGGCTCTGGGATGATCAGGGCAACCGCTATTTGGATTTTTACAGCGGTATCGCTGTTACCAATCTCGGCCATGCGCCTGAGAAGGTCAAGAATAAGATTAAGGATCAGCTGGATCAGCTGTGGCATGTATCCAACCTCTTTCAAATTCCGCAGCAGGAGACAGCGGCGCATCTGCTGACCGAGCTGAGCTCAGCAGATCTTGCCTTCTTCTGCAACAGCGGCGCTGAGGCGAATGAGGCGGCAATCAAGCTGGCCCGCCGTTATCACCAGAAGATCAAAGGCGAACAGCGTTATGAGATTATTACGTTCAAGCAATCGTTCCATGGACGTACGCTCGCCACACTTACCGCGACCGGACAGGATAAGGTGAAGGAAGGCTTCCTTCCACTTCCTCAAGGCTTTAAGACCGTGGAGCTTCACGACCTTGAGGCGCTAAAAGCGGCGATTGGACCCAATACCGCAGGCATTATGCTGGAAATGATTCAGGCCGAAGGCGGCATTCATCTCGTGCAGCCCGAGTTCTTGAACGAAGTAGCCGCCTTGTGCAAGGAACACGGGATTTTGCTCATTATTGATGAGGTACAGACCGGTATGGGCCGCACAGGCACATGGTTCGCTCACCAGCATTACGGGGTGGAGCCGGATATTTTCACTTTGGCTAAAGGGGTAGCAAGCGGAATCGCAGCTGGCGCTATGCTGGCCAAGGGCTATCTGCGCGAGGCGTTCTCCGCCGGCAGTCATGGTTCCACATTCGGAGGGAATCCCATTGCCACAGCCGCTATTGCCGCAACGGTAGAAGTTATGAAGGAAGACCAGGTGCCGCAGAGAGCTGGGCAGATGGGTGAATATTTGCAGAGCAAGCTCAAAGAGAAGCTTGCCGGTAATTCTTTCGTACTGGATGTACGGGGCAAAGGCCTTATTGTCGGAATTGAATGCGATGGACCTGTTGCTGAGCTTGTAAGTGAAGGGCAGAAGAATGGCCTGTTGTTCATCACGGCCGGACCGAATGTGATCCGCCTGCTGCCAAGCTTACTCGTAACAAGTGAAGAGATCGACCAGGCTGTGGATATTATCGCAGGAATTATTCAGCGCCATCAGGCGAAGAAGGAGTAGATCAAGATGAGTCTTACCGAAGCGAATGCCTCATTGAACCTGAAGGGCCGGGACTGCGTGGAGCTGACAGACTTCACAACTGAGGAGATTCAGTACCTTCTTGATCTCGCTATCGAGATCAAGAAGAAGCATAAGAATGGGGAAGAGTATCAGCCGCTGAAAGGGAAGACAATCGGACTTATTTTTGAGAAATCGTCTACAAGAACCCGTGTCTCCTTCGAGGTAGGTACATATCAGCTGGGCGGTCACGCCCTCTTCCTGAGCAAGAACGACATCCAGCTCGGACGCGGCGAGACGATCAGCGATACGGCGAAGGTCATGTCCCGTTATCTGGACGGCATCATGATCCGCACATTTGGTCACAACAATGTGGTCGATCTGGCCCGGCACGCTACGGTGCCTGTCATTAACGGGCTGAGTGATCTGGCTCATCCGTGTCAGGTGCTTGCGGATTTCCAGACTGTGCTTGAGCACAAGGGCACTCTTAAGGGGCTGAAGCTGGCTTATGTCGGCGACGGCAATAATATGGCTCATTCCTTGATGATCGGCGGCGCGAAGCTGGGAGTGCATGTCTCCATTGCCAGCCCCGAAGGTTACGAGCCGGATCAGCAGGTAGTCGCTCAAGCCAAAGAAATCGCTGAGTCTACCGGGGCTAAGATCGAGGTACTGCGCAGTCCGGAAGAAGCGGTGAAGGACGCGGATGTGATATACACGGACGTATGGGCCAGCATGGGATTTGAAGAGGAGCAGAAAGCCCGTGAGGCAGCATTCCAGAACTATCAGGTTAATGCTGAACTTGCCAAGCATGCGAAGCCGGACTACTTGTTCCTGCACTGTCTGCCTGCTCACCGCGGGGAGGAAGTCAGCGAGGATGTCATTGACGGCGCGAACTCTATTATTTTTGATCAGGCAGAGAATCGGCTTCACGCGCAAAAAGCGCTGCTGGCGGCTCTCATCGGATAGGCTTTTGTGATAGACTAAGGTCTAGATAGTATGTAGTTGGGTTATTAAGGGAGGACACTGAATATCATGGCAAAAGAAAAAATCGTACTGGCGTACTCGGGCGGACTGGATACGTCGGTCATTCTGAAGTGGTTGAAGGAGACCTATGATGCCGAGATTATCGCATTCACGGCAGATATTGGTCAAAAGGATGAGCTTGACGGATTGGAAGCCAAAGCGCTCGCTACCGGCGCTTCCAAAGTGTATATCGACGACCTGCGCGATGAGTTCGCCCAGGACTTCATCTACCCGATGTTCCAGGCGGGTGCCCAGTATGAAGGTCAATATCTGCTCGGTACAAGCATCGCCCGCCCGCTGATTGCGAAGCGTATGGTCGATATCGCCCGTGCGGAAGGCGCAACGGCGATTGCCCACGGGGCAACTGGCAAAGGGAACGACCAAGTGCGCTTTGAGCTTGCGGCAGCGGCCCTGGCTCCAGAGATTAATGTGATCGCGCCTTGGCGTCTTAACGAGTTCCGTGACCGCTTCCCAGGCCGCGCAGAGATGATCGCGTATGCCGAGGAGCACGGCATTCCGGTTACGGCTTCGGCTGCCAAGCCTTATTCGACTGACCGCAATCTGCTGCACATCAGCTATGAGAGCGGAGTGCTGGAGGATCCTTGGTTCGATCCAAGCGCAGAGGACAGCAAGGACATGTACCTGCTGAGTGTATCCCCGGAGGATGCGCCGGATGAAGCGGAATATGTGGAGCTTGAATTCGCGAAGGGCAACGTGGTTGCCGTGAATGGTGAGAAGCTTAGCCCGCTGGGTGTGATGGAGACGCTTAATGAACTTGGGGGCAAGCATGGCATCGGGCGTGTAGACATGGTAGAGAACCGTTTTGTCGGTATGAAGAGCCGCGGCGTGTATGAGACTCCGGGTGGAACGATCCTGTTCACAGCGCACCGCAAAATGGAGTCCCTCACGATGGACCGTGAAGTCATGAATCTTCGTGACAGCCTGATTACACGTTATAGTACGCTTGTGTACAATGGCTTCTGGTTCGCTCCTGAGCGTCTTGCTCTGCAGGCGCTGGTTGACGAGAGCCAGAAGAACGTATCGGGAACTGTACGCTTGAAGCTGTACAAAGGCAATGTTATCGGTGCGGGTGTGAAGAGCCCGGTCAGCTTGTATAACCCGGATATTGCAACCATGGAAGCTGATCCGACTCAAGCTTATGACCAAGGGGACGCTACCGGATTCATCCGCCTTAATGCCCTGCGGCTTAAGGTAAGCTCCGGCGTGGAACAGAATAAGTAATTATCGCGATTATAAATACAGCATAACCATGAGGCCGTTCTCATTACCTGGGAGCGGCCCGCGGTCTGCATTGAGAAGAAGGAGTGGATTAAGTGAGTAAGCTGTGGGGAGGCCGTTTCACGAAGCAGACCAATCGTCTGGTAGAAGAATATACAGCTTCGATTGGTTTTGATCAGGCATTGGCTGAGGAAGATATTCAAGGAAGTCTGGCGCATGTGAGTATGCTGGGGAAGTGCGGCATCCTGCCGTCTGAGGATGTAGACCGGATCAAGGAAGGCCTTGACCTCGTACTCAGCAAGATTCGCCGCGGTGAGATTGAATTCTCCGTTGGAGATGAAGACATTCATATGAACATTGAGAAGAATCTGATCGAGGAGATTGGTCCGGTTGGCGGGAAGCTGCATACGGGCCGCAGCCGTAACGATCAGGTGGCTACAGATATGCACCTTTATCTGCGTAAGCGTGTGGTTGAGGTGACAGGGCTTCTTCATGCAGTGCAGGAAGCCTTGATCGGGCAGGCCAAAGCCAACCTGGACACGATTGTGCCTGGATATACGCATCTGCAGCGGGCACAGCCAATTCTGTTCGCGCATCATCTGATGGCTTATGTCTCGATGTTCCAGCGTGATGTTGAACGCTTCCAGGACAGCTACAAGCGGGTAAATGTGCTTCCTCTGGGGGCAGGTGCCTTGGCAGGAACAACTTTCCCGATTGACCGTCACTTTGTGGCTGAACAGCTGAATTTTGACGCGGTATATGAGAACAGCCTGGATGCGGTCAGCGACCGGGACTTCATTCTGGAATTCCTGTCGAATTCTTCTATTCTGATGATGCATCTGTCCCGCTTGTGTGAGGAGCTCGTCCTCTGGAGCAGCACGGAATTCCGCTTTGTGGAGCTTGATGATGCTTACTGCACGGGCAGCAGCATTATGCCGCAGAAGAAGAACCCGGACGTAGCGGAACTGGTTCGCGGGAAGACCGGCCGTGTGTACGGCAACTTGGTTGGACTGCTCACTGTGCTGAAGTCCCTTCCGCTGGCTTATAACAAGGACATGCAGGAAGACAAGGAAGGCATGTTCGACACCGTAGCTACCCTTGAGGGTGCACTCCAGCTGTTCGCAGGCATGATTGCTACGATGAAGGTGAACAAACAGCGGATGCGCGAGGCTGTGAATCAGGACTTCTCAAATGCGACCGATATCGCGGACTTCCTGGTGGGCCAAGGCCTGCCTTTCCGTCAGGCTCACGAGGTGATTGGGAAGACGGTACTTTACTGCATTCAGAACAACAAGTATCTGCTTGATCTGACACTGGATGAGTTCAAGACCTTCTCTCCTCTGTTCGATGACAGCATCTATGAAGTGCTTCAGCCGGAGACGGTAGTGAACGCGCGTAATGTATACGGGGGTACTGCCACTGCTCAGGTTGCCGAAGCGATCTCTAGAGCGGAAGAGAAGCTGACTTCTACCGGGCAATGGGTGACCGAGTATCTGGAGAAGAGCAAATAGAACGTGGATATACAGGATTCCTGCCGGACCTTCTGGTCTAGCAGGGGTCCTTTTTATATTTTCATAGATACCCTGCAAATATTTTCATAGGAAAATGCCGATATATTAATTAAAAAAATGTAGGGAGTATGTGAACCACAATGTCTGACAAATTACTGGCACTTCATCAACGTAACAAACTGATGGTATGGCTCTTATGTGTATTGTTATTACTGGGTATCGGACTCTCCGCTTCCAACCACTTCCGGGTGACATTGGCTATAAGCGGATTGCCAATCTGCATTCTCTGTGTGCTTCTGCTATGGAGAAGGATCGCTGTCCGCTATGTCATGTACCTGGTAGCCATCGGGCTTAACTTGATCACGTTTTTCTTTATCGAGGCTAGCGAGGCATTCAGCGGCTATTTTCTGATCTTCCTGTCACTTGCGATTATCACGATCTACCACAATTATCGTCCGCTGCTCCTGAATGGCTTGGTGGCCATGGGCATGACAACGTACTTTGTGCTGACAAAAGAGACTTTCGCGGGTGAAAGTGTGTTTTATATGAATGCGTATATCTTCGTCATCCTGGGGGCGTTAGTAGCCCAAAGTCTTATCGGTGCGAAAATGCACCGTCAGCAGGAAGCCAGCGCAGTCGAATCGGCAGCCGCCAAGGATAGGACGGAAGAGGTGCTGGTAGAGGTGAAGGAGTCCGTCCATGTGCTCGGAACGTCCATCACGAACCTTCAGAAGAATGCGGAAGATACCGGGGAGATCTCGGGTCAGGTTGTTCTTGCCTTCAACGAGATTGCAAGCGGAATTGCAACGCAGTCCGTCAGTGTCACGGATATTTCAGAAGCGATGGAGCAGGTGAATCAGAATGTTAATGCCGCCACAGAAGCTTCGACGGACTTAAGTGATAAATCGAGGGTCACCGCTGAATTCACAACCCAGGGTCAAGGTCAAATGAAGGATCTGGCCAGCAAAATCAATCAGATTAATCATATTGTCTCGGATACATCAGGTGTTATGGAAGAGGTTAATCGGGAGAATCAGAAGATTGGAAGTATTGTGGAGATGATTGGCGAGATTGCGAACCAGACCAATCTGCTCTCTCTGAATGCTTCTATTGAAGCGGCGCGGGCAGGCGAACATGGCCAAGGATTCTCGGTAGTTGCCACCGAGATCCGCAAGCTGGCTCAGCATGCGCAGGAGGCTTCAACCGAGATTGCCGCTATTCTGGCTGCCATCCAGAGCCGGATCACCCAAGCATCAAGCCTGGTCAGGGATGGTCTTACGGTTGTTACCGAGGGTAAGGAGTCAGCGCTTAGCGTGGAACAGCTGTTCGACGGGATTCATGCCAACACGGCGGAGGTGCTCCGGCAGGCTGAACAGATTCGGGATATGAATGCCAGACTGCAGCAGTCTTCCGAGACGGTGCTTCAAGAGGTGACTACGGTAGCTGCATTTACTGAAGAATCTGCGGCTTCGGTAGAGCAGGTATTGGCCAGCTCGCATGCCCAGCAGCAGCATATCGTAGATATGGTCAACTGGGTCAATCAGCTAAGCGGCATGATGAACAAGCTTGAAGCAGTAATTAAGTAGTATGGAGCGGTAATTAAGTAATTAAGCCGTAACCTGTTCGTATCGTACGAAGAGAGAGCAGGCTTGCATCGATCTTACAGCAGGGCTGAGCCTTTAATCAGTCACATCATAGAGCGGCAGTTCAGAATCTTAGGTTCTGGGCTGCCGCTCTTTTTGTTGTCTTGTAATCAGAAGCTGTATAGTGAATAAATGAATTGCATAACGTAACAATGTTATGTTACACTAAGACTGCAAGAAGGAGGGAACGTAATGAATAATGAATTGATATCCAAAAAGGAGCTTTTGGACCTGACCGGAATCTCCTATGGTCAGCTGTACCGCTGGAAGCGGAAAAGCCTGATTCCAGAGGACTGGTTCATCCGAAAGTCTTCCTTTACGGGACAGGAGACCTTTTTTCCCAAAGAGAAGATTCTCTCCCGGATTGATAAAATACTCAACATGAAAGACGGACTCTCACTCGATGAGCTGGCTGATGTGTTCTCGCCCAGCTTGAAGGAGATCTCTCTAACCGCAGATCAATTGCTGGAACGTAACATTGTTACCAATATTGCGCTTGATGTGTATTTGAACACCTTGGGTCATGATGGCCCATTCAGATTCGAGAAGATTCTCTCTGTATTCGTGCTTGAGCAGCTGCTGAGAAGCGGGGAGATATCACTGGATGAAGGGAAGCTGTTAATTCAGACTTTGTCGGTGCATTATCCGGCCTTCGCGGGGAAGGACTGCCAGCTGGTGCTTATTCGCAAAATGGGTGTAGCGGCGTTCATTCTGATGTCCAGAGATAGCGAGGTTTATTTCGACTCCGGGGTGAAGGAAGTTGTCCGGCTATCCCTAGCCCAGGCTACGGAAGAGCTTAAGCTGAGAATTGGAGAGGGAGGGGAATAACTGTGGAGCATGTGATTCGGGATATGAAGCTGAATGGTGTAGGAAAAGCCGCGGGAGGCCGCTATAACCGCGTCCTGATTGATGGCGTCGGAACGATTAACGGAGAGGTTCAGTGTGAGGAGCTGCATTGCAGCGGCCAAATGAAGCTGAATGCTCCTCTGACGGCAGGACGCATCCATATTAATGGAACCGGGAAGATTACCGGGCCTGTGCAGAGCGGGGATTTGCATACGGATGGAATGCTGAAGGTGGAGCAGGAGGTTCGCTTCGATAAGCTCGTGATGAATGGCATCTTTAAAGGCGGAGCGGGAGCAAGCGGCGAACATGCAGAGATCTACGGATCTCTCAGTCTCAAGGGTGATTTGCAGTGTGAGACGCTTGAGCTGCAGGGGAATATTCAAATAGAGGGACTGTTGAACGCAGGTACGGTGAAGATCGAGATGATTGGCAATTGCCGTGCACGGGAAATCGGCGGGGAGCATATTACGATCCGTAAGCACAGCAGGACCCGCAGGGTGCTGGAGATGTTCTCGGGCAGGCTGGCTTCGAGATTTACAGCGGATGTGATTGAGGGTGACGATATTGAGCTTGAGAACACCAAAGCGCGTGTGGTGCGCGGGAGTCGGGTGCGCATAGGCCCCGGCTGTGAGATTGAGTATGTTGAATATAAAGAAACCTATGAGGCGGATCCAAAGTCAGATGTATCCAAAGCCAAGCATATATAAAGAGTGAGACATTTTGGCATAAAGGAGCGGGTAATTCATGGAGGAAAATAATATGCTGCAGGAACGGCCGGATGTGAAGATTGTAGGCAGTGGCGGGTCGGCCGGAGGAAGAGTCGGGAAGCTTAGTATTGTGGGAGAGGCAGAGCTGAACGGGGATGTTGATGCGCTAAGCTTCAAGTGCACAGGTAATGCTGTGGTCTACGGGAAGGTGAAGACAGGCTCGCTAAAACTTACCGGGGAACTGAGTATCAAAGGCTCTCTTGAGGGAGAGAAATTAAATATGACTGGTAAGCTTCACGTAGGCGGTGAATCGGAGTCCCAGAGTGTCAAGATGAGGGGGAAGACCGTTACCGAAGGACAAAAAAACGGTGAACAAATGGAACTATCCGGTTATAATACCGATAGCAGCGGCTGTCAGGCGGAAGAATTCAGGCTCCATGGCTCCGTGCATATGGATGGGATGCTGAATGCGGAGAAGGTAGAGATTAAGCTGTTCGGAGACAGCCGGATCAAGGAGATCGGCGGGGGGCAGATTCGGATCAAGCCTTCAGGCGGGGTCTGGGCCATGCTCGGTATGTTCAATACAGGTGGTCCGAGACAGCTGAGTGTGGATTGTATTGAAGGCGATGTAATAGAACTGGAGAATACGGAAGCCGGATTGGTGCGGGGAAGCCGGGTAACAATCGGTCCGGGCTGTAAGATAGGCCTGGTTGAATATATAGAATCATTTCATCAGGATGACAGCTCCAGAATAGAACAGTGCAACCAAATAGGATAGGGAAAAGGAGAAATTATTACTCAATGGAAGTGAAAAAGAATAATATGGGCCTGGTTCTAGCAGGTCTGCTGCTCGGTATTCTGATGGCGTCAATGGATAATACCATTGTGGCTACGGCCATGGGGGATATCGTCGGCAAGCTCGGCGGCCTGGACAAATTCGTCTGGGTGACCTCGGCCTACATGGTTGCGGAGATGGCGGGGATGCCGATATTTGGCAAGCTGTCAGATATGTACGGCAGGAAGAGATTCTTCATATTCGGTATCATCGTGTTCATGATCGGGTCCGCGCTGTGCGGAACGGCAACGTCCATCGTTGAACTGAGTATTTACCGCGCGATTCAGGGGATTGGGGCCGGAGCGCTTGTTCCGATCGCCTTCACCATTATGTTCGATGCTGTACCGGTAGAGTCCAGAGGTAAGCTGGGCGGCCTCTTCGGTGCCGTATTCGGCCTGTCCAGCATCTTCGGGCCGCTGCTCGGTGCTTATTTGACAGAATACGCGCATTGGGAATGGATCTTCTATATTAATCTGCCGCTGGGCTTGATTGCCTTAGTATTTATTGCTTTCTTCTATCATGAGTCCCGTCAGCATGCCAAGCAGCAGATTGACTGGGCCGGGGCAATGACGCTGGTTGGTGCGGTCATCTGTCTAATGTTCGCGCTTGAGCTTGGCGGCAAGAAGTATGCCTGGGATTCGTGGCAGATTCTTGGCTTGTTCGCAGGCTTCGCGGTGCTTGCTATCTTGTTCCTTGTTGCAGAGAGCAAGGCGAAAGAACCGATCATTTCATTCAAAATGTTCAAAAGCCGGATCTACTGGTCAAGCAACGTCATCGGTATTCTCAGCGGTGCTGCCTTTATTACCGCATCGGTATACATCCCGATCTTTATACAAGGCGTACTCGGCGGAAAGCCGACGAATTCTGGACTGGTGCTCCTGCCTATGATGCTGGGATCCGTAATCACCGCCACGATGGGCGGATTCCTGATGACGAAGCTCAAATACCGCACCATCATGATTCCTACTCTGGCCTTGCTTATTGTTGGCCTTGGGCTGCTCACCACCCTGGATGAGTCCACCACGCTGTGGACCCTGCGCTTCTTCATGATTCTGGTGGGTCTTGGCATCGGGGCTTCGTTCTCCGTACTGAGCAACGCAGCCATTCACTCCGTGAGGCCGCACGAACGCGGCTCCGCGAGCTCCACGCTTAACTTCCTCCGTTCGCTGGGGATGACGCTCGGAATTACGGTATTTGGTATCATCCAGAGCCATATGTTCACGAAGAAGCTTACCGAATCGATGAGCGGGGCGGACGGCTCCGCGGCACCGCTGCCGAAAGAGCTGGATCTCAAGGATCCGCATGCGCTGCTGTCTCCAGAGCTGCGCCAAGCAATTCCTCCGCAGATTCTGGAGAATATCTCTGCTGCTATGTCGTCTTCCATCGTGCAGACGTTCGTATGGGCGATCATTCCGGCTGCGTTGGCCTTGGTAGCGGCGTTCTTCATGGGACGTGACAAGATGGATCCGCATGCTGAGCTTGAAGGAGAGTATCAGGCGGGACATTAACCCTATGCTGAGAGAACTCCGCGCACGGCCTATGAAGGGCTGAGAAGACTCCGCGCATATGACTGCGAAAATGCTCAAAGGACTCTACACCAAGACCATTGGTCTTGGTGTAGAGTCCTTTTCTGTCACGGGCCGGAGAATATCGGCCCTTGTACGCCATCTTCGATCAGAGGGGCTTGTGAACCTTCAGGTTCAGAAGGAGCCCTGCTCTGATCAGGCATATTAATGGCGATAACCGCGGGTTGGGGATGATAAGTATCCCGGGATATTTTCCGGGTCTCAGCGATCTCTCCGTCTACATACTTAATCCGGTAAGTCTCGACAATATAACCCATCTTCCCCTGCTGAATAACCTGCTGCTCCCCGAGGGCCAGTGTATTATTCTTGACGAACTTCTGGGGAATGGGCAGAAGCTTCACGGTCCGGGAGTCGAGTCTATAGCTGACATTGTCCGGAATATCCCCGAATAGCTTGATGCTCAGATTGTCCATATTCAGGGCGGCTTTAATCAGAATATAGTGGGTAGTCGTATTCTTGAAGCGGAAATTAATGAATCCCTTGGCAAAAGTAGCATCCTGCCCCTTAGGCAGATAGCTGACCGGCAGAGAGTGGTTACGCCGCTCTACAATGCCTAGTCCGGCCCGAATTGCCGCATTATACAGTGTGCTGGAGACCTGACAGATTCCTCCGCCAATTCCCGGAACAAGCTTGCCCTGCACAATCACCGGCGCAGGCTTGAAGCCGTACTCATGTTCAGCCTTGTCAATCACTTTGGCATAGTCGAATATCTCCCCGGGAGCGAGCAGCATGTCGTCGATCACCTTGGCAGCAGCCTCTATGTTATGCAGTCTGCCTGCTTTGCTGGATAGAAGGGAGGTGGAGAATTCGGATATTTTGCGCTGAATGCCCTGGCTTCTAAGTGTGTCCAGTGTAACAGCAGGGTTGGCGGGCCTCAGAGCCACCGGAATCCTTGTTGGTAAATCCATCATATCTCTATGAATAGAAGCAGGAATAGACTGTCTGAATGTATTCTCGAATTCTGCCCAGTCAATACGTGTCACAGGCTGTCCTGGCTCGTAGCTGATGCTGTCATCCGAACCGATTATCCGTTTGGCGTTGAGTGATTCTCCGAACTGCCGGACCTCCCAAGAGGGACTGAAGGTCCTCCGGAGACGGGTCTTGTCCCAATGAACCGACAAGCTCCACCGCTTGGCCAGACGCCACCTCGCTGACGCGCGGCTCCAGATGGAGCCTTGGGTAAGCTGCTGCGCCGCATTCAGCCATTCCTTGGCTGTATAATGAACTCCCGCCTGTCTCCAATTAGCCTGAACTATAAGCGGAGGGCTTGTTCCGCTGGCGGGAATGGAGAAGACAACCGGTGCGTTCTCCATCCGGGATAGCTCCTTCTCCATTCTGATCCGGGCTGTGTGTAGAGGTAATCCCCCGATTTCAATTCCGCCTACCTGTACTCCTGAAGGCACGGTAGTTCTGGAAGCGTACAATTGCAGCAGTCCGAAGGAGACGGCCGCAAGCAGCAGGAGGGAAGCAAGGACTATCAGAAGGACATGAAGCTTTTTCATTCGTATCACCCTTAATAGTTATTGTGGGGCAGGGTGCTTAAGCCAAGGCAGCCTGACGACCGATATATAAGGTGAGGCTGAACAAGATGCTGATGCAAATCCGCTTCTGTCTCTCCGCAATATCATTTTTTTGAATGGCGTCTTATCAAGGTTAGATTGGAAAAGGCTGCTTGCTGGGCACCGTTACATTCGTGTGAACAAAGGGACTTAAGCTATGTATATGTAAAAAGAATGGAAACTTGCGGGGTACTCAAATGGTAACAAATTTGTTACAATGATTAACGGACTGATGAAATTGCTCATCTTTTAAAGGATTTGGCTGGAACATGTCGAAGTTTTATTAGCTTGGAACATACCTTAACTCATTCATATAGATAGCCTGATATATAGTAGGTTCATTCTGTAGAGACATAAATTTTTAGGAAGTGATGCTGTGATAGAAATGCAGGATGTCTGGAAGACTTATGCGAACGGAACACACGCCCTTCAAGGCGTATCGGTGAAGATTGACCGCAATGAGTTTGTGTATCTCGTTGGTCCCTCAGGTGCGGGGAAGTCTACGTTTATGAAGCTTATTTATAGAGAAGAAGTGCCTACCAAGGGCCAGATTTCGGTAAATGGATTCAACATTGGCAAGCTGAAGCCGCGTAAGATTCCTTACGTCCGCCGGAATATCGGCGTTATATTTCAAGATTTCAGACTGCTGCCGAAGCTGACGGCATACGAGAATGTGGCTTTTGCGCTTGAGGTAATCGAAGCGCCGAAGAAGATCATCAAGAAGCGGACGCTCGAGGTGCTCGACCTTGTCGGGCTGAAGAGCAAGGCGAATCGTGAGCCGTCCCAGCTGTCGGGCGGTGAGCAGCAGCGTGTGGCGATTGCAAGAGCGATTGTGAATAATCCGTCCGTCATTATTGCGGACGAGCCCACCGGCAACCTTGACCCCGAGACGTCGTGGGGAATCATGCAGCTGCTGGACGAGATTAATTTCCGGGGCACAACGATCGTTATGGCAACGCACAACAAGGACATAGTGAACACGATGCGTAAGCGGGTTATCGCCATCGAGCATGGCAACATTGTCCGTGACCAGCTGAGAGGAGAGTACGGGTATGACTTTTAGAACCTTCTTGCGGCATTTACGGGAAGGTACGAAGAACGTATTCCGTAACGGTTGGATGTCTGTCGCATCAATTACATCAATTATTGTGTCTCTCTTTATACTGGGTGTATTTATTCTGCTTGTGCTGAATGTCAATCAATTCGCTGATGAGGCAGATAGCCAGGTTCAGATTAGCGCGTTTCTGAATTCCAAGGTGGATCAGAAGACGATCCAGGATGTTCAGACCCAGATCGGCAATATGCCCGAGGTAAGCCGGGTCACATTTGTATCCAGATCCCAAGGACTGAAGGACTTCAAACAGAAGCTGGGGGAGAACGGCAAGGACCTTCTGGAAGGGTATACGGAGGCAACCAACCCTATTCCGGATACGCTCAAAGTAGAAGTGGTTGAGCCGTCTACAGTTCCTTTTGTGGCCAGCAAGATCAGCGCACTTAACGAGAAGTACAAGGCTGCCCCGATTTATAAAGTCAATTATGGCAAAGGGACGATTGAGAAGCTCTTCAAAGTGACGCGGGCTATTCGCAACATTGGATTTGTGTTTGTTATTGGACTCGGCGTTATGGCCATGTTCCTGATATCCAATACGATCCGGGTCACCATTCTGGCCCGCCGCAGGGAGATTGGCATCATGAAGCTCGTAGGCGCAACGAATTATTTCATTAGATGGCCTTTCTTTATTGAAGGCGCACTTATAGGACTTATTGGATCTGTCATTACCGTTACTGTTCTGTATGCCGGATATTATCAGCTAATCCAATCGGTGAGCCAGGATCTTACGATTCCGATTCGCCTGGTGTCTCTTCAGTCGGTTGGACTTCCGCTCGCCGGATTAATTATCGGGCTTGGACTGGCTATCGGCATTTGGGGAAGCACCGTATCCATCCGCAAATTCTTGAAAGTGTAGCGATATGGACCAACACTAACACTTCATAACTATAGATTTCCAAAGAAGGACGGGGAAAATAGAATTGAAAAAATGGTTATCTGTCGTCGTCGTTATCGCTCTGGCTGCGGTTGTCTTCCAGCCTGTTGAAGGATATGCCAAGAAAAGAACAATCGATCAGATCGATCACGAGCTAAGATTGCTGCAGCAGCAGGCCAAGGCCGCCAAGAATCAACAGCAGGAAGCTGAGGAAGATAAGCAGGAAGCCATGCATTACAAGAATAAAGCTACTAATTTCCTTCAGCAGGTGATGGAGCAGATCGATACCGTAAGTAACGAGCTCGCCGGCATCACCAGTGAGATCGATAAGACCGAGGATCAGCTGCGTGTAACCGCAGAGAAGATCGATCAGACCCAGAAGCGGATTGATGAACGGGAGAAGCTGCTGGATTCCAGGGTTCGGCTCATGTATACGGATGGAGCTGTATCTTATCTGGATGTGCTGCTCTCTTCAACAAGCTTCACGGATTTCCTGGACCGGGCAGATTCACTCCAAGCCATTGCCCAGCAGGATCAGACCATCCTGACGGATCATAAGAGGGATAAGGAACTGATTCTGAAGGAGCAGGCGAACTTGAAGAGTTCGTATGCCAAGGCCAAGCAGCTGTATAACGATGCAGAGTCACGCAAGGTGATTCTGGCAGCCAAAGAGAAAGAAAAGCAAAAGCTGATCGCGAACTATCAATCAGACATTGAAGAGTCGGATGATATCAGTGCCCATCAGGATCAGATGCTGGTACAGATCGCTTCCAAGAGAGCCAAGCTCGCTCAGGAGAAGAACAAGATCAGAGCTGCTCAAATCTATGCATATAATCAGAAGAAGAAGAGCAGAACCGTTAAGGTCACAAGCCGAAGCACAAGTTCCAGTTCCAGCAGCTCCAGCAGCTCCAGTAATTCTGGCAGCTCCAGTTCAGCGGGAAGCAGTGAAGGATTCAAGGGGAACGGAGGGTCCATGACCCTGCCTGTAAGGGGTGCCCGGATATCCTCCAACTACGGTTACCGGATTCACCCGATATCGGGGGTCAAGAAGCTTCATAACGGAACGGACTTTGCTGTAGGCGAAGGAACGAGTGTATATGCTGCAGACAGCGGGAATGTAATTGTGGCAGAATGGTGGAGCGGTTATGGTAACTGTGTCATCATTGACCACGGGAATAATATTTGGACATTATACGGCCATCTTAAGCAGATTAACGTGAGTAAGGGCGACAATGTGCAGCGTGGCGAGATGATCGCGGAATCCGGCAACACGGGCGCTTCTACGGGTCCACACCTTCATTTTGAAGTTCGTGAGAACGGTACTCCGGTCGACCCGATGCCATATCTGTAATTGATCATGTATTAACTCAAGAAACGGTACCTAATTTCCTCGGGAATGCAGGTCCGTTTCTGCTTTTTTCTAGATAAATATTCCGTACAAGCTAAACATATACTATGATGGATAGTAGAGGCCTTAAGAAATCGATCACGCAGTCTTTAGTTCAGTCCATCTAGTCAGCCAGATAAGGAAAGGGCGGTGAATGAACCGTGTATAAAGGACGTACAGTAGCTCTGTTCGTTGTAGTAGCTGTGCTCGTAAGCAGCGCGCTTACAATGACGTTAACAGGGAATTGGGGCTTTGTAAGCAGAAGCGGTTCACCGGTTAGCGGAATATTTGCCTCAGTTGGAGGCCAGGCTGCAAGCCAGGAAGATATGAGCAAGATTGAGACCGCATTAAATCTGGTCAAGAAGAATTATGTGCAGGATGTGGATCAGAGCAAGCTGGTTGATGGAGCCATCAACGGAATTATGAGTGCGCTTGATGATCCGTTCTCTTCTTATATGGGCAAAGCAACCGCACAAGAGTTCACTTCTCAGATCCAGGGTTCCTTCTCGGGAATTGGAGCGGAGGTATCCATGGAGAACGGGAACGTTGTTGTGGTATCTCCCATCAAAGGATCGCCGGCCGAGAAAGCAGGTATCCATGCCAAGGACATTCTGCTGTCGGTGAATGGCACGTCTTTTGAAGGACTTAGTCTGAATGAAGCGGTCAGCAAAATCCGCGGGCCCAAAGGGTCGGAGGCTAAAGTCAAGGTCAAGCGTGCAGGGTCTGCGGCCCCGCTGGAGTTCGTCATCAAGCGCGATGACATTGCGGTGGAGACCGTTCATGCCCATATGGAGAAAGGTGATATCGGGTATATTGAGATCAGAGAGTTCTCCATGAATACAGGCAAGCGCTTCGAGAAGGAACTGAAGTCTTTGGAGAGCAAAGGGATGAAAGGGCTTGTTATCGATGTTCGTAATAACCCGGGCGGCGTATTGTCTGTCGTTATCGATATGGCGGAGCACCTGATCGGCAAAGACAAGGTGATTGTTCAGGTGGAGAACAAAGAGAAGCAGAGAGACCAGACACTGTCCAAGGGCACGGCCAAGCCATACCCGATCGTTGTGCTTACGAACAAGGGAAGCGCCAGCGCATCCGAGATTTTGGCAGGCGCGCTGAAGGAGTCGGCCAATGCCAAGCTGGTCGGAGATGCCACTTACGGAAAAGGGACGGTACAGACCAGCTTCGACAAAGAGCTTGGAGATGGCAGCCTGTTGAAGATCACCATCGCCAAATGGCTTACGCCAAACGGAGAATGGATTCATAAGAAGGGCATTAAGCCGGACATCGCCGTGTCCCAGCCGGCCTACTTCTCTGTAGCTCCGATTAACAAGGAGAAGACACTCAAATTTGATATGAATAACGAAGACGTCAAGAGTGCCCAGGTTATGCTGGACGGGCTCGGGTACGCTCCGGGGCGCAAAGACGGATACTTCGATGCCCAGACCGTGAATGCGGTCAAGAGCTTCCAGGAGAGCAGCAAGCTTGCGGCAACCGGTGAGATTGATGCCAAGACAGCGGATGCTTTGGAGAAGAGCCTGATTGCGCATATCCGCGATCCGAAGAATGATGTGCAGCTGGACCGGGCTTACACCGAAATCCGGAAGGAGATTGCCTCTCCTTCGTCGAATAAATAAGGAGGCTGATTCCAGCCTTCTTTTTTTCTGAACTTATATCTACATCCAGTATGAAGCAGAGGAGAGTGAAGATGACTTGGAGATCGTGCTTGAATGGGTATGGAGGCTGTCGGATGCCCTGGTGCAGTTCCTTGCGCAGCCGTTTTATTATATTTCGATTATTCTAATTATGCTTCAATACCGAAGACAGGTGCATCTTGAACGTAAGCTATTCCATATCCGGCTTCACAGTTGGGGGCGTCAGACGTGGAGTACCGTACTCGGCGGGCTGCTGGCCGGGATTATGGTGTCGCTGGTATCGGCATTCCTGGGGACCACGCTTACTTTTAATGGTGTGATTCTTATATGGGCGATTTCGATTATACTGCTATTCTTTCGTGTGCGTTACTTGTGTTTCGCCTATTCGGTTGGCCTGCTTGGTGTGATTCAGTTCATCCTGAGCTGGTTCCCGGATTTCGAACTGGCCGGATTCGGACAAGAGGTCCTTATTGCCATTCGGGAGCTGAATATTCCTTCGCTTCTTGCTCTTGTGGCCCTGCTGCATCTCGCAGAGGCGCTGCTGGTCAGATGGCAGGGGGCGGCATTTGCCGGACCACTGTTCTACGAAGGCAAGCGGGGAAAAGTAGTCGGTGGTTACCAGATGAAGAGCTTCTGGCCCGTGCCGCTGTTCCTGCTTATTCCGGCACAGACGACAGGCAGTCTGCTGCCATGGACGCCATTCTTCGGCGGGGATGCATGGCAGGGCGGCTTCAGTCTGATGGCTCTGCCGGTTGTCATCGGCTTTAGTGAGATGACGGTCAGCACCTTGCCCAAGAATAAAGCCCGGCTAACTTCGAGCCGCTTGCTGGTCTATGCCATAGCGCTGCTAGGACTGGCGATGCTCTCGGGATGGTGGAGTCCCCTGACCATAGTGGCCGCGCTGGCTGCATTTGGGCTTCATGAGCTGCTCGTATGGTACAGCCGGTTCGAGGAGCAGAATCGAAGTCCATTCTTCGTTCATCCGCAGCGGGGACTCAAGGTGCTTGCCGTGCTGCCAGGCAGTCCAGCCGAGGAGCTTGGGATCAAGGTGGGGGAAGTTATTTACAAAGTGAACGGGTCACCAGTGAATACGAAGGAAGCCCTGCATTCGGGGCTGCGAATGAACCCCGCCTTCTGCAAGCTTGAAGTATTGAATGAGCAAGGGGAGAGCAAGTTCCTCCAGAGGGCAATCTACGCCGGGGACCATCACCAGCTGGGGGTCATCCTCGCGCCGGACGATAATGCTTCCGTGGCTCTGAGGCTCAAGCCGCTGTCGCTGCTTGAGCTGCTGTCACCGCGCCGGGGGATAGGAGGGCGCAATGGAGCTCCTAAGGGAACACCTAAGGGAGCAACCAAGGAAGCAACGATAGGGAGCCAAAAGTCAGCCGAAGGCAGCACATTGGACAGGTAAGTTGTATGTGCGTATACATACTGACCGCCTGCCGGGGCAGTTCTGGATTCAAAAGCAGCGATTCAGCTGCCTTTTCAGAAGTCTGTAACTAATTTAAGTAAAGATCTATGGTTCTCTTAAAGTCTATAGTTGGTGTTAAGAGGAGGACTCAAGCCCCTCCTGTTATAAGTAGTTCTAGACTCTAATGAGAGAGTTATTGATGATGCCCTCTTGTTGTTATCAGTTACGACTTAAGGAAGAAGAAGCTATATTCCCTTTGATTCCAGAGGTTAAGCCACAAAGGAAGAATTTATAATCTCTTTATTGTCAAAAGTTAAGCATCAAAGGGAATCGAGCTCCCCCTTGATGCCAATTAAATCTCATGTGAAAGAACATGCCAAGCTGCATGTTCTTTTTTTCTACCAGATCCGCAGCACGGCCGGCTCTGAGCTCGCCAGCCCCGCCCTATAGCCGCAGAGCATGGTCTTTCTGCGGCCTTGGGGTGTCTAGTGGGAGGCGAAAAAGTCGCCTCCGAGCGAAGTTTCTACTCAGGAGAGGCAGATTTGGTCATGGAGGGGAGATGCCCGGGCTGAAGAAGCGTAAGCGTTCGCCTTGATCCACGGATTTCACCCCTGAACAGGGTTAGATACAATGAGGAAATCCGGGGATAACAGCGATCGTAAGCCGGGCAGTTCCACGTAATGACATCCATCTGCCTCAACACCAGAGCCGCTGCGAAGCCGGCTCTGAACCCGCTCCCCTATGCATCACGAAAAGGCCGCAGAAGCAAGTATGCTCTGCGGCCTTTCCCATTACTTTTGCAGCTGTCTCAGCACCGTAATCTCCACGCGCCGGTTCTTCTGTCTGCCCTGCTGGGTTGAGTTGTCCCCGGCCGGGCGGGTATCCGCATATCCGGCATACTGGAACTCCGCAGCATTCAGCTTGGCGGTACCGACGAAATATCGCAGCACCGACAGAGCCCGCGCACCCGATAACTCCCAGTTATCCTTATAGCGTGAACCCCGGCCGACCGGCTGATTATCTGTATGACCTTCGATACCGATCACCGTATCCAGCTTGCGGAACAGGCTGGCCAGCTTGTCCAGCGCTTCGGAAGAGCCTGCTTTCAGCTCGGCTTTGCCGACGTCGAAGAGAAAGCGGTCGCTGAGCGTGATCGTGATGCCTTTGGCCAGATCGGCCACAAATATCTGATCCTCCAGGTTATTGCTCTTGATATATTCCTGGATCACCTTCATAAGACTTTGCAGCTGCTCCTCCTGCTCCCGGAAGGCCTGCTCCCGGTCGGTAAGCGGCTTGGTGCTTCCGGAGTTCCCGTCCTGGTTAGCGTTGCTATTATCCGTTCCCGGTGCGGTGGGTGCAGGGTTCTTGGAGGGGTACTTGTCAGCCGAACCCGTAATTCCAGAACCTTTCTCAAGCAGAGAGTCCCCACTCTTGAACGTGAGCTGCAGCGATTCGTTAACGATCGCATATTTCTCAACATCAAGCCGGCTCATGGCATACATGATGATGAAGAAAATGAGCAGCAGGGTGATCAGATCCGCATAGGTAATCATCCACCGGTCCTTGGAGTCACTGGCTTCTTGCCGTGTCCGCCTGTTCAGACGCTGCCTCATTCTGCGCCCTCCTCGGGCTGCATGACCGCGCGCTTAGGTCCCTTGAATGTGAAGGATTCCAGCTTCTTGCGGACTAGAAGGTGATGGTCCCCGTTCTGCACCGCCAGAATTCCATGCAGCAGCATCTCCATGCGAGCAATTTCATCCTCGCCGCGGGTTTTGATTTTGGTGGCAATGGGCAGAAAAATAAGGTTGGCACTTGCAACCCCATAGAGCGTTGCGGTAAAAGCCAGCGCGATAGACGGACCAAGCATCGTTGGCTCCGTCAGACTCCCCAGCACGTGGATAAGGCCCATCACGGTACCGATGATTCCCATGGTCGGGGCATAGCCGCCAGCCGTTTCAAAGATTTTTGCATAGCTGTTGTAACGGTTCTCCGCGGCATCAATCTCGAACTCCATAATTTGCTTGATCAGGTGCTGATCGGTTCCGTCTACAACGAGTTGCATCCCTTCCTGCAGGAAAGGATCCTCGTGCTGGGCAGCCTGTCTCTCCAGGGCGAGAACGCCGGAGCGGCGCGCCGTGACAGCCATGGATACGATATCCTCGATAATTTGTTCATGATCGTGGGTTCGAGACTTGAATGCAAGAGCCAGGCCATAAGGAATCGTCTTTAGCTTGGAAGCGGGGAAGCTGATCAGCACGGCTGCCAAGGTTCCTCCGAAGACAATTAAAGCTGCGGTGATTTGCATCAGACCCGTGAATTGTCCGCCTTCCCAGATAAAGCCGCCGACGATGGCGATTAATCCGAGTATAATCCCAACAACTGTAGTAATATCCATGAGGTTCATTTCACTCCTAGTTCGGACTCTCCATTGCAAGCATTTCATGAAAAAGGTATAATATGAGGGGAACAGGCATTCTTATTCATGGAATACAAAGGATTGCCCTGATTATATTAGACATCGTAGATAAGGGTAATATAAATAATGAGGCGTTTACGCCTCTTTTCTATAGAAATCGACATATTTCGTAAGCTATATATGAACTTAGCATAAAGGTCGCAAGTATAAATGGGTACAGAATACTATTTTAGACGATAAGGGTGATGTTGGACAATGAGTGATATTGTTGTCAGTAATCAGAAATTCGAGCTTATCTCCGACTATACTCCTCAAGGAGATCAGCCTGCCGCGATTGGAGAGCTGGTAGAGGGCATCAGAAACGGCAAGAAGCACCAGACACTGCTGGGGGCTACGGGAACCGGGAAGACCTTCACCATCGCGCATACTATTGCGAAGCTTGGCCGTCCAACGCTTGTCATTGCCCACAACAAGACGCTCGCTGCCCAGCTGGCAAGTGAGTTCAAAGACTTTTTCCCGAACAACTCCGTTGATTATTTCGTAAGCTACTACGACTATTACCAGCCTGAAGCCTATATCCCTTCTTCCGACACCTACATTGAGAAAGATTCGAGCATCAACGAGGAGATTGATAAACTCCGCCACTCGGCTACCAGTTCCCTGTTCGAGCGGCGTGATGTGATCATTGTGGCCAGTGTATCGTGTATTTACGGTCTCGGCTCACCGATAGAGTATAGAAATTTGCTGCTCTCTCTGCGTGTAGGGATGGAGAAACCGAGAAATCAGATTCTGGCAAGACTGGTCGACATCCAGTATCAGCGGAATGATATCAACTTTGTCCGGGGTACCTTCCGGGTGCGCGGGGATGTCATTGAGATTTTCCCTGCTTCCAAAGGGGAACAGGCTGTCAGAGTAGAGTTCTTCGGTGACGAAATCGAACGCATTACCGAAATTGACGTCCTGACAGGTGAATTGATCGGGGAACGCGACCATGTTGCTATTTTTCCGGCATCTCACTTTGTAACCCAGGAAGAGACGATGCGGGTTGCGCTGGTTAATATTGAACGTGAGCTGGAAGAGCAGCTTGCCAAGTTCCGCGCAGAAGGCAAGCTGCTGGAAGCACAGCGGTTGGAACAGCGGACACGCTATGATATTGAAATGATGAAGGAAGTTGGCTTCTGTTCGGGAATTGAGAACTACTCCGGACCGCTGACCTTCCGTGAGCGCGGGGCAACGCCGTATACGCTTCTGGATTATTTTCCGGATGATATGCTGGTTGTAATTGACGAGTCCCACGTGACGCTGCCGCAGATCCGGGCTATGTACAACGGAGACCAGGCGCGTAAGAACGTACTGGTGGACCATGGGTTCCGTCTTCCGTCCGCTCTGGATAACCGTCCGCTCAAATTCGACGAGTTCGAAGAGAAGATCAAGGAGATTATCTACGTATCCGCGACGCCAGGTCCTTACGAGATTGAGCATACCGACACCATGGTACAGCAGATTATCCGGCCGACAGGCCTTCTGGACCCAGTCATCGAGGTGCGTCCGACGAAAGGTCAGATCGATGATCTGATCGGAGAGATCCGTGACCGGATCGCCAAGGACGAACGGGTTCTTGTGACAACGCTGACCAAGAAGATGTCCGAAGACTTGACTGACTACTTCAAGGAGATCGGCATTAAGGTTAGATATTTGCATTCGGATATTAAGACACTGGAACGGATGCAGATTCTCAGGGATCTGCGTCTGGGCACCTTCCACGTACTGGTTGGAATCAACTTGCTCAGGGAAGGTCTTGACCTGCCGGAGGTTTCTCTCGTCGCTATACTCGATGCGGATAAGGAAGGGTTCCTTCGTTCAGAGCGTTCCTTGATCCAGACTATTGGGCGTGCTGCGCGTAACTCTGAGGGACGGGTATTGATGTATGGGGACAAGATTACCGATTCCATGGATAAAGCCATCAAGGAGACGGAGCGGCGCCGTGCCATCCAGATCGCGTACAATGAGAAGCATGGTATTACACCGCAGACCATTAAGAAGAAGATTCGTGAAATTATAGAGGCAACCAAGGTGGCAGAAGGCAAAGCCGATTATCTGGCCGATGGAGCGCAGAAGATGTCGAAGAAAGACCGTCAGGCCTATATCGGCCGCCTGGAAGTCGAGATGAAAGAAGCCGCCAAGAACCTGCAGTTCGAGAGAGCCGCAGAGCTTCGCGATGCGATACTGGAATTGAAGGCAGAGTAATACAGACTTAAGCGGACCAAGTTCTGTCCGAAGGGGAAGAACTCCAAGGAGATGATACGATGGCTATAGAGAACATTGTCATTAAGGGTGCAAGAGCGCACAATTTGAAGAATATAGATATTACAATACCGCGTGACCGTTTCGTTGTGCTCACCGGGCTGAGCGGGTCGGGGAAGTCCTCACTTGCCTTCGATACGATCTACGCGGAAGGCCAGCGTCGTTATGTGGAATCCTTGTCTGCTTACGCAAGACAATTCCTGGGCCAAATGGAGAAGCCAGATGTCGACTCAATTGAGGGTCTGTCACCGGCGATCTCAATTGACCAGAAGACGACAAGCCGTAACCCGCGTTCTACGGTTGGTACGGTTACGGAGATTTACGACTATCTCCGGCTTTTGTTCGCCCGGATCGGGCATCCGCACTGCCCGGAGCATGGCGTGGAGATTACCTCCCAGACCATAGAGCAAATGGTGGACCGGATCATGCAGTACCCGGAGAAGACCCGTCTGCAGATTCTGGCCCCGGTAATCTCAGGTCGTAAAGGGGAGCACAAAAGCTTGTTCGCGGAGATCTGCAAGCAGGGCTTCGTACGTGTGCGGGTCAATGGAGAATTGCGCGATCTCTCTGAAAGTATTGAGCTTGAGAAGAACAAGAAGCACACAATTGAGGTGGTTGTGGACCGGATCGTGGTGAAGGAGGATGTGAAATCCCGGCTCGCGGATTCGATTGAGACTGCGCTCAAGATGTCCGGCGGACAGCTTCTGGTTGATATTATCGGTCAGGAGGAGCTGAGATTCAGCTCGAATTTTGCCTGCCCGATCTGCGGCTTCAGCATCGAGGAGCTGGCTCCTCGGATGTTCTCGTTCAACAGTCCATTCGGCGCCTGCCCGGAATGTGATGGTCTGGGAGCCAAGATGGTTATTGATCCGGAGCTGCTGGTTCCGGATACCCGTAAGAGCATTGAGGGCGGGGCATTTGAAGCCTGGGCCGGCAGCACGTCCAATTACTATCCCCAGTATCTGAAGTCTGTTGCGGAGCACTACCGGATCCCGCAGGACGTGCCGGTGTCGGAGCTCACCAAGGACCAGATGGACAAGCTGCTCTACGGTACGGGTTCACAGCGGATCAAATTCCGCTACCAGAATGACTTTGGCCAGAGCAAGGAAGCCTATGTTACTTTCGAAGGCATTGTGCCTAATCTCGAACGCCGATACCGGGAGACGGCCTCCGATGGCATTCGCGAATTCATTGAAGGATTCATGGGTGCTAAGCCGTGCGGTACCTGCAAGGGGCAGCGTCTGAAGAAAGAGAGCCTTGCCGTGACGATCGCCGGGCAGAACATGGCCTATGTCACGTCGTTGTCGATTGGCGAAGCCATGAACTTCTTCAAAGAGCTGAAGCTGAGCGAGAAAGAACAGACGATTGCGAATATGATCCTGAAGGAAATTAACAGCCGTCTTGGCTTCCTGGTCAACGTGGGTCTGGATTACTTGACGATGAGCCGTGCGGCAGGCACGTTATCCGGCGGGGAAGCACAGCGTATCCGTCTGGCAACGCAGATTGGTTCGAGTCTCATGGGCGTGCTCTATATTCTGGATGAGCCTAGTATCGGACTGCATCAGCGGGACAATGACCGTCTGATTGAGACCTTGAAGCATATGCGTGATCTTGGTAATACGCTGATCGTGGTTGAGCACGATGAAGATACGATGCTGGCCTCCGATTATATTATTGATATCGGCCCAGGGGCGGGAATCCACGGAGGAAGTGTCGTCTCCCAAGGTACGCCGAAGGAAGTTATGGAAGATCCCAACTCCCTTACAGGACAGTATTTGAGCGGACGAAGATTCATTCCTGTGAGTGCTGAGCGCCGCAAGCCGGATGGAAGATGGATCGAGATTCGCGGAGCCAAGGAGAACAATCTGAAGAATCTGAACGTGAAGATTCCGATCGGGGTATTCTCTGCGGTCACCGGAGTGTCCGGTTCAGGCAAGTCCACATTGGTTAACGAGATTCTCTACAAGACACTGGCGCGTGATCTGAATCGGGCGAAGGTCCGCCCGGGGCAATACCGGGAAATGAAAGGCCTTGAGCATGTGGAGAAGGTGGTTGATATTGACCAGTCTCCTATCGGACGCACGCCCCGTTCCAATCCGGCGACGTATACAGGCGTCTTCGACGATATTCGTGACCTGTTCTCCCAGACCAATGAGGCGAAGATCCGCGGATACAAGAAGGGGCGCTTTAGCTTCAATATTAAGGGCGGCCGCTGCGAGGCCTGCCGCGGGGACGGAATTATCAAGATTGAGATGCACTTCCTTCCTGATGTCTATGTTCCATGTGAGATTTGCAAGGGCAAGCGCTATAACCGGGAGACTCTGGAAGTGAAATATAAGGACAAGAGTATCGCGGACGTTCTGGAGATGACTGTGGAGGATGCGACTGAGTTCTTCCAGAACATTCCCAAGATTCATCGCAAGCTGCAGACGATCCTGGATGTAGGGCTTGGATATGTAACCATGGGTCAACCGGCTACGACGCTCTCCGGTGGTGAGGCCCAGCGGGTGAAGCTGGCCTCTGAGCTGTATCGCCGCAGTACAGGCAAGACCATGTATATCCTGGATGAGCCGACAACAGGATTGCATGTGGATGATATAGATCGTCTTCTCAAGGTGCTCCACCGTCTGGTAGATTCAGGAGAGACCGTATTGGTTATCGAACACAATCTGGATGTGATCAAGACAGCAGACTATCTGATTGACCTGGGTCCTGAGGGCGGAAGCGGAGGCGGTACCATTATTGCTACCGGTACTCCCGAAGAAGTCATTAAGGTCAAGGAATCCTATACGGGTAAATATCTGAAGCCTGTACTTGAGAGAGATACGAAGCGGAGCGAGGAACTGCGGGAGCAGGCTGCATCAACGGTCTAGCTTCCCTTTTTAGCAGAACTAGTTACCCATGCCTCTTATGGATAAGAAGACGGCTGCTATGGCGTGCGAGGCGTTCTCTCTCTAAATCGAACTTTGATAAAGGATTCATCAGGTTCATGGAGAGCCTCGCTCAAGATGGGGGCCTCTTCTCTTCATTTAGGGCTGGAAACACAAACTTTTTCGTGATTTCTCTTGCATCTGTCTTGTTGTGAATATAACATATAAGAAGATGTGTAAACTTTGTGAATTCAGAGGAGGTTCCCAGCATGTGGTTGCTTGCAATCGAGCCAGGAGAAACAACAACAACCTTTAATATGTTTGATATTTTTATGCTGCTGTTCACGGTTCTCATCTTGATCGGGGTGTACCGCCTGATTAAGGCCCGTGAGAAGAATCTTTTTGCAATCGGTTTCGGAATTGTAAGCTTGCTTGTCTTCTTGGCATCCGACTTTGCCATGATCAAGGCTTGGTTCAGCGGTTAGGAATTAGCGGTTAGTGGGCATTGCGGGCTAACGAAGCCGGATTTTTAGAGCGTGAGCGGCTTATTGGCATCATATCTATGAATTTCAAGACACCTTGTCTGTCACAAGCAGATTAAGGTGTCTTTTAATTTTATGGGTGATATTAGAAATCAAACTATGATACATTAAATCTACCAATACATCCCATTTAGTAGAAATGGAATGTAGAGAATTATCTAGTAGAGAGGGCCGGTGAGAGGATGAGAGTTAAGAGCAAGGCGGCTGTGGGACTTCTATTGAGCACCGCAATCGGATTGAGCGGTAGTCTGAGTGTATCGGCAGAGAGTAACACCAAGGGCTCTCTGAAGGAGAGCGCATCTACAGTCGCGGTGAAGATCAAGTCTACGGCGAAGACTGAGGCATCCAAGTCTAAGGCCACAGGAGAAACAAGCACGCCAAATGATATCATTCCTCAGATCATTAAGAAGGTGTCCCCATCCGTCGTAGGCATTATTGGGAGAGCCGCGAATGCGGGCAGCAAGAATCAAGGGGACAACAGATACAATCTTGCCCACGGCACAGGAGTCATCTACAGGTCCGATGGGTGGATCGTGACAAATACCCATGTGGTACAGGGGCTGACGAATGCTCTTGTTGTCACTTCGGATGGGAAATCTTACAGTATCGCAGAGTCTTACGAAGATGAGGTCAGTGATATTGCGCTGATCAAAATAAATGCTAAAAACCTTCAGCCCGCCAAATTCGCTGTATCTTCGCAAAATGTGCTGGTCGGCGAGAAGGTGATTGCTCTAGGAACGCCGATCTCCTTCTCGCTTCGTAATTCAGCAACGCAGGGGATTGTCAGCGGACTCAATCGGGCTGTGAATGCGGCATATCGGCTGATCCAGACAGATACAGCCATTAATCCGGGCAACAGCGGCGGACCGCTTCTAAATATGAAGGGCGAGGTCATAGGGATCAATTCCATGAAGTTTGAAGCGGTGGGCGTTGAGAATATGGGGTTCTCTATACCGACTGAGACCGTACAGTATGTGGTAAGACAGCTGTTCAAGTATGGAGAGGTCAATCGGCCTTCACTTGGTGTGAGCCTGGAGGAAAGCTGGCCCTCCCTAGTGGGGCTGCCAGGAGATGACCCCTTGACCATCACCAAGGTGAATTCCCCGGAGGCTCAGAAAGCAGGCCTTCAGGCGGGTGATGTGCTTTATCGAGTGAACGGGAAGAAAATTTCATCCATCGTGGATCTGAATGAGCTGCTCAAGTCATTTATTCCGGGGCAGACCGTGACCCTTTGGCTGGAGTCGGGTGGCGATATTGTGACCCGCAAGCTGGTCCTTTCCAAGGATACAGGCTTGTCTACAGATACCGGAAGTGAGGGCGATGAGGCCTAACTTAGCGGGTTTAGATGACAGGATCGATCAAGTCTTAGAGTAATCATATTGCTGAGCTTATCTAGATTCCGAGGGGAAGAGGTTGAATTTTTATATGAGACGATTTCAAAAAACAAGTATCCTCCTTCTTAGCTTGGCCCTAACTTTAGTAACCTCTGGTATACATAATGTGGCATATGCTGCTGAGGTACAGGAGCTTCGCATTAAAGTAGGCAGCAAGAACGCGGAGATCAACGGTTCCGCGCAGACCATTATTCAGCCATATCAGACGCATGGTGTCACCATGGTCCCGCTCAGTATATTCAAGAAAGCGTTCGGGGCCGATATCAAGCTTGGGGACGGTAACACGGTTAAAATTCTAAAGGGCAAGCACAGTATCTCTCTCACGCTCGGCAGTCCTGTAATCTGGGTAGATGGGCGCAAGATCAGATCCGAAGCTGCTCCAGCCATGCTTAATAATACATTTATGGCCCCTCTTCGGATTATCGCAAGCAGCATAGGGGCTTCGGTGAGTACAGGAGAAGGCGGACAGATTGTGGTCCGGCTGAAGACTGAGGAAGGCGCAGAGCCCGCCGATAATGAAGGTATAGATACAGATACCGGCAAGACCCGGATTGGCAACAGTTATTATGGATGGTCGATGCAGTATCCAAGTGGGCTGATCCCTGGGAACAGTAGCGATGAGAGCGTGGCTACCTTTTCCGATAGCGAAGGTACCTACTATCTGGAGATTTATGCGAGGCCAAAGATGAGTGAGACTGCGGACATGGATACCCTGCTCGATACGCTGCTCACAAGTGCCAGTAACAGCGGGGAGACCGTGCTGGATCAGCAGACTTTCGAACAAGCAAGGAATCCTTATGCAAGAATTATAACTATGGATGACGACGACTCCATCTGGCAGGAGCGGGCTTATTATGGGGGAGGCCGGATATACACCTTGTACCTGGCTTCCCGAACTGCAAAGTCCTATAAGGATATGCAGCAGTATGATGCTCTGTTAGATACCTTTGAACCAAGGTTCGATTCTTCGGACAAATCAGTCAAAGATCTATCTACAGTTACGGACGGAATGGTCGAGACCTATAATGAGGACTTTGGATTATCTCTGCAAATTCCTGTTGAGTGGGACGCGGACAATTCGGATAGGGTGTTCAGAGGCAGGAATGGGGAATCCCTGAGTATTCATGTGGCTTCAGCCCCTGCGGGTCTAACCCTGGACAGCTGGGCCGGTCAGCTGCGGGACCAGCATAAGCGGACCTTCCTTCCAGATGCGTATAAATGGGGAACTGCCGTTCAGGTCGAGGCTTCGGGCGACAAGGCACTGCTCCAGCAGGCCGAGTATACTTACGGGAATGGCTGGTATCAAGAGAAGCAGCTGATGCTGATTAACGGAGGATACCGGTATCTTATTGATTATACCGCTCCTAAGGAGCTTGGGTCAGGGACAGATCGTTTCCAGAACATTGTGGATTCGCTGGATATTGACTTTGAAGGCAATTCCGAATTTTTTGGCAAGCTGGAGGATCGCCGTTTTCTGCTGGATACTACCCGAACTGTAAAAAAATCTTCGAATCGCTATCATTACACGGTGAACATTCCGCTGTACTGGACAGCGGTAAATGAGCGCTACGATCAGTCCCAGGCTGAATACCAGTTCCCGGGCGGAAGCTTTGAGCTCGAAGCGAGCAGCACCCGCGATCTGGATCTGGCAGTCTGGCAGCTGAAAAACTATTTTAACGAAGCTGCGAAGATTACCCGGGACTTTTCGCTGCAGGGCATAGAGAATGTCACATTGGCCGGTGTGCCAGCTACGGTGTTCCGCATCCATCAGACTGTCAAGGGTGTGCCGCAGTCCAAGCAAGTGATACTATTTAGTGATAGTGACGATCAGGTGTACCAGATTACAACTACTTTAAATGATACGAACAGTACCCCTGAGCAGAAGGCGGCGCTTGAGACGGCAGTGAAGTCTTTTGCCTGGATGAAGTAGGTCTTTTGGCTAATATCGATAAGCAAACGACTTATTACAAGGTAACCGAATACTACCATAAGGGCCATAATATCCTTGGATATTCATGGTCCTTTTGTATCTCTATAGAGGTTTTGCAACCAGTTTTATTTTTGTTATGTAAATTAATTCCTGTAAACCTTACAAGCAATGGAATACAATGGGAACAATGCATCAGGTTCTTAAGAACTATCTAGCAGAGGAATTCAAAATCAGGAGGATGAAGAATGGGAAAGAAGACTCGTAGTGCAGTCGCTAGTGTGTTAGGTCTGAGCTTGATACTAAGTTCCTTGGGAGCTGCTTCAGCGGAGACAGCTGCAAAGAAAGATTACGCTGGACATTGGGCGGAGAAGCAGATTCAATCATGGCTCGATAACGGAAGCCTGCATGGATTCAAGGACGGTTCAGTTAAGCCGAACCAGACTATCACAAGAGCTGAATTTATTGCTTTTATTAATCGTACTTTTGCATTCACGGATACAGCAGATGTGAAATTCACAGACGTGGCCGCATCCAGTTGGGCATATACAGAAGTAGCAAAAGCGGTGAAGGCGGGTTACATTACAGGATACGCAGATAATACGATTCATCCGAATGCTCCAATTACCCGTGAAGAAGCAGCGGCTGTAGTATTCAAAGTACTCGGACTCCAAGAAGGTGATGCTGGGGCATTGAAGCAGTTCTCCGATGTAAGCCAAATAGCAGCATGGAGCAAAGGCAGTGTGGCTGCCGCTGTTGAGAAGAAAATTCTAAAGGGTTACCCGGATGGAACTATCGGACCTGCCCGTTCACTTACACGAGCTGAGGCAATCACGCTGATAGACTCAGCACTAAGCAATAGACAAGTGGTTACAACCACTTACGATAAAGCAGGTACATATGGAACACCAGATCAGAAGCTGGTCATTGAGGGCAGCGTACTTATTTCCGCACCAGGCGTTATTTTGCAGAATGTCGAGATCAAAGGCAATCTTACACTAGGACAAGGCATCGGCAGTGGAGATGTAACTCTCAAAAATGTAACAGTCCACGGAACTACCAACGTTCAAGGTGGAGGCGAGAACTCCATTCATTTCGTTGACTCTGTTCTCGTTAAAGTGGTGGTAGACAAGAAGGACGGCACGGTCCGGATCGTAGCAGAAGGTTCTACACAAGTTGAGAATGTAGTTGTTCAGACTTCAGTGAAACTGGAGGAGAGCGGCGCAACGGGTAAAGGCTTCAGCGATGTCCAGCTGTCCAAAGTGCTGCCCGCTAATGCGAAAGTAGTGTTGAACGGTACGTTTGAGGATGTCGAAGTATTTGCAGCATCTCTGTCTGTACAAGTGGCAAGAGGTTCTATCGCTAATCTTAACGTGGACAAGAATGCCGGCAGCTCATCCATTGAACTAAGCAGTGAAGCCAAAGTCGTTAAGCTGGTTCTGGACGCTGTAGTCAAAGTCGTTGGCGGTGGACAAGTTCAGACTGCAGTGGTGAACGACGGAGCGAAAGGTGCCTCTTTTGACAAAAAGCCAGCAAATGTTGAGGGAACACAAGGCGGCAGCGTTACTGTAACCACACCTCCTGTTGTATCTACCCCTTCAACGCCATCTACAGGTGGAGGAAGCAGCGAGACTTCTACACCAATAGCAATCGCGACTAAAGCTGTAGAAAAGGCTGAGGAAAGCAAAGCTCAAGCGGATGTAGACGCAGCCAAGAAATTGGTAGATGCATTGCCAGCGGGAACAGCAAAGACAGGGCTGGAAGGCCGGGTTAGTGCGGTTCAAAAAGCAATTGATGCAGCAGCGGCAGCAGAAAAGGCAGTACAAGATGCAACTGCAGCGGTAGTACAGGCTGAGGAAAGCAAAGCTCAAGCGGATGTAGACGCAGCAAAGAAACTGGTAGATGCCTTGCCAGCGGGAACAGCAAAGACAGGGCTTGAAGGCCGGGTTAGTGCGGTTCAAAAAGTAATTGATGATGCAGTGGCAGCTCTAACAAAGTATCTAGAAACAGCATCTCAGCACGATTATGGTACTGCAACGAACTGGTTGGATATCAAAGAGTTGTCCGTGGCAGGGGCTACCGTAACAGCTGATTTCAGTAAAGATGGTGTTACAGCTGGAATCAAAGGTATTTTTGATAAACTGGTAACAGACGAGAATGGTCAAATTACAGGAGCAGACGGCCAGAAAAAGGATGCAGTAGTCTACGCGATTGATTCCTACGTAATGAATACGTTCGCTAGATACGTAGGGGCGTTCGGACATGATACGGCTAGCCCGATCGAGAAGGTAGTATTTAATGGTAAAGAGTATACTTGGCAAGAAAAGAATGGAGTAGGCAGCGGCTACCTAGCGGGTAGTAACTGGAAAGATGCAGATGGGAAAACTCTAGTGTCCGCAGTAGTAGCTAACCAGAACAGCTCAATTCGTGAAGTAGCTCTTAAAGTTGTCGATAAAGATGAGAATTCCATCAACGTAACATTTAAGGCAGCTGCTGTTCCTGCAAAATCAGCTATGGATGTTATTTTACATCCAGCTCTTACAGAGTATTTAGCAACAGCGACACAGTACAGTTACAGTGGTACGGCAACAAACTGGTTGGATATCAAAGAGTTAACTGCAGCAGGAACTACCGTAACGGCAGACTTCGGTAAAGATGGTGTGACAGCGAGTGTTGCTGCTGGAATCAAAGGTATCTTTGATAAACTGGTAGTAGAGAATGGTCAAGTTACAGGGGCTGACGGCCAGAAAAAGGATGCAGTAGCCTACGCGATCGACTCCTACGTCATGAACACCTTCGCAAGATATGTTGGAGCATTTGGGCACGATACTCCTAATAGCCCTGTGACAAAGATAATTTTTGAAAATAAAGAGTATACTTGGCAACAAAAGGATGGCGGCGGCTACCTTGCAGGCAGTAACTGGAGAGATGAACAGAAAAATACTCTAGTATCTGCTGTTGTAGCACAGCAAAGTACATCGATTAGTAAAGTTGTTCTTAAAGTAGTAGATAACACGGGGAAATCGATCGATGTAACGTTTGAAGCAGTTAAGGTGCCTACAGTTGAAACTATGAAAGTTTACCTAGGTCTCTCACAAAACTAAACCCAATTAAATAGAACTGCTAGATGTGATATGCTCCCCTTACGGTGGACAGGTGAATGTTAGGTGAACCTGTGGCTGTAGGGGGAGTTTTTTGTGGGGAAGATAAAAATAACGGGTAGCATGAACATCATCACTTTTGAAGGGTTTCTATGCTCATATCGCCAGCTCTTTTTCTTTCCACTAGAGCATTCCCCCGATTTCTGATAAACTATATTAGTTACACTGACGTTGACGGAATTACGACGAGATTACAAGGTTATACTTCAAATATATCTGATCGGTTAGCCGATCCAGGAGGACATAGATGAGCAGTACAGCATTAACAAGACAAGACGTGGAGCTGCTGGCACCCGCTGGGGATTGGGATTGCATGCGTGCCGCAGTGGCGAATGGGGCAGATGCGATTTTTTTCGGCGTGGAGAAGTTCAATGCGCGGGCGCGGGCGAATAATTTCCGGATGGCCGAGCTGCCGGAGATTATGGCTTATCTTCACAGCTACGGGGTCAAAGGCTTCCTAACCTTCAATATCCTCGTGTTCGAGAATGAGTTAGCCGATGCCAAGGAACTGATTGAAGCCTGTATCGATGCAGGTGTGGATGCGGTGATCGTGCAGGATTTGGGCCTGGTAAAAATGATCCGTGAGATCTCTCCAGACTTCCCGATTCACGGTTCAACACAAATGACGATCACTTCTCCGGAAGCCGTCGAGTTCACCAAACCCTTCAATATGGAGCGCGTGGTGCTCGGCCGCGAGAATAACCTGAAGCAGATTCAGAAGATTGGCGAACAGGCCAAGCTGCCGATGGAGGTATTTGTTCACGGAGCACTCTGTGTGTCCTATTCAGGCCAGTGCCTGACCTCGGAAATGTGGGGCGGACGCTCGGCGAACCGTGGTGAGTGTGCTCAGGCCTGCCGCCTGCCTTACGACCTGATGGTCGATGGCGAGATGAAGCCGATGGGCGATGTAGCCTATCTTCTGTCTCCCAAAGATCTGGCTGCGGTTGACATCATGCCGGAGCTGATCGAGGCAGGCGTAACTTCCTTCAAGATTGAAGGACGGATGAAGAGTCCGGAGTATGTGGCCAATGTGGTCAGCAAATACCGCAAAGCGATTGATCTATATTTTGATGGTAATGAAGAGCGTATATCCAAGGAGGAAATCCGTGAGCTGCAGCAGAGCTTCTCGCGTGGGTTCACTCATGGATTCTTAGAGGGTACGAATAATAAGCAGCTTGTAGAGGGGACTTTTCCCAAGAGCCGCGGCGTATATCTCGGCCGGGTGGAGCAGATTCTAAGGGATGGCGTCGTCTGCCGCCTGGATGCTCCGGTGAAGCGTGGGGACGGGATTGTATTTGATGCCGGAGACCCGACCAAGAAGGAAGAGGGCGGACGCGTCTACGATCTGCGACGTAAAGGCGTGAAGATCGAAGGGGAAGCTGGCGAAGGCTGGGTTATCGACATCATTCCTGGCCGTAATGACGTAGATCTGCGCAAGCTGCATGTGGGCGACCGGATCTGGAAGACGAGCGACCCGGCTCTGGATAAGCGGATGCGTCAGACGTATGAGACGGAGAAGCCATACCGGGTGTTCCCGGTGCGTGTTCGGGCAATTGGACATCCCGGTCAGCCGCTTGTGACTTTCTGGACCGATGTCCAGAAGGGGACTACAGTGCGGGTGGATTCCGAGATGGAGCTTGAAGTGGCGCAAAAGCGTCCGATGGACCATGAACTGCTGGAAGAGCAGTTCGGCCGCCTTGGCGGCACGGTGTTCCAGCTCGAAGAGCTGGACACGGAACTGCATGGCGACGTGATCGTGCCTATGCGCGAGCTGAACAGCATCCGCCGCCGTGCGGTGGAGCAGCTTGCCGGCGAGCGTCCCAAGCCGCCCGTGTATGTGAAGCGGGCGGTCGAGATCTACGGCGACGCGGTGAAGTCCGCGCAGCCGATCCCTCGCGGTCAGGCGAAGCTGACCGCGCTGTGCCGCAGCCTGGATCAGGTGCAGGCTGCGCTGAAGACCGGCGTCGACATGATCTATGCCGACTTTGAATTTATCAAGCAGTTCCCGGCAGCGGTAGACGCCGCTCGTGCAGCAGGCAAGCAGATCGCGCTGGCAACACCGCGCATTCATATGCCTGGCGAGAACGGATACCATAACAACATCCTGCGTCTTCAACCGGACGCGGTGTTGGTACGCAACACGGGTGCGCTGTATTTCTACCTGCGCAACCGGCTGGAGAATCCTTTGGCGCCGCAGCCTAAGCTGATTGGGGACTTCTCGCTCAACATTGCCAACCATAAAGCGGTCGAATTGTTCCTGGAAGCGGGAATCGATACGGTAACTCCTTCCTATGACCTGAACATTCAGCAGATGGTTGATCTGCTCGGCAAGAGCCGTACTTCGGAAATGGAGATCGTGATTCATCAGCATCTGCCGATGTTCCATACGGAGCACTGCGTGTACTGTACCTTCATGAGTGAGGGTACGGACTTTACGAACTGCGGACGGCCATGTGAAGATCACCGTGCTTCCCTTCAGGACCGGATCGGCATGTCTCACCCGGTACGAGTAGACGAAGGCTGCCGGAATACCGTGTATAATGCGATCGAGCAGTCTGGCGCGGAATATTTGAACCACTTCCTCGAATCGGGAGTGCCCAGCTACCGGGTAGAGTTCCTCGAAGAGACACCAGAGCAGGTGCTCGAAGTCATTGATTTGTATACCCGTGCGCTGCGGGGAGAGATCAGTGGAACGCAGGTATGGAAGCAGCTTAAAGCGACGAACCAGCTCGGGGTTACCCGTGGACAGCTGGTGAAATAAAATAACGGACTAGAGAGACAGCGTGCTTCTGTCTCCAATCACAAAGTCAGGGCCGCCCTTTTCAAGGGGCGGCCCTTTTGATATTGCATTTCAACTCGAACCCGTGATTCCATACCCGCTTACCTTACTCTGCTTACCTTACTCTTCATTCTATACTCTTTTTTTCACACTCCACTCAAACATACCTCTGCTTACCACACTCCACCGTCCACTTTTCACATTCTGTATTCGTTCCCATTCCGCATTCATTCACTTTTCAAGTTCATTCACTTTCCATGCCCGGAAGCCTTCTTATTTCTCGTATTCCTGCCTGCCCTTCCCGGATTTAAGGGTCCTGCCCTAGATGTGCCCACTCACCCCGCCCAATGTCGGGTCATATACTGCTTGAAATAGAATTACAAGGAGAACTGACAATGATAAATTATCCTGCAGGGTATGATATACGACGAGTTGGAGCAGTGCAGGTCCTAGATCGCAAGATTGGAGATGTAACAGGAGATGGGGTGCCGGATACAGTAACTCTTACCGGGCAGCCGGGGGATGCGGGGAGCCCTTATATTACGGATATTACCTTAATTGTCCACAGTTGGGGAGACCAGCAGACATACCGGGTTCCGCTTCGCAACAATGCAGGTTATCAGCCTACATTGTTTTTGGGGGATTTTACCGGGGACAATACCTCCGATGTACTGGTGCGCATAGATTCGGGAGGTTCAGGTGCGATCACCTTTGATTATGTCTACACGTTCACGGGGGGACAGCCGCGGCTGTTGTTCGACTCCGAGCAGTACAATAAGCAGTGGAGTTATACCGTAGATTATTTGGACTTCTACAGGCTTCAAGTGAATAGCCCGCATTCCGGTACAACATATACCGTGGATATCTCATCTCGGGGCAAGGAATATTTGGACCAGATCTACAATCCGGATGGTACCCTCAAAAAGCCGGTTCAAGGCTTTGTAGACCCGCTCAGCGGCCTTTACCCGATTGATCTGGAGCGTGACGGAACTTATGAGCTAATGGCACTTCAAGGGGTTAGCGGACTTTATCATGCAGACCGTTTCGGTTATATCACTAATTTGCTCAAGTGGAATGGGAGCTCCTGGGAGCTCACGCAGCAGTGGTTTTCTTTTCTTGGATAATCCGATATGACGAAGGTCATCAATCCCCCCCACTCCATACTTCATGCTTGGTTCGGAATTAATTCATACAAGGCGCGTACATCACAACCGATAGTATCGGCAGCTGATATTGCAACTTTGAGTGGCATTACTCTTTTGTTTTCTATATAGTCATACACTCGCTCGGGCTTGAAAAGCAGTTCTCTGGCCAGCCATTCCGCGGACTTCCCGGCTTCCATTAATCGTTCATTCAGCAAGCAGCGTCCAAGTTCAAATTTCAAGAAATCATGACCTCCCGCGTAAGATAATATTTAAGGGTGTCCACTAAGTGTGTGGATATACTTTATTGGTTCACAGCTTTCTGGTTACTATTCAATTGGTCCTCCGGTAATTTACTTACAATAAATTATATCACTGATCTCAATCCTTTTTCTGTTCCCCTAAAATACGAACATTGACACTAACACGTGGGTATCATAGACTGGAATTAAGCTGTTTAAAATGATTCAGTGTAGAGCAGTTTGCCTCTATTTCTTTATAATCTCAGTTGGCGGAGCGGTCAGAACCAGATGCTCCGTTTTTTGAGGTGGATGATGTACATCAATGTATTTTGGAGGAATCTTTTTTGAAGCAAATGATAGATGAATGGAGACACGTATTTAAGCTGGATCCGGACAAGGTCATCTCAGATGACGATCTGGAGGCGGTGTGCATGTCAGGTACGGATGCCGTCATGATCGGCGGCTCCAGCGGGGTTACCTATGACAATACCGTAGACCTTCTGTCGCGTGTCCGGCAATACGAGGTTCCTTGTGTACTTGAGATCTCGGAGCTGGATGCGGTAGTCCCAGGGTTTGATCTGTATATGATACCTATGGTGCTTAACACCCGCGGGGCGGAGTGGATTATAGGCCGGCATCAGCAGGCCATCGAACGTTATGGGTATATAATTCCTTGGGATCTTGTTGTCCCGGAAGGTTATATCATACTTAATCCGGAGTCTACAGCAGCCAAGATCACAGGGGCGATTAGCGGTCTGTCCATCTCCGAAAGCGCGGCATACGCGCAGACGGCGGACAAGCTGATGTCCCTTCCGGTTGTTTATGTGGAATATAGCGGAGCCTTTGGTGACATGGAGTTGGTCTCCACTGTGCGCAGATCCCTTTCGAGGTCCCGTCTGTTCTACGGCGGTGGAATCACGGATGCTGGGACAGCGCGCCTGGCCGCAGATGCAGCCGACACGATCATCGTGGGCAATATCATCTATACGAACCTGCCCCAAGCCCTTACCACCGTATCCGCGATAAAAGACAATAACTAGCCTAAAGCGATTCCCGCAGGGAGAGCGCTCCTAGCACACAGTAACACCCAGCAACAACCAAGCATCGCCCCGGGCCCTGCACAAGCCTAAAGGGATTCCGCAGGGAGAGCGCTCCTAGCACACAGTAACACCCAGTGCCACCGAAGTATCATCTTCGAGTCCCGCCCTAATGTAGCGTGTCCCGCAGGGACGACAAGCGGTTCCTTAATCACAACAATCTCATTTTATATATAGCAGTTCTCACAGCCCAAAGACTTTCAGTAACAAAATACCGCCACAATTCAAGCGGGTCTCGCAAGGGACGGCAAGCGATCCCAAATCCCAGCCTAACCAAGTACCTGTACCCGTTCTCATTCGCCCATTCCGGGTGTCCAGAGGGCGTAGCCCTTGGGGCCCTCCTGAAGGTTTTCCCAAGGGAAAACCACACCGGAAGCATATGCTTAGGAAGGGAGGGTTTGGGAAGGTAGATTCCCCCGAAAGGATGTTCACAATGATTGACATAGAGCAAGCAATTAACAAGCTTAACCCTCAGCAAAAGGAAGCCGCACTGGCAACAGACGGCCCGCTCCTGATTATGGCCGGCGCAGGAAGCGGCAAGACCCGCGTACTGACGCACCGCATTGCGCACTTGATTGCGACGCGCAAGGCAGCGCCGTGGAGCATTTTGGCTATTACTTTTACCAATAAAGCCGCTAGAGAGATGCAGGAAAGGGTCTCCAAGCTCGTCGGGCCGCAGGGCCGTGACATTTGGGTATCCACCTTCCACTCCATGTGTGTGCGTATTTTGCGCAAGGATATTGAACGCATTGGATTCACATCTAATTTCTCGATCCTGGACTCTACAGACCAACTGTCAGTCATCCGGAATTGTATGAAGGAGCTTAACGTCGATCCGAAGAAGTTCGAGCCCAAAGCCGTTCAGGCCATGATCAGCAATGCCAAGAATGAGCTGGTAAGTCCTCAGATGTATGAGCAGAAGATTGGAGATTATTTCGAAGGTATTGTGGCTAAAGTGTATACCATGTACCAAAAGCGTCTCAGAAACAACAACTCCCTTGACTTCGATGATCTGATTATGAAGACGATTGATCTGTTCAAAGAGGTGCCGGAAGTGCTGGACTTCTACCAGCGCAAATTTCAATATATTCATGTCGATGAGTATCAGGATACGAACCGGGCCCAGTATATGCTCTGTAAAATGCTGGCCGACAGCCACCACCGCATCTGCGTGGTAGGGGATAGCGACCAGTCCATTTACCGCTGGCGCGGAGCGGATATCAGCAATATCCTCAACTTTGAAGAGGACTATCCTGAAGCAAGAACCATCCTGCTCGAGCAGAACTACCGCTCAACTTCGAACATCCTGAACGCGGCCAATGAGGTCATTGGCCTGAACACTGGCCGGAAGCCGAAGAGGCTGTGGACCGACAAAGAAGGCGGGGCCAAGATCAAGGTATATCGCGGCGATTCCGAGCATGACGAAGGGTATTTCGTGGCTTCGGAGATTCATAAGAACATTAAGATGAACAAAAGCTACGGACACCATGCGATTCTATACCGGACGAATGCCCAGTCCCGGGTTATCGAGGAAATTCTGATCAAATCGGACATTCCATATCAAATCGTGGGCGGCATCAAGTTCTATGATCGTAAAGAGATCAAGGACATTCTGGCCTATCTGCGCCTTCTATCCAATCCGGACGATGATATCAGCTTGACCCGGGTTATTAATGTGCCGAAGCGGGGACTTGGGGATACTACAGTGGCGAAGCTGGCTGCAGCTGCGGCAGAGCGCGGAACTTCCATTTACCGTGTGCTGGAATATGTGGATGACCTTGGTTTTGCGGGACGGACACGTAATAACCTGGTGGATTTCTTCGACATGATTGCGGGTCTTCACCGGATGGTGGAGTATTTATCCGTTACGGAGCTTACCGAGAAGCTGCTGGAGATGACTCAATACCGGCTGGAGCTGCAGAACGAGAATACGATTGAATCGCGCTCCCGCCTGGAGAATATTGATGAGTTCCTGTCGGTAACTATGGAGTTCGAGAAGAATAACGAAGACAAGTCTCTCGTCTCCTTCCTTACGGATCTAGCCCTAATCGCCGATATTGACAGCATGAATGACTCGGAAGAAGAGCAGAGCGATGCGGTTGTTCTGATGACCATGCACAGTGCGAAGGGTCTTGAGTTCCCGGTAGTGTTCATTATAGGCATGGAAGAAGGCGTATTTCCGCACAGCCGCGCATTCCTGGATGAGGAAGAGCTCGAAGAGGAACGGCGTCTGGCTTACGTAGGAATTACACGTGCGGAAGAGCAGCTCTTCCTGAGCTGTGCTCAGATGCGGACCTTGTTCGGCCGGACCACGGCCAATGCGCCATCACGCTTCCTGAATGAAATTCCCGACCAGTACAAGGAAGATACAGACATTGCACGTGACCGTTATCGCCGCGGGGCTAATGTAGGCGGCGCCTACGGAGGCCGTGGATTTGGCGGCAGCGGTGGAGGCGGCAACTTTGGCCGCCGGACGGAGGGCAGCACGGCGAAGGCAGCGCCAACTGCGTCCCGGGTAACGGTCACGACAGGTGCGCCTGGCGCGGTACAGGCTAAGCCTACCGGAGCAGCGGGCTCCGGAGACTTCAAGGCAGGCGACAAAGTGGCTCATGGCAAGTGGGGCACCGGCACCATTGTGGCTGTCAAAGGCTCTGGCAATGATATGGAGCTCCAGATTGCTTTTCCAGCTCCTGTAGGCGTGAAGCGTCTGCTTGCTGGATTTGCGCCGATTACGAAGGTGGAAGCCGAATAGAGTCTATACCGTAACAGCTATGTAACAGTGTTTTTGACATGAGAGGCGTGCTATTGGGCGGCGGGTGATTCTGGTCACCAGTGTCCAATAGCCGTATATACATATATTTATCAATCGTTATGGGAGGGTGCCCTGCATGGATCCAATGCATTCAATGGAGCAGCTTGTGGAGGAGCTGAATAAGTATAACTATCACTACTACACGCTGGATAATCCACTAGTCAGCGACAAGGAATATGACGTCCTCTATGACAAGCTAGTGGCGCTTGAGGCGGAGACCGGAGTGACACTGCCCGATTCCCCTACCCAGCGGGTGGGAGGCGAATTGCTGAAAGGCTTCAAACCGCATCGTCACTTAACCCCCCTC